>JAIXQY010000049.1 GCA_027485485.1 Sphingomonadales bacterium | reverse complement strand
GGGCCCTTGCCCCATGGCAGGCTCACCGCCTTGGGCGCCTTGCCCACCGGATCAGCGAGATAGGCCGTGATATCGGCCGCCGTCTGCCGGTTGAACGCCGCGCCCAACGCGTCGCCTTGCCTGCCAGGCAGCGCCTTGGCCAGATCGCCAAGCGTCTGCAACGCCAAGGCGCGGGCCTCAGGCGCGGTGGTCGCGCTGGCACCCAGGATCATCAGGCCATCCAGCACCGTCTTCTGCACCACGCGCAGCAGCGGGCCGTCGCCGGCCTTGGCGTTCCAGCTCGCCGCCATCAGCGCGTCGATCAGTTCCGGCAGCATCACGCCGTCCAACCCGCGCGCCTGCAGTGCCACCAGCCGCGCGGCACGGTCGGGCGCCAACAGCGGCTCCACCACCAAAGCCGCGGCAATGCGGGCGGCGCGCAACTGATCGAACACCGGATCGTCAGACAGATCTTCCAGATTGCGGCCGGGATCGGGCGTCAGCTCGGCCAGCAACTTCTCCGGCAGGGCCAGTTCCGCCGGGCTGAGCGAGGCCAGCAACTGGCCCAGCGTGTCACGCTGCAACTTGGCCGGAATGGCGCTGGTGGCCGGGCCGGGCTCCCCTTTCACCTTGATGTCGGTATAAAGCCCGCCGATATATTTCACCGCCGATTCAACCTGATAGCGGTGGTGAAGATAGGCCATCCACAGCCGCAGGTTGCGCAATTCGCCCACCGGTTCACCCGGCAACAGCGCGCTGTCGGCGCCATAAGTGGCCAGCATGATCCGCCGTGCCGCCAATGCTTCGCCCAGGCCTTCCGCCGGCGTGGCGCGATCATCATACCAGGTCCAGCGCGGGTCGGTTTCGGGCACATAGATCAGGCCCTGTTTGCGCATATCGGCGATGATGGCGTTCAGTCCGGCCGCCTCGTCCTTGAGCGGCGTATAGGCATAACGCACCATCATCGTGTCGTAAGCGCCGATCGCCTTCTGGAAGCTTTCCGACAGATCCAGCCGGCCGTTGACGATCTTCACCCGCGGGGTGGGATATTCCATCACGCTGGCCCGGTTGTTCAGGCTGCTGGCGAAATTATGCCCGAACCCCAGCGCATGGCCATATTCATGCGCCGTCAGCAGCGCCTGGCGCAGCAACACCATGTCGCGCTGGCCCTTTGGCATTGTCTCGAACGTGCCGTTCACCAACGACGGGTCCGCCACCGTCACCCCGCTGCCATCTTTCGGCAGGCCGCCGGCATAGACATCATAATAATTGGCCACGGTGCGGATGCGGTGCGAATCCATCCGCACCTTGGCGCCCAAAATCTCGCCGGTGCGCGGATCGCGATAGGGCCCGCCCGACGAGAATCCACGCTCATCGCGGTTGATCCACTGCATGAAATTGTAACGGATATCCTGCGGGTCCATATCCGCCGGCGCATCCAGCGCCACGATGGCGTTCTTGAAGCCCGCGGCTTCATAGGCCTTGTTCCACCACAACAGGCCCTGCTTCATGGCGTGGCGCACCGGCGCCGGGATCGCCAGATCGAAATAGACGGTGATCGGCTTCACCGGCTCCGACAGCGCCGCTTGCGGGTCCTTCTTCTCCAGCCGCCAGCGGGTCACCCACTCGGTATCGATGCCGTTCGAAAAGGGCGCGCTGAAATCCTTGAAGCGCAGGGTGGACACGCCAATGCGCGGATCGGCCATGCGCGGGGTGTAACCCGTCGGCGCCTTGATGAAACTGTGGTGCAGCCGCAGCGTCAGCGTTTCGGCCGACGGCGCCACGCCGCGCACCAGCGCGCCGGGGCTTTCCGCGGTGAAATTGGCGCTGATCTCCACCTCGCTGTTCAACGGAAAGGCCTTGGCCATCACCACCGCCGACCGCGCCGCATCGAAACGATAATTGCCCTGGTTCTGCCGGCGCATGATGGCTTCCACCCCCACCGCATCACGCAGGATCAGCGGCGTCGCATCCACCACGATCTTGCCGCCCGCCTCGCTGTCGATCGCCAGGCTGGCCAGCGTCGCGGTCGGGAAGGATGCCGCCACGCCGGCCTTGTGCGCCGCATCGCCATTCAGGGAGCGGAACGCCAGGTTCTGCTCCTCCACTACGATCCGGTTGCCCACCCGGCGGAAGCGCACCACGGCCGAATCCATGATCCCGCGATCCAGCGGCAACTCCACCGAACCCCCGCCCGATGCCAGGCTGGTGTAATAGAGCACATCGGCATCCAGCGCCGGCACGGTGAGCAGCACCCGGCCCTTCGCGGCATCCAGCACCACCGGTGCGAACGCCGCCTCCTGCGCCAGCCCCGGGGCCGCTAATGCTGCCGCCAACGCCGTGCCGATCAAAAACCGCTTCATGCCTGCCCCCATATCGTCAACCCTGTCGCCAGCAGAGTGACACCCTATCGCCGCCCCCGAAAGCCGGCTTTTGACGCAGGCTGGGGGTTGCGCCACACTTGCCTTCCATGATCACCCCGCCCGAACCACTGGCCCGCTGCATCGCCGAGGTGCAACAGGCCCTGGCCCAGCCCGCCCCGCACGCAGCCGTGGGCGCCGCCCTGGCCCGGCTGGTGGCGCGCGATGATTGGCTGCCACCCGCCTATGCCCAGCCGCACCCGGCGCATTATCAGCAATATCTGCTCCACGCCGATCCCGCCGGCCGGTTCAGCATCGTCAGCTTCGTCTGGGGGCCAGGCCAGGCGACACCCATCCACGATCACGGCATCTGGGGCGCCGTCGGCCAACTGCGCGGCGCGGAGCACGCCCAAGCCTACACCGCAGACGGCACCACCCCACCCCGCCCCATCGGCCCACCCCACACACTGCTGCCCGGCGCAGTGGAACTGATCGGGCCGGAAGTGCACGACATCCACAAGGTCGCCAACGCCGGGGCCGGCGTCTCGGTGAGCATCCACATCTATGGCACCAACATCGGCACCCACCCGCGCCATGTTTATCCCGAAGCTGGCGGCATCAAGCCCTTCATCTCCGGCTATGCCAACGGGCCGGATACGCCGGCGTTTGTTGGTTGAGAGAATTTTCAGGCCAAAGCAGCAACGGCCGAAGAACCGAGTCCAATCCGGTGCAAGCAGGCCGCCGCAATGGCTCTGTGCTATTCCCGAACCACTGGCGCCGTGGTCCGTTTTTCGAACGGTGCCAGCATCTGGCCCGCGATCGTCGTCGGCATGGGATCGGCCGTGCCATATTCGTCCGGGAATTTGCCGGGCAGGTACAGCGTGCCGAACATGGCATCGAGCACGGGGAAGGTCGCCGCATAATTATGGTCGATATGATCATGCTTGCTGTGGTGCCAATGGTGGAAGGCCGGGGTTGCCACCAGCCATTCCAGCGGTCCCAACCGCCAGCGGACATTGGCGTGCACAAAAAATGATGCAAATGTGCCGGCCACTGCGATCAGCACCGTTACCCATGGCCCGGCGCCAGCGGTGCTGCCCAGCCCAAGAATATACACCGGTACCAGGCCCCACATCCGCACCCACACAACATCAATCGGATGGGCGCGGCTGTTGACCAGATAATCAATATGCTCGGCGCTGTGGTGAAGGGCGTGGAAGCGCCAGAGCAATGGCCATTCATGGCTGAACCGATGGCCCCAGTAGGACCCGAGATCGGCGACGATCAGTCCTGCCACAATTGCCGCCCACGCCGGCAGACCATGCACCCACGCCTGGAACGGTGCGGGCACCAGCATCGCAACAAGTTTGGCCAACAACGCCAGCGGCAACGCCATCAGGGCCGTCGGCAGCAGATTGTTCAGGAAATAATAGGCGATGTCGTTGCCAACCTGTGGGCGCGCCCATTGTTGCGGGGTGCGCGAGAAGAATCGTTCCAACGGCACGAACACCAGGCTGAGGATCACCAGCCACAGCGCCAGCCGAGCGACCGAGACGGCAAAGTCTGGAATTTGCGCCATGATGTTGGTCATGTGATCCAAAACAAAGGCCTCATCTGCGTTCTGATGCGCTGATGGGTACACAGATGGGGCGCCGGCAAACAACATCCATCACGGTCTTGCGGCGCCCTGACGCGATTCCGGCAATCAGTGTGTTGCGGCCCAACGAAACAGGCCGGCGTGCTTGTCCGCGCCGGCCGGTTTCACCCACCGCAAAGCCCTCAGCTGGCGACAGCGGCCAGGCCGCGGCGGCGACGTGTGGCGGCGCCGATCAAGCCGAAGCCGGCGATCAGCATTGCCCAGGATGTCGGTTCAGGGACGCCGGCCATAACTTTCACATTGTCGAGCAGCGAAATCGGCGGCATTCCGACGGGCGTGCCAACGGCTAGGAAGCTCAGCAACTGGGCTGAACCCGAGGCAACGAATTCGAGCGTCTCCCGCCGCCACGGCTGAAAGCCCCGCTCGGGTGTGCTGAGAATTGGCGTCATGCGGGTCTGACCGCCAAATCCGACCTGCCACGCCTCGGTGGTGGGGCCAAAGAAATCAACCTGCTGGCCAGCGGCCCACTCGAACGACACGCGATAGGTTTGGCCGCTGGTCAGACCGGTCAACATTTGCGAGATGCCGCTGCGATATTCCGGGTCACCATCGGCCGCAAAGAAATTGCCACCCTGAATGCTGTCCAGGGAACCGGTTGCCAGCCCGCCGTTGCCAGGACCCCAGAGGTCCATGATGCCGCCATATTGCTGATAGGGGACGCCGCCCCTGCCAGCCGTGCCGGGCGCGAACACCCAAGCCAAGGCACTTCCATTGGTCGCGGCGACGATCGGGTTCCAGCCAACAAGGCTTGTGTTGCCAAAAATCATGTCTTCGTCGTTGTTGTAATATTCGACTTGGCCGGCACCGTTGGTCGTCTGTTCAAAATTGCCATTGACCACCAGATTGGTCGCGGCGGGTGCGGCGGCAGCCGGCACGGCACTGGCAAAGCCAGCCGCGGCAACCAGGAAAAACGCAGGCGTTTTCATGTCCCAAAATCCCCTTGCGGCGCCCGGTCTC
>JAIXQY010000222.1 GCA_027485485.1 Sphingomonadales bacterium | reverse complement strand
GTCACGCTGGTATAGGCGCCCACCACCACCGGCTTGCCGGGATCGGTGTGGATCATCACGAAATCCTGGATGTTCGCGCCTTCGTGGATTTCCACATGCGAACATTCGGCGCGGATCACCGCGTTGCACCAGATGCTGGCGTTTGGCCCCACCGAAACCTTGCCATAGATCTGCGCCGAAGGGTGCACGAAGGCGGTGGGGTGAATATCGATCATTGCGCCTGGACCCTCAGATTCTTGGCGTTGGCACTCTTCATGAAGGTGACGAGCGCATCAAAGCCATTCTTGGCGATATAGCTGGAAAAATCCGCTTCCTGGGTGAGCGACAGGTTGATTCCGCTGACCACCAGATTGTTGACCAGCAATTTGCCGGCCTCGCCCTTCACCTGCCAGATCGTGTCCACCGGCTGGGCGCCGGGGCGGGTGACGCGGGTATAGACTTCGGTGAAGGCCCCGCGGCCCACCGTGCGCTGCACCGAAAGTTTGGCATCGGCATAATCATAGAGCCGGTCCGCATAGGCGTTGAGCACGAATTCCGGGAAGGCGGCGCGATAGGCTTCCAGTTGGGACGGTGTCACCGTGGCGCGCTGGCGGCGGATCAGGCGCATGCCGATATCGTCCAGCGCGACATTCTGGGTGAGTATGGTGCGGAATTTCGCCCGCGCCGCCTGTTTTGACAGCGACTTGTCGCGCAGCACGGCAAAACCGCTGTTGACCAGATTCTCGATGAACGGCCGCGCGGCCGGATCGCCAGGATTGGCGGCACTGGCGGCCCCCACCTGGGCAGCGGCTGGCGCGGCAATCGGCATGGCAAGCGCCAGCATCAGGGCGGGCAGGGCGGAGCGGAGCGGGATCATCATGGTCAGGCCTGTGGGGCGCTTTGGCTTAACGGCGGCTGAGCAACAGCGGTCCAGGAACCCATCCGCTCATGCCGAGCTTGTCGAGGCACGCACCAACGTTGGGTCAGTGCCTCGACAAGCTCGGCATGAGCGGGTTTGTGCATCATATGCGCTGCATTGGGCCTTATCGACTGGTGATGCGGCGGGCCAATGCGCCCAGGCTGCGCTTTTCCGCCGTGCTTGAGGGGAAGAGCAGCGCCAGTGCCGCGCCGGCCGCCACGCCGGCCAGGATCGCCACCACCGGGTTCTCCTTCACCAGTTCGCGGGCGTCCACGCCGCTGCTTGAGGCCTGCACCAAGGCCGCATCCTCATAATCGGTGAAGCCTTCGAGATCGCGATCGATGTCCAGTTCGGCATTGGCGATGCGGCTGCCGGCATAAAGCGCCAGGCCCACGGCCGCGATGGCAGCCCCGGTGGCAATCGGATGCGCCTTGATCGTGCTGCCGGCCTCACGCGCCAGATCCAGCCCGCGCGTCTTCACGGTTTCCAGTGCATCATCCACCAGCTGACGCGGGGCGAGCCGGTCGCCCAGCTCGTTGATCTCATCGGCAAGCGCGGCACCGGCATCATCGGCGGCGCGGGCCAGATCCTCGATGGTGGCTTCACTGGTCATGGGGCTTGTCCTTGGCGGCTGGTCTGGCGGAAAAACGATCAATCTGCTGTTGCAATGTGGCCATGGCGCGCGTGGGTGCAAGCTGCACCTGCCCAAGCCGCGACAAGGCGTGCCGCGCCAGCGCCAAAGCCGCGATGGCCGCAAGCACCGCCACGATCATGGTGGCGGCCAGAGGCCCCACCAGCAAGGCCAGCGCCAATATGGCGGCCACCACCAGCAGCACCAATGCAGTGATCCCCAGCGTTGCCGCCGCCAGCAGGGCCGCCAACGGCGCGCGCAGCGCCCCGGCATTGGCCTTGAACTCGGCCGCCGAAAGCCGGATCAGCGATTGTACCAGCAGCAGCGTGCCGGCCAGCAATTGCCGCACCTGGGCGATGATCGAGGCCGGGCCCGCCGCCATCAATCGCGCGCAGCCTTCAGCATGCGCCCGGCCAGAAAGCCGACAGCAATGGCCACTGCCACCGCCGCGCCCGGCTGCGCCCGCACCAGCGCCCGGCCATCATCCACCAGTTCCTCAACGGATTTTTCCGCCAGCGCATCGGCGACATGATCGATGCTGTTGCCAGCCTGGCTGATGATCTGGGCCATCGGCTGCGCCACTTCGGGCAGGTTGCTGCCAAACAGATCGGCAAATTGCTTGAGACCACGCACCTGGCTGACCAGGCTGTCGCGTGCATCTTCCACGGTGGCCACCAGCCGCGCGCGGGCAAATTCGATGATCGACTCCAGCCCGCCGGCCGCAGTCGGCTGTTCGTTTTCGTCGGCGAAATCCCCGGCATCGACGGGAATGAGCGCAGTGTTGGGGTCGATCGGCTGCATCATCCGCTTCCCTTGGTTTCAACGGACGCTTGCCCGCAAACATTTCGCCTTCTATCTGGCCAATCAGACGCGCCGGCGCAAGGCTGGCCGCATCCAACGCTTAACGGCAAGAGGCCAGCCCATGACAGCGATCATCGATATTCATGCCCGTGAAATTCTCGATAGCCGTGGAAACCCGACGGTTGAAGTGGATGTCGTGCTGGAAGATGGTGCGACCGGGCGCGCCGCCGTGCCATCGGGCGCCTCCACCGGCGCCCATGAAGCGGTGGAACTGCGCGATGGCGACAAGGCGCGCTATCTGGGCAAGGGCGTGCTCAAGGCCGTCACGGCAGTCAACGGCGAGATTTATGACGCGCTGTCGGGCATGGAAGCCGAGGAACAGGGCGCCATCGACGCCGCGATGATCGAACTGGACGGCACGCCCAACAAGAGCCGGCTGGGCGCCAACGCCATCCTGGGCGTCAGCCTGGCGGTGGCCAAGGCGGCGGCGGACTCGCGCGGCCTGCCGCTGCATCGCTATGTCGGCGGCGTTTCGGCGCGGTTGCTGCCGGTGCCGATGATGAACATCATCAACGGCGGCGCCCATGCCGATAACCCGATCGATGTGCAGGAATTCATGGTGATGCCGGTGGGCGCCAGCTCCATCGCCGAAGCCGTGCGCTGGGGCGCGGAGATTTTCCACACGCTGAAATCCGAACTGAAGGCGCAAGGCCACAACACTGCAGTGGGCGATGAGGGCGGCTTTGCCCCCAATCTCAACGGCACCCGTGCCGCGCTGGATTTCGTGATGGCCGCCGTTGAAAAGGCCGGCTTCACCCCCGGTGACAATGTGATGCTGGCGCTCGATGCCGCCGCCACCGAGTTTTTCAAGGATGGCGCCTATCATCTGCACGGCGAAGGCCTGACGCTCAGCCCGGCGGCCATGGCGGAGTATTGGGCCGGTTTGTGCAGCGATTATCCCATCCTGTCGATCGAAGACGGGATGAGCGAAGACGATATGGACGGCTGGAAGATCCTCACCGAAAAGCTCGGCGGCCGCGTGCAGCTGGTGGGCGATGATCTGTTCGTCACCAATCCGGCGCGGCTGGGGCAGGGGATCAACGATGGCCTGGCCAACGCGCTGCTGGTGAAGGTGAACCAGATCGGCACGCTCACCGAAACCCTGGCCGCGGTCGATCTGGCGCACCGCAACCGCTATCGCACGGTGATGTCGCACCGCTCGGGCGAGACCGAAGATGCCACCAT
>JAIXQY010000111.1 GCA_027485485.1 Sphingomonadales bacterium | reverse complement strand
TTCCAGCACCGCCTCGCGGTTGTTGAGGAACACATCGCGCCACATCACCGGATCGCTGGCGGCGATGCGGGTGAAATCGCGGAAGCCGCCGGCGCTGTATTTGATCACTTCGCTGTTGGTCACCTCTTCCAGGTCGCTGGCGGTGCCGACGATGCTATAGGCGATCAGGTGCGGCAGATGGCTGGTTACGGCGAGCACACGATCATGGTGGGCGGCATCCATGGTGTCCACCCGGCTGCCCAGCCGGCGCCAGAATTCCGCCAGTTTTTCCACCATCATGGCATCGGCGCGCGGCGGTGGGGTGATGATGCACCAGCGGCCCTTGAACAGGCTGGCAAAGCCGGCATCCGGCCCGGATTTTTCGGTGCCGGCCACCGGATGCGCCGGGATCACATGCACGCCGGGCAGGGCAGCCCCCAGCACGCGCGCCACGCTTTCCTTCACCGATCCCACGTCGCTCACCACCGTGTCCGGGCTCAGTTCCGGGGCGATCTCGGCAGCGACGGCGGCCATGGCGCCCACCGGCACGCACAATATCACCAGATCGGCATCCACCACGGCAGCACCCGCGCCATCGGCCACATCATCGGCCAGGCCGAGCAGGATCACCCGCTCACGCACATGCTCGTCTGCATCGCTCACCACCAGTTGCACCGTCGGCATGGCTTCGCGCACGGCGCGCGCCAGCGATGAGCCGATCAGGCCCATGCCGATGATGGCCACGCGCGCAAATGGCAGCATCAGATGGCGCCCCCGGCCGCGCCTTCAACATAATCGCGCAGGGCCGCGGCAACCGTGCGGGTTTCGCTTTCGGTGCCGATGGAAATGCGCAGGCAACGCGGCATGTTCTGCACCGCCAGATAGCGACAGATGATGCCGTGATCGAGCAACCACGTGTTGCAATCGGCCGCCGAAACCGGGCCATCCTCGGGAAATTCCACCAGAATGAAGTTGCAGGCCGACGGGATGGCGCGCAGGCCAGCATTGCCCAGCGCGGCAATCTCGGCCGCCAGCCAGCCGCGCAGGCGGATGGTTTCGGCGCGCACCATGTCGATATGGCCGTCATCCGCCAGAGAGGCCACGGCGGCGGCCTGGCCGGTGCTGGTCACATTGAACGGCCCGCGCACGCGTTCCATGGCGGCGATGATCGGCAGCGGCGCCACCGCCCAGCCGATACGCTGTGCCGCCAGCCCGTGGATCTTGGAAAAGGTGCGGGTGACGATCAGGTTGGGCAGGCTCTGCGCCAACGCCAGCCCGTCTTCATATTCGCCCTCGACGAACTCGGCATAGGCGCAATCCAGCACCAGCACGACATTGCCGGGCACACCGGCAATCAGGCGGCGGACATCGGCCGCGGGCAGCAGCGTGCCGGTGGGGTTGTTGGGATTGGCGACATAGATCACGCGGGTTGCCGGCGTGATCGCGGCCAATATCGCATCCACATCGCCGGCATAATCCACATCGGGCACCACCACCGGCGTTGCCCCCACGCGCCTTGTGGCTCCATCATAGACGGCAAAGCCATGGCGCACGTGGATGATCTCGTCCCCCGGCCCGGCAAAGCTGGAGGCGATCATGTGCAATATCTCGTCGCTGCCGGTGCCGCAGATGATGTGGGCCGGGTCCACGCCATATTTGGCGCCCAGCGCGGCGCGCAGCGCGGAAGACGCCGGATCGGGATAGCGATGGCCTTCGGCCAGCACCGCCTGCATGGCGGCCACGGCCTTGGGCGACGGCCCCCACGGGTTTTCGTTGCTGGACAGCTTGGCCACCACGGGTGCGCCCGCGCTTGATTTGCCGGGCACATAGGCGTGCATGGCTTCGATCCAGGGCTTCATTTGCGGTGCGGCGTTTGTCATGGGGTGAGTCATGGGTTGGGGCGTTAGCGAATATCGCTGGCACAGTCACCCCTGCGCCTTTATCTGGGCCGGCCATGGACCAGCGTTTCGGCCTTGACCGCAGCATCACCCTGCCCGGCGACTTCCCGCTGGCGGGCGGCGGCGTGCTGCCCGAACTCACCATCGCCTATGAAACCTATGGCAGATTGAACGCCAACGGCACCAATGCCATCCTGATCTGCCACGCGCTCACGCTGGATCAATATGTCGCCAGCGCCCATCCGCGCACCGGCAAGCCGGGCTGGTGGACGCGGCTGGTGGGGCCGGGCAAGCCGGTGGACCCGGCCGACTGGTTCGTGATCTGCGCCAATGTGCTGGGCGGCTGCATGGGATCAACCGGGCCAACCAGCCTTGATCCGCGAGATGGCCAGGCCTTTGCCATGCGCTTTCCGGTGATCACCATCTCCGACATGGTGGCAGCGCAAGCCCGGCTGCTCGATCATCTGGGCGTGGACACGCTGGCGGCGGTGATTGGCGGATCGATGGGCGGCATGCAGGCGCTCACCTGGGCTGTGAAGCATCCGGCGCGGGTGAAGAAGGTGGTGGCGATCGCCACGGCCGCCCGCCACAGCGCCCAGAATATTGCCTTCCACGAAGTCGGCCGGCAGGCGATCATGGCCGATCCGATGTGGCTGGGCGGCCAATATGCGCCCGATGCGCCGCCGGCGGCCGGCCTGGCCGTGGCGCGCATGGCGGCGCACATCACCTATTTGTCGGAGGAAGGCCTCACCGAGAAATTCGGCCGGCGCCTGCAGAACCGCGACTCGGTGTCGTTCGGGTTCGATGCCGATTTCCAGGTGGAATCCTATCTGCGCCACCAGGGCCTCAGCTTTGTCGAGCGCTTCGATGCCAACTCCTATCTCTATATCACCCGCGCCATGGATTATTTCGATCTGGCTGAACCGCATGGTGGCAATCTGGCGCGGGCCTTTGCCGGGGTGCAGAGCCGGTTCTGCCTTGTCTCCTTCACGTCGGATTGGCTTTACCCCACCGCCGAAAGCCGCCGCATCGTGCGCGCGCTGAACGCCGCCGGCGCGCCGGTGAGCTTTGTGGAGCTGGAAAGCCCGTTTGGCCATGATGCCTTTCTGCTGGATGCGCCCGAAATGAACCGCGTCATCAACGGCTTCCTCACTGCATGACGCCGCTGCCGCTTCGTCCCGATCTGGCCGCCGTGGCCGCCGCCGTGCCCGATGGTGCCCGCGTGCTCGATATCGGCTGCGGCGATGGCCAGTTGCTGGCCTGGCTGCGCGACACGAAGGGTGTGGAAGGCCGCGGCATCGAGCTGGATGCCGAAGATGTGGCCAGCGCCGTGGGGCGCGGCCTGGCCGTGGTGCAGGGCGATGCCGATACCGATCTGGCCGATTATCCCGATGCGGCCTTTGATGTGGTGATCCTGTCGAACGCCTTGCAGGCCATGCAGCGGCCGGCCGCCGTGCTGGCGCAACTGGTGCGCATCGGCCGCCACGCCATCGTCTCCTTCCCCAATTTTGGCCATTGGCGCGTGCGGCTCAGCCTCACGCTCGGCGGCCGCATGCCCGTCACCCGCAGCCTGCCGGTGAGCTGGCATGAAACGCCCAACATCCATTTCTGCACCATCAGCGATTTCGAAGCGCTGGCCGCCGAAATGGGGTTGACGGTGGAGCGTCGCGTCGGGCTGGCCAAGGGACGGCAGGTGGCGATCTGGCCCAATCTCACCGCCGATACCGGGGTGTTCGTTCTGCGCCGATAGGGTATTGTCACGGCTGTGGACGATATGGCCGGCCTTGATCCCGAACTGATCCGCTTCTTGCGCGACGAGTTGGGCGTGGAGCCGCCGGTGGCCAAGGCGTGGGAATTCACCGGCCCTCTGTGGCTGTGGCGGCCCAAGACCAGCGACGGCAGCCCCAAGGCATCGCCGGTGGCCTGGCATTTCCTCACCATCGATGGCGAAGTGGCCGCCAGCATCCGCGCCGCCGCACCCGGCCGATCGGCGGCGTGGGGTTCGGTTTATGTGAAGGCCAGCATTGGCACATCACGCTGGGAAACATCGGTGTTCCCCAGCAAGGAGGTGCAAGGCTATCTGCTGCCGATCAAGGCCGCCATCCGCAAGAAGGAACGCATCGCGGAAGGCGATGTGGTGACGGTGTTACTGTCGCTCTGACCGGCCAGTGCGATCAGGCCTGTTTGGCGAACAGATTTTCCGGGTTGCGCATCGCCTTGAATTCCAGCGCGTTGCCGGCCGGATCGAACAGGAAGAAGGTGCCCTGTTCGCCCGGCTTGCCGGCAAAGCGCACATGCGGTTCCAGTTCGAACGCAAAGCCGGCCGCAGCGATGCGCGCGCCCAGCGCTTCCCAGCCGGCCCAATCCATCACCAGGCCGAAATGCGGCACCGGCACACTGTCCCCATCCACGGGGTTGCGGTGGATGGCGCTGCGCGGGGCCTGATGCACCACCAGCTGGTGGCCGTGGAAATCGAAATCGATCCAGGTCGCCGAAGACCGGCCTTCGGGGCAGCCCAGCACCTCCCCATAAAAATGGCGCGCGGCAGCCAGATCATCAACGGGAATTGCAAGATGGAACGGGTTCATGGCGGGGATCCTGGGCTGTGGAGCGCGCAAAGCGCCTGAGCGCGCGCCACGATCTGGCGGCTGGCCAGCCCGATGCCATGGCCGGGCGTTGCCGCCAAGGGGTGATCGGCGGGCAGGGGCGGCGCATCATCGCAGGCAAAGGGCCGCAAGGCGGCCGGCTGGCCCTGGTGATCGGCGTGCAGCAGCCAATTCATCACGCTGAGCAGCCGGGCGGTGATGCCCAGCGATTCGATTCCCACCGCCAACGCTGCATCGGGCGGCAGGGTGGCGCGCCAGGCCAGGCACGGCCCATCAAACCAGCCGCGTGCCGCTTCGCCGGTGGCCAACACATCGTGGAACAGCGCATCCAGCTGTGGCCGCAGATTGGCGGCGCCGGCCCTTGAAAGCGGCCGCACCATGCCCAGATTGCTGTTGCCGCCGGGGCCTGAAGGCACGGCGGCAAATCCCGGCCCATGGTGGGCGGGACCAGAGGCATCTTTGCTTGAAGAGGAATTTGCCATGCGTGCAATTGATATGTCGCCGTTGTTGCGTTCGTCCATCGGATTCGAAAATCTGAACCGGCTGGTGGAAATCGCCGGCCGGATCGATACCGGTGACGCCTTCCCCCCCTACAACATCGAAAAGCTGGGCGATGGCGCCTATCGCATCCAGATGGCGGTGGCCGGCTTTGCCCGCCCCGAACTGGATATCACCGTGCAGGAAAACACCCTGATCGTGATCGGCCAGGCTGCGCCCGGAGCCGATGGCAAGGAACGCGTGTTCCTGCATCGCGGCATCGCCAAGCGCGCCTTTGAACGGCGGTTTCAGCTGGCCGATACCATCAAGGTGACCGGCGCCAGCTTTGAAAACGGCCTGCTCAACATCGAGCTGGTGCGTGAAATCCCGGAGCACAAGAAGCCGCGCAAGGTGGAAATCGGTGCCGGGCTTGAGGCCTTGCCGGCCGCCTAACCGCGCAGCACCTTCCGGCGCTCGACGTGGAAGCGTTTCAGCTCCTCGGCGGGCGCCGGCCAGTCCGGATCGGCACGGGCGGCGGCGGCGAAATCCTCCATCGCGGCCTTCAGATTGCCGGCCACTTCATGGGCCTGGGCCCGCGCGAAATAGGCGCGGGCCGGGCTTTTCGGCCCGATTTCAAGGCCGTGGGTGATCAACGCGATCGCTTCGGTGGCGCGGCCTTCGATGCGGGCCAGCGCGATGCCCTTGTTGATCCACGCCTCTGCCACGCCGGGGGCGGCCTTGATGGCCAGATCGAAATCCGCCACGGCGCCGGCCAGTTGCCCGGCCTTCACCCGCGCGGTTCCACGGTTGAGCAGCATGGCCAGCCGCACCGGCATCGGCAGGCCGGGCTGGGCAATGGCGCGATCACAGCGCGAGAGCTGCCGCCGGTTGGGCCGCGGGCTGTCTGCGGCATCGCGGCAGATGCGCGCTTCGGGCGGATCGGGCTCAGCCGCATCTTGCGCCAGCGCCGGGCCGGCCATCAGGGCAAGAAGGGCACAGACAAGTCGCACTGCCCGGGCCCTCAGGCGATGATGTCGGGGATCAGCTGGTCTTCCAGCACGCTGATCTCGTCCTTCAGGCGCAGTTTGCGCTTCTTGAAGCGTTGCAGCTGGATCATGTCGGGCATGGCTGCCAGCCGCAGCGCATCGATGGCGGCATCCAGATCGCGATGCTCCAGCCTGAGATAATCGATACGGGCGCGGATTTCCGCTTCGTCCACTGGGTGGGCTCCGGTTGCGGCGACAGTTATTGCCTTGCGGTAACCAATCTTGCGCGCACCCTCAAGCATGGAACGGCTGATGGCGGCAATTCATGCCAAAGCGGCGGCAATTTGCGGCGAGGCGCATGGACAGGCCGGCCAAAGCATGATGCAATCATGACTCGCCGTCGGCCATCGCCAGGCGGCGCAGTGCAGCGAAGGGAGATGTTGATGAACAACAGCCACCGCGACATGCTTGCCGCCCGCCACGCCCGGCTGGATGCCAAATTGGGAACCGAACTGAAGCGCCCCGTGCCCGATTCGGCCATGCTTCGCCAGTTGAAGGCCGAAAAACTGAAATTGAAGGACGAACTGGCCAATCTGCATTGATGGCCTGAACATGCATTGCAAGGGCCGGGGCCAGCGCCCCGGCTCAAAACCTTATTCGTCGCGGCTGATCTTTTCGTCGCGTTCGTGGCGTTCTTGGGCGTCGATCGTCATGGTGGCGATCGGCCGGGCTTCCAGGCGGGCCAGCGAAATCGGCTCGCCCGACACTTCACACCAGCCGTAATCACCGCTTTCGATGCGGCGCAGTGCGGCGTCGATCTTGGAAATCAGCTTGCGCTGGCGATCGCGGGTGCGCAGTTCGATGCCCCAATCGGTTTCGCTGGCGGCGCGATCCGTCAGATCAGGTTCGCGCAGCGGTTCGGCCTTCAGGGCCTCCAGCGTGCTTTCCGATTCTTTCAGGATTTCATCTTTCCACACCAGCAGCTTCTTGCGGAAGTAGGCCAGCTGGCGATCGTTCATGAACTCTTCGTCGGCGCTGGGCCGATAGCCGGGGGGCAGATCATCACCATGCGTTGGCACGATCAAGGGTCCGTCCGTGTGGCCTGGGCCAGAAAATGCTCCGTGCGATTCGCTCTTCATCACCCGTTCCCCATCACGGAACCAAGGCCGAGCCCGCATCGGGCCACAGC
>JAIXQY010000046.1 GCA_027485485.1 Sphingomonadales bacterium | reverse complement strand
TTCTTCCTCGAAACGGTCGAGATTGGGGATCAGCTCCTTGTCGAACACCTTGCGCACCGTGTCGCGGAAGGCGGTTTCATCGGGGCCGTAAACGCGGCGATCACTGGTTTCGAGCATGGAACGGCCTTTCTGAACCGGGCTGACTTGCACTATCTTATGTGGCCAGTGTGGCTGGCCCGTCACCTCTCTTGCAAGAGAGGGCGAACAGGTGCGACTATGACGCATGATCAAGCCGCTTTCTTGCATCCTGTTGGCTTTGCCGCTGTTGATCGCCGCCGCGCCCGATCCCAAGGCTGCGCAGGTCACGCCGCCAGCAGTGCTGCCATTCACGGTGGGCAAGACCGATCTGCGTTTTGTGGTGCCACCGGGCTATTGCGCGCCAGAAGGCGATGCTGCCGTGGGCCTGGCGATGGTGAACGCGGCTGATCCCATGAACATCACGCCGATCACGGTGGTCTCCTGCCGGCCGGGCGTGGCACCCATGGCCGATTATTACATGGTGAAGGCCACCAAGAGCCTGCTTGATGTGGAGTTCAGCCGCAAAGTGCTTCTTGCCGGGCTGGGGCCGGCGTTCAAGACGTTCGACTTCAAGCCGGTGATGGATCAGGTCCGAACGGCCATGACCGACAATTTTGGCAGCAGCATCAAGCTTGGCGAAGGCAATATTGTGCCGTTGGGGCAGGATGATGTGTGCGGCTATCTTGGTGGTGTCGTCAGCATCCAGGCTGGCAATGAACAGAAGAAGATCGCCGCTGTTGTGTGCATCACCAGCGTCAAGCTGAAGGTGTTGAACTTCTATCGTTTCCAGGCGGACTCCCCCACATTGAACCAGGCCAATATGCTCGCAAGTGCGCGGGCCTTGGCAGAGCGGGCGATTGCAGAAAATGAAAAATAGCCTGATTGCGCTGGGCCTGGCCCTGCTGGCCGCCACACCTGCCCTGGCGCTGGATGATCCGTTCCTGAAACGGGCCGAGGCGGTGTTGAAGCGGCAGCCGATCATCGATGGCCATAATGATTGGCCGGGCGCGCTGCGCGGCAGCTTTGGTGAGGGCTGGTGGAGCCAGGACCTGAAGGCCGATTCGCGGCAGTACAAACGCCCGTTGATGACGGACATTCCCCGCCTTCATGCCGGGCGGGTGGGTGGCCAGTTCTGGTCGGTCTATGTCTCCGCCAATATCACCGGGCCGGCAGCCGTGAAGCAGACGCTGGAGCAGATCGACATCGTGCGCGGCTTTGTGGCCAAATATCCGGCCGATTTCGAATTGGCCGGCACCGCCGCCGACATCCGCCGCATCCAGAAGACCGGCAAGGTCGCCAGCCTGATGGGCGTGGAGGGCGGCAGCCAGATCGACAACAGCCTGCCGGTGCTGCGCATGTATCACGCGCTGGGCGTGCGTTACATGACGCTGACCCACACCAAGCACAACGACTGGGCCGACAGTGCCAATGAATCGCCGCGTCCGCAGCCGCTGAGCGACTATGGCAAGGCGGTGATCCGCGAGATGAACCGCATCGGCATGCTGGTCGATCTGTCCCACGTGTCGCCCGGCACGATGAAGGCGGTGCTGGCCACCACGAAGGCGCCGGTCATCTACAGCCACTCCTCGGCGCGTGGGCTGGCCGATCATGTGCGCAACGTGCCCGATGATGTGTTGCCGCTGGTGGCGGCCAATGGCGGTGTGGTCATGGCCACCTATGTGCCCGGCTTCATCAACAGCGCCCGCCAGGCCCACGAAGCCGCCCGCGCTGGCGAGCGGCAGCGGCTGCTGGCGCTGTATATCGCTGATCTGCCGCGCCAGGGCGTGGCGATGGCGCAGTGGGATGCGAAGAACCCGCCGCCGCCGGTGGGGATCAACGATGTGGCCGATCATATCCAGCATCTGGTGAAGCTGGCCGGCGTCGATCATGTCGGCATCGGCGGCGATCTTGATGGCATTGATTCCACGCCCACCGGGCTGGAAGGCGTGGAAACCTATCCGGCGCTGATCGCCGAGCTGCTGCGGCGGGGCATGAGCGAGGCCGATTGCGAAAAGATCGCCGGCGGCAATCTGCTGCGCGCAATGGAGGCGGCCGAGAAGGTTGCAGCCAGCATGGCGGGCGAAACGCCGCCTGATGTGAAGCCCTGAACCGCCTTCCACCACCGGCGGGAATCACTTGCAATCACCGCCCCTGTGCCGCATAGGCCGCGCTTCGCCGTGCCGGGCTTGCCCTGCGCGGTGATTGACGCCAGCCGGAGGGGCGGGGGCATGGGGCCTTCGCCAACGATCGGCACAGGAGAATGATATGCCGTGTTACGAGCATGTCTTCCTCGCGCGGCAAGACCTGACAGCTGCTCAGGTTGAAACGCTGACGGAAGGCTTCACCAAGATTCTTGCCGATGGCAAGGGCAAGGTGGCAAATAATGAATATTGGGGCCTGCGCACGCTGGCCTATCGCATCGCCAAGAACCGCAAGGCCCATTATGTGATGCTCAACATCGATGCCCCGGCAGCTGCCGTGGCCGAGTTGGAGCGCCAGGTCGGCTTGAATGAAGACATCATCCGCTTCATGACCGTGCGGGTCGAAACCCTGTCCACCGAACCGTCCGCAATGACCCGCCGTGGTGATCGTGGTGACCGTCCGGAACGTGGCGATCGCCCGGAACGTGGTGACCGCCCTGACCGTGGTGACCGTGATGGTGCCCCGCGCGGCGAACGGCCGCGCCGCGAACCGCGCGCAGCCGGTTAAAGGGAGGACAATATGGGACGTCCATTTTTCCGTCGCCGCAAGTCGTGCCCGTTCTCGGGTCCGAACGCGCCCGCCATCGATTACAAGGATGTGCGCCTGCTGCAGGGTTTCGTGTCTGAACGCGGCAAGATCGTGCCGGCACGCATCACCGCGGTTTCCGCCAAGAAGCAGCGCGAGCTGGCCAAGGCCATCAAGCGCGCCCGCCACCTGGGCCTGCTGCCCTATCTGGTGAAGTGAGGAGCGCGAAACCATGCATGTGATCCTGCTTGAACGCGTTGAAAAGCTGGGCAGCATTGGCGATATCGTCAATGTGAAGCCGGGCTTTGCCCGCAACTTCCTGCTGCCGCGCGGCAAGGCGCTGCGCGCCACGGAAGCCAACAAGGCCCGGTTTGAGAATGACCGCGCCCGCATCGAAGCCGATAACGCCAAGCGCCGTGACATCGCCCGGGCCGAAGCCCGTGAGATCGAAGGCGCCAGCGTGGTGATGATCCGCGCCGCCTCGGGCACCGGCCAGCTGTACGGTTCGGTCGCCGCGCGCGATCTGGCCGAAGCGCTGACCAACGGTGGCCACAAGGCCCACAAGAACCAGATCGTGCTCGACCGCCCGATCAAGACCCTGGGCGTGCACGACGTGAAGGTCGCGCTGCACCCGGAAGTCGTGGTGCTGGTGACCGTGAACATCGCCCGTTCGGCCGAAGAAGCCGAACTGCAGGCCAAGGGTGTCGATATCTCGGCCACGAACGAGCGTGAGGAATCGGGCTTCACCGAAGCCTTTGATCCGGGCGCCGAACCCGGCACGCTGCCGGTGGACGACGAGCCGACCGAAGGCTGATCGCCGCCGCAAGAAAATCGGGGCCGCGGGCAGACATGCCGGCGGCCCCTTTTTCTTGCCCGTATCCCCGCTTGCCCTTATGGAGCCGGCCATGACCGACACGCCCGAAACCCCCGAGACCACCGAATCTGCCGGCGAACCTGCCGTGGCTGACACGCCGCCGGATCGGCTGTCCGTCAATCCGCGCAGCGAATTCCATGATTGGGATCTGCTCAGCCGCGGCGTGGGCATCAGGTTCAACGGCGTCGAGCGGACGAACGTGGAGGAATATTGCATTTCCGAAGGCTGGATCCGCGTGGCCGCCGGCAAGAGCCTGGATCGCAAGGGCAACCCGCTCACCATCAAGCTGACCGGCACCATCGAGGCCTGGTACAAGAGCTGAGCCCTTGCATGAACGGCCCTGATGGCGCGACAACGGGCCATGGCCGATCTGTTTGCCAGTGACGACAATGCCAGCGCGCCGCTGCCCGAACGGCTGCGGCCGCGCGCGCTTGCCGATGTGGTGGGCCAGCCGGCGCTGACCGGCCCCGACGGCGCCATCACCCGCATGGTGGCGGCCGGCAGCCTTTCCAGCCTGATCCTGTGGGGGCCGCCCGGCACCGGCAAGACCACGATTGCCCGGCTGCTGGCCGATGCGGTGGGCATGCGCTTTGTGGCGATTTCGGCGGTGTTCGCAGGGGTGGCGGACCTGAAGAAATTGTTTGCCGACGCGCGCAACAACGCCAGCATCGGCCAGCGCACCCTGTTGTTCGTGGATGAAATTCATCGTTTCAACCGGGCGCAGCAGGATGGTTTCCTGGGCCCGATGGAGGATGGCACCATCACGCTGGTGGGGGCCACCACCGAAAACCCCAGCTTTGAACTCAACGCCGCCATCCTGTCCCGCGCCCGCGTGCTGATCGTCAAGCGGCTGGACGAAGCGGCGCTGGCCGAGCTGCTGGTCCGGGCCGAGGCGCTGGCCGGCCAGGCGCTGCCGGTGACCGACGATGCCCGCGCTGCGCTGATCGCCAGTGCCGATGGCGATGGCCGCTTCCTGCTGGGCCAGGCCGAAACCCTGCTGGCGCTGGAGGGCGGCGAGGTGATGGACGCGAGCGCGCTGGCCGGTTTCCTGCACCGCCGCATGCCGGTATATGACAAGGATCGCGAGGGCCATTACGGGCTGATTTCGGCCCTGCACAAAAGCCTGCGCGGCTCTGATCCCGATGCCGCGCTCTATTGGCTGGCGCGCATGCTGGTGGCAGGCGAGGAGCCGCTCTATCTGCTGCGCCGGCTGGTGCGCTTTGCCAGCGAGGATGTGGGTCTGGCCGACAGCAACGCCTTGCGCGTGTGCCTGGATGCCAAGGACGCCTATGATTTCCTCGGCAGCCCCGAAGGCGAACTGGCCATCGTCCACGCCTGCCTCTATCTCGCCACCGCGCCCAAATCCAACGCGGCCTATGTGGCCCAGAAGGCCGCGATGAAGCTGGCGGCCAGCACTGGCTCGCTCACCCCGCCGGCCCATATCCTGAACGCGCCGACCAGGCTGATGAAGCAATTGGGCTATGGTCAGGGCTATGCCTATGATCATGATGCGCCGGACGGGTTTTCCGGAGCGAATTACTGGCCGGATGGCATGGCCGCGCAACCGCTTTACACGCCGTCCCCGCGTGGGCTCGAAGCCCGGATTGCCGAACGCCTGGCCGAATGGGCAAGGCGGCGGGCAGCCCTGCGGGGTGGATCATGATCTGGGAGGATGTGGTGCAACTGGCACTGGCGCTGCCGGGCGCCACGCGCGGCACCAGCTATGGCCGCGATGCCGTGCTGGTGCGCGGCAAGATGTTTGTGGTGATCGGCAAGGAGCCTGACCATTTCGTGCTGCGCGCCGGCATCGATGAGGTCGAGATGCTGATGGCCACCGATCCCGACTGTTTCTATCAGACCCCGCATTATGCCGGCTGGCCCGCCGTGCTGGTGCGGCTGGCGACGGCCGATCCCGAGCGCATCGCCGTGCTGGTGGAACGGGCCTGGGCCGGCCACGCCTCTGCGGCGCAGCGCAAGGCGCGGGGCTTTTCGGCCGCATAGAGCAAGTTTGGCCTTTCAGGCCGCTGCCGTTATGCTGCCATGATGATCAGCCTGCTGAACCGGATCGAATCGCGACCAGACGTGCTGGGCGGCAAGCCGTGCGTGAAGGGCACCCGCATGCCTGTGCGCGATGTGCTGGCCTATCTGGCGCACGGCGAAACGCTTGAGGCGTTGCTGGCGGATTTCCCTTATCTCACCCGTGCCGACGTGCTGGCCTGCCTGGCCTATGCCGCCGAACTGGCTGATCATCCGCTGGTGATCGCGGCCGAATGAACTTCCTCGTTGATGCGCAGCTGCCGCCGGCGCTCGCGGCACGCCTGTGCGCCGCCGGGCACGCGGCTGTGCATGTCACCCAGGTGCTGCCCGGCAATGCGCCCGATATCGATCTGCTGCGCGGACTAGACAGCGGCGCGCTTGTGGTGGAGCTGCGGTGAGATTCACCCGCTTTGTCGGCATCGACTGGTCGGGTGCCAAAGGGCTGCGCCACCCATCGGTGCAGGTGGCGCTGTGCGAAGCCGGCGATGCGCCGCCGCAGCTGGTGTTGCCGGCAGCCGGCGTGTGGTCGCGCGCAGGCGTGCTTGATTGGCTGGGCGGGCTGTCGGGCGATGTGCTGGTGGGCATGGATGCCGGCTTTGGCTTTGCCGCCGTGCCGCCGTTCGAGGGGCCGGCGCGCGACCTGTGGGCCGAAGTGGAGGCGGTGTGCGCGCAGGAAGATGATCTGGGCGGCCAGGGCTTCATCCAGCATCGGCGCGATGCCTTCTGGCTGGGCGCGGCCGACGGCCCGCGCCACCTGCGCGCCCATCTGCGGGTGACGGAGCAGGTCTACAAGGCCAGTGGGCTGGGCGTGCCCACCTCCAACTTCGTGCTGTTGGGCGCGTCCCAGGTGGGCAAGGCGACGCTCAGCGCGATGCGGTTGCTGCACCGGTTGGAGTGGCCGGTGTGGCCGTTTGATCCGCTGCCGGCCCGCGGCCCTGCCATCATGGAGATTTATGCCCAGGCCTTTGCCCGGCTGGGCGGCTTCCGGGGCAAGCTGCGTGATGCGGCCAGCCTGAACGCCGCGCTGGCCCGCCATGGCAGCCAGCCCATGCCGCCGGGTTTTCCAGAGGCGTTTCCCGATCACGTGGGGGATGCCATCGTCACCGCCGCCGGCCTGCGCGCCATTGCGCCCCAGCCGCACTGGTGGCGGCCTGCTGCGCTCACGCCGGCCATTGCCACCAGAGAGGGCTGGACCTTCGGGGTGGTCTAACCCCTGTTGGCCAGCTAAGGGAATGGCGATGAACCCCACACTGCCCAATTTGCTGCTGGTCGCCATTGGCGGCGGGCTTGGCACGGCGCTGCGCTTTGGCGTCGGCCGCTGGGCCATGGTGATCATGGGGCCGGGCTTTCCGTTCGGCACCTTTGCCGTCAACATCATCGGCGGTTTTCTGATGGGCCTGTTGGCCGGTTGGCTGGCGCGGGTGGTCAACGGGGCGGAAGAATTGCGCCTGCTGCTGGGCGTGGGTGTGCTGGGCGGCTTCACCACATTCTCGGCGTTCAGCCTGGAAATCTACAACATGATCACCCGCGCCGAAGTGGCGCTGGCGGCGGCCTATGCCGTGTCGAGCGTGGCGGGCAGCGTGCTCGCCGTGCTGGCAGGCGTGTGGCTGATGCGAGGAATGGCCTGATGCCCACCGCCACCATAGCCGAGGATGACGACGGCATCCGTCTGGATCGCTGGTTTCAGCGCCACACCAAGGATATCAGCTTCAACATCGTCTCGCGCTGGTCAAAGACCGGCGCGGTGCGGCTGGATGGGGCCAAGGCCGGCCCCGGTGACCGGGTGGGCGTTGGCCAAAGCCTGACCTGGCCCGACACGCTGCCGGTGCTCACCGCCACCCGCCCCACGGAGAAGCCGCGCGATCCGCTCAGCGATGCGCAGATCGATTATATGCGGGCCATGGTGCTGCACATGGATGCCCATGCCATCGTGATCAACAAGCCGCCAGGCCTGGCCACCCAGGGCGGCACCGGCATCACCACCAGCGTGGATGCCATGCTGGATGCGCTGCAGTTCGATGCGGCTTCGCGGCCGCGCCTGGTGCACCGGCTGGACAAGGACACATCGGGCGTGTTGCTGCTGGCCCGCACCGCCAAGGCGGCGGCCTTCTTCAGCAAGGAGTTTTCCGGGCGGGAGGCCAGCAAGACCTATTGGGCGCTCACCGTGGATGTGCCCAAGATCTCGGCCGGCACCATCGATGCGGCGATCGGCAAGCAGGCCGGCACCGGCGGCGAGAAGATGCAGGTCGATCCCGAAGCCGGGCTGAAGGCCAAGACCCGCTATCGCGTGATCGAGCGTGCGGCCAGTCGTGCCGGTTGGGTGGAATTTCAACCGCTTACCGGCCGCACCCACCAGATCCGCGTGCATGCCGCCGCCATCGGCCACCCGCTGGTGGGCGACGGCAAATATGGCGGCAAGGAAAGCTATCTCACCGGCGGGATCAGCCGCAAGCTGCACCTGCACAGCCGCCGGCTGGTGATCGCCACGCCCGATGGCGGCACGCTGGACGTGAAGGCCGATCTGCCGGTGCACATGGCGGAAAGCTTTGCCATGCTGGGCTTTGATCTCACCCTTGGCGATATCGAGATTGTCGAACCGCCGCCGCCGCCGTTGAAAAAGCGCCGGCTGTCCACCGCGACCAGCGGCAACCGGCGGGGTGAACGCCGGTCCCGCGGCGCCACCGAAGCGCCGAAGCGCCGATAGAAAAGGGCCGGGCATCACGCCCGGCCCTTTCCATTTCAGGGACTTGTGATCAGCGGGGCTGGCCGGGGCGAACGCCCATCGGGCGGCCGGCGCGGTTCAGCAGGCGCTGCGGGCCGGTGGTGGTGAGGTTGCGCGTCACCTGGCCATTGGCGGCGCGGGTGGCGGTGAGATTGCGGCTGGCCACAGTGTCACCCGCGGCGTTGGTCAACGCCCGGTTGGCGGTGAGCGTGCCGTTGGCGCGGGCCACACTGCCGTTCAAAGTCAATGTGTTGCCCTGCGGCCCGGTGAGGGTGCCGGCTTCCGTGAAGCCGGTTTCGGTGCGGGTGCGGGTGATCTGGCTGCTGCTGGTCTGGCCGTTGAAGCCGGTGCGGCTGGCGGTGGTGGTGGTGCTGCCATCGGCGCGGGTGCGATCGATGCTGGCGGTGGCGGTGGCGCCGTCGCTCTTGCGGGTGAGGGTGGCATCACGGCTGAAGGTGCCGGCGGCCGGGTCGCGGGTGGTGGTGATCGTGCCGGTCACCTTGGCATTGTCGATGGCCTTGGTGGTGGTGCCGGCGGCCGGCGCGGTTTGCGCGGTGGCGGGTGCAACCAGCATCAGCGCCAGCATGGAGGCACAGGCAAGCATCTGGATACGCATGAGAATTCGTCCTTCCTTGGCGGTTCGGGCGGCCATCGGCTGCCTCTGTCTGCTTCAACGCGGGTCGCTGCCAACTCCTTCGCGGCGCGTCACGGCCGGTTGGCGCCGGGGCGCGGCGCCCGGGCGGCGCGGGCGGCGCGGGCCGCCTGCAAGGCCCGCAACTGCCGCAGCTGATCGGGGGTGAGCGTGCCATTCTGCCGGGCCTGGCGCAGCGCCTGCAATGTGGCCGCCGGCGGCGCAATGTCGGTGGAAATGCTGCCGGCCTGTGCCGGGCCGGTGGCGACAATGGCGGCTTCGCTGGCCATTTGTGCCGAACCGGTGGCCGCCGCTGGCGGAATCGTGGCCAATTCCGGCACACGCACCGGCAATGCGGCCGGCAAAGCCACAACCGGCGGCGCAATCAGGATTTCGGGCGGCCGCTCGCGCCGGATCGCGGCGGGCATGGCCGGCCGTTCGGGCCGAATAACCGCGCGCGGGATCGCTACCGCCATCGGCCCGGCCAGCACCGGCGGCGGCGCCATCGGCGGCAGCGCGGCCACCGGCGCATCCGGCAGGCGCGCGTTCAACTGCACCGGGGCAGCCGGCGCCGGGCGGGCGGGCCGCGCCGCCGGCACAGCGGCCGGCACCGGCCGCACCCGCACCGGCGCCGGCTTGGGCGCCGCCACCGGTTCCGCCAACCCAATGCGCACCATCACCTGGCGCAGCAACGGCGCATCGGCCAGGCTGGCCGCCACCGCGCTGGCCAGCACCAGGCTGGCACCAATCGCCATGCCCGGCCGCAGCCAGCGGCGGGCAGTCCGACGCGGCGCGGCCACCGGCGGCAGGGCGGGCACCTCGGCCGGCAAGGCCGCCATGATGCGCCCGGCCAAGCCATCGGGCACCGGCGGCGCCGGGCTGGCCAGGCCCAGCATGCGGGCCAGATCGGCATCGCTGATCGCGGGGGCAAAGCTCATCATTGGTCTCCCGGCAGATCGGCGGCCGACAGGCCGGCGGCGGCCATCACGCCCTTCAACGCCGTGCGGGCGCGGATCAACAGCGATTCAAACGCCTTGGGGCTGAGGTTCAGGGTCTCGGCGGCCATCGGCCCGGTCAATCCTTCCCAATAGGTGAGCACAATCGCCGCGCGCTGCCGTTCGGGCAGGGCGGCCACACACATCTGAATGGCCCGCGCCGTATCGGCTTCGGCCAGCACGGCATCGGCCAGCGGCGCCGGATCGGGATCATCGGGCAGATCGGCCATCGGTTGCGGCCGTTTGCGGCGGCTGCGATCAATGGCCAGATTGGTGATCACCCGCGTCAGGAACGCCGCCACCCCCGATTGCCCGGCCTGCCAGCGCGGCCCCTGGTTCCACAGCCGGGCAAAGCCCTCCTGCAACAGATCCTCGGCATCGCCGGCATCGCCGGTCAGGCGGAATGCCAGCCGCCAGGCCATGGCCATGTGGCGCTCCACCAGCTGGGCAAAGGCCGCGCGGTTCCCGGCGGCACTGGCCGCCATCAAGCCATCATCGCTGTGGCCGGGATCGTCCAGCCGCTGCATCAACACGCCAATTGCCCTTTCTGCCCCCCACAACGCGCCACCACGGCCAAGTCCTTCGCCACCGGAAAAATTGCCAATGGCCGCGAAGGAGTGGCATGGCCTGCTGCGTTACCACAGTGCGCAGTGCGCAGACCTTGGGGAAGGGCAAAAGATGATCAGGCAAATGCTGGCAGCCGCCATGATGTTGGCAGGGGCAACCACCGTGCACGCACAAGACGGCGCCGCCCCCGGAGCCCCCACAGCCCCGGCAGACAAGGATCGGCCGTGGACCCTCTCCCTCCTGGGCGGCATCACCGCGGTGCAGGCGCAGGCCGATCAACCCTTCGCCAGCCTCGGGATCGCCCGCAACTTCGGCAACAGCTGGGCCAAGGCGGAAATCACCTATGTGGGCAGCGGCGACGCCCGCGCCCTCACCATCCCGGCCGATACCTGGATCGGCGGACTGTCCGCCGGCACATACGTGGGCAACCTCGGCCTCGAAGGCCATGTCTCACTGGGCAGCCGCAGCTTTGATGCCAGCAGCTTCCGCACCCAGGCCGGCGCCGCCATCACCGTCGGCCGCTCCGGCAGCCTGTTCGGCCTCGGCGGATCGATCAGCTATGATTTCGCCGTGGCCGACCGGCTGTTCATCACCCCCTATGCCGGTGTGGATTACAACCAGATCGATTTCGCCGTCGCCCTCACCGGCCCCACCGGCCGGCCGATCTCAAGCCAGAAACAATCGGCCAGCGGCACCATCGGCTCCGCCGGCGCCGCCCTCACCCACATGTTCGCCAATGACAGCGGCAGCATCGGCCTCAACGCCGCCTTCAACACCGCCAGCAACATCGCTGCCGTCGCCCAGGTCGGCACCGGCCAACGCACCGCCGCCGGCACCCCGCGCTTTGTCGATGCGCCAAAAACCAGCGGCAGCTGGGGCGAACTGGGCGCAACGCTCAGCTTCAACGCCTCCAAAGCCGTGGCGATCGATCTGAGCGTGATCCAGACCATCAGCTTCCCGTTCGGGGACACCACCGCGGGGATGGCGGGGCTGCGGTTCCGGTTCTGAGGGCGGGTTTCAGCGAAGAAGAAGCCTCCGGCGGGCAGGGGCGCAGCCCCTGCACCCGTACGATTTTGGGGTGGGCTTGAAGGCAGCAATTGGGCCGGATGCGGAAACGCAGTTTCTAGGCGCCGAGTGCTGGACAGCTGCCTTCCAGTCCGCCAATTTGCGACGGCAGCTATCGACCCAGTTCCGGACATCCCCAAGGTCGCCACCGGACGGCAGCTTCTGCCAGAGTAAGCCGTTTGATTACGTTCAAGCCGTACGTCCTCTACAGGCGCAAAATTCGGTCGTTTGTAGGTTTGAAGGCACTTGCTGGAAGCACAACTCGCTACATGGGATGTTAACTGACCGGATAATGACCCCGCTGCTTTTGTCCGCTTACTGCTGCTGCTTGCCAGGTGGCGATCAGTGGTGACGCAGTGGCAATCGGGCGCGGAAAAGGCAGATTAGCAATCTCCGAGACTTGTTGATAAAAAGCGATCCCCTTATATCTAAAGTCCGGACGCACTGACTCTGCGGGTCGTATTGTCGTCTAGGAGATCACAGAACATGCCGGTTGACGTCACCGGGGTTGCCCGCATCCGGCACGTAGACACTGGCACCGCTTACACGATTGATTCTGACGAGTTGGTTTGGGATTCGGTCGGCGCGGACAAGCGCCCTATGGAAGCAGAGGTCAGCCATCAGGCAACCATCATCCATCCGGACCTTGGCGTGCTGACTTGGACGGTCTGGGAGTACCCGGTTGGCAATTACAATCATCAGGAGACAGACATCGGCCGAAATAAACTTCTAGAGAATTTTCGGTTCGGTTCTGCAGCTCCATATGATGCAGACCCGGATGATGAAAAATTAGAAGATGAAGAATATTCCGTGCAACAAATGGTCGAATGGTTCTTTGAGAACTTCGAAGACCCCGCCCTTCGTACGCCGTATGAAAGTGCCGAAGGTGGCTATATATGGGTTTGGGGCGGGCCCTATAGTGCCGATCAGGAGATCGGCTTCACCTTTTCGGACTGGCCTCAGAACATAATTGACGAGGCTGTCAGGCGAGTGGAGGAAGACGGCATCGTCGATTGGGCGCCGAAGAGACGGCCGGACGATTACGATCCAGAGCCAAACGAGGCCGAACATACACCCCAAGACGAGGAAGCTTCGGTAGAAAGTGACGAAGGACCCGACGGAAGCGGCTCTAGCCTTGAGGAAATTCTCGATAACATTCCACCGGAATCGTCGGGACCAATCTTTGATCGGACGCAGGAGGGACGTGTCGATCTCGTCGACTGGGACGGCGCGGTAGCACCCGACGGCGACCTCCTATCGGCGCTGCGCGACCAGGCGGCTGAACTGGTAGCTCATCTCGCGGGCACCAACGGCCATCAGGACCTTCTACAAGCCTTAACTCGCTATTTGGCCACGGTTAATGCTGCCCCAGCCTCGGTCCCTCGCCTCTATATCCACGGCGTCTTCCTAGATAACACGGCGGCCCAGTGCGACAGCGAGATTGCAGCCGGCGACCGCCCGAGCCTGCCGAGCTCGGTTTCGAGCGGACTTGCTTCCCTCCGTCAGGTTCACGGAACCTTGATAATGTTGACGCCGACAGGCTCGGACCTAGTAGACGCGGCCGATCGGTATCGCGCAAGGCCGGAAGACCAAGGCCGCATAAGTCATGTAATTTTGGAGGTGGCCAACGCGATCCGCGACACTCCGGGCGTCTTCGGCCCAACTGCGCGGGAGCTTGCCGAGTTAGCGGCCTCAAACGCTGGCAAAGGCCATCGACCAGAACGGTCGAACCACGCTGCGTCCTTGCTGCTTAAGCGCATCCTGGCCGGCGCGGGGAAAGTTCTTAAGTTTGCCGCGGGTGCGGCGGTTGTTACCGTTGTGGGTGACGGATTGGCGGCGACCGGCGCAGGTACTTATGTCATGAATGGCGTCACTGCCTTAGGCAACTCGGCTTGGGCCTTCCTAGTCAGCAACTTTGACATCATTGGAACTTTCGCTGCTACAGGCGGTTCTGACTTGGCTTGGCTGCGACAGCTAATGTCTTGGCTGCAGGCTCGACGATAGCCATCAATCGATCACAGAACTAGTCCCTCAGCGTGGTCATATCGTTGTCTCAACCTTTCCGCTCCAAGCCACTTCGCAATATTGCTCTCGAACTTACCTGTACATTCGAGTCGGATTTGGCGACATCGTAAGAACAAACCCCGGCACGTCAGCTTTTGCTAGGCCTCGTGGACAAAGGGTGTCCACAGTTTGATTGAAGCGAGGGCGACGAAGCCGAGGTAGGATTCCCTGGTTTTGTTGTATCGTGTGGCGACGCGGCGCCAGTTCTTCAGCTTGCTGAACATGCGCTCGACGAGATTGCGCCAGCGATATTTCTCGCGGTCGTGCGGGATCGGTATCCGGCGGTTGCTCTTGGTCGGGATGACCGCCTCGACGCCCGCAGCGGCGATCTCGGCGCGGATGGCATCGGCGTCGTAACCCTTGTCGGCAAGCAGCGCTTCGATGCGGTCGGCCACCATCCGGAACAGCGGGCCAAAGCCCTGGACATCATGCGCTTGGCCAGGCGTCAGCACGAACCCGAGCGGCCGGCCGTGACCGTCGC
>JAIXQY010000006.1 GCA_027485485.1 Sphingomonadales bacterium | reverse complement strand
TCCCGGGCCCACCATGATGTTCATGTTGCCCTTGTGCTGCATCGCCACTTCGGTGACGCGCTTGCGCTCCGCCACCGAGAAGCTGGGGAACTCGCCCGATGTGCCCAGCACCACCACGCCATCGGCGCCGCACTTCTGGTGCCATTCCATCACTGCCTTCATGGCGCCGGGATCAAACATGCCCTTGGCATCGCAGGGCGTGACGGTCGCCACCCAATAGGCGACCTTCTCCTTCGATCCCAGCCGGCGCGCGCCCATCTGGGCGGCAGCGGGCGCGGCGGCCAACGCGACGGCGGCGGCAGCCGCGCCGGCAAGCGTATCCCTGCGGTTCAGTTCCATGATCATTCCTCCCCAATCCCGGCTGCCGTTTCCCGGCTTGGCCATTGCTCTGCCATCATCGCGCCAGACGGGCCATGCGGCAAGATGCTTGCGCGCCGGCCTGCCAAAACGTGAGGTTCCTCAGAAATTCACCCGCGCCCCCAACCGATAGGCGCGGCCGATGGCGTCATAGATGATGCCGTTGATGCCGGTGAAATAAAAGGCGCTCTGCCCCTGGGCCTGGCTGGCCGGAACGATCGGCGGCGCCTTGTTGAGCAGATTGTCCACCGTGGCAAAGATCTGGATATGATCGTTCAGCTTCCAACTGCCGCGCAGATCGACATAGGCGATGGCCGGCACCTTGTTGACGTCCACATCCCGGGGCCCCCAGGCGCTGTTGAGCTCGGCCGCGCCGATGAAGCGGGTTTGCGCGGTCAGTGACACATCGCCCTTGTTCCAGGTGGTTGAAAAGGTGAAACGGGCACGGGGAAAGCCGGTGCCGCCCAGATTGTCCGCACCGATCGCACCAGCCAGATTGAAGCTGCTGCCCAGCTGGTTCTGGCGGAGCTGGAGAATATAATTGCCCAGCAGCCGCAGGTTCAGATCACCGCCAAACGCCGGCACCGTCCAGTCCAGCTGGTAATCAAGACCGGATGTTTTCAGATTGGCAATATTGTCGGGAAACACGTTGATCTGGCTGAGCAGTGGCTGGCCATTGGCGCCAAGTGGCCCGCCAAACACCAGCCGGCTGCAAAAGGCCTGATCGCCGGCATTGCAGCGGGCCAGCGCATCATTGGCGCCCACCTGAACAATCGCGTCCGATATGTTGATGCTGTAATAATCCACCGACAGGCTGAACCGGTCGATGAAGCTGGGCTGCAAGACCATCCCGGCCGAAAAGGTGCGTGCCTTTTCCGGTTGCAGGGCGCGATTGCCGCTGGCGAAGCTGAAGATTGCCACCGTCACATTGTTGCGCGGATCCACGGCCGACGACAGGGTGGACAGCCCGGTGGAGAACAGCTCGTTCAGATTGGGGGCGCGGATATCCTGCGACAGGGTGGCGCGCAGGCGAAGGCCGGTCGTCACATCCGACAGCACACCCAGCTTCCAGGTGGTGACGCCGCCGCTTGTGGAATAATCGGTGTAGCGCACCGCCCCGTTCAGGTTCAGCGACTTGACGCCATTGTCTTTCAACAACGGCACATCAACTTCCAGAAAGCCTTCCTTCACATTGTAATTGCCGGTGAAGCTGGGGAAATTGGCCACCGAGTAGATGCGGGCCTGGGCGCCGGCATCGTTGATGATATCGCCATTCTCGGTGCGATATTCGCCGCCGAATGCCAGGGCGATGTCGCCGGCGGCCAGGCCGGGCAGCTTGCCCTGCACGGTGGCAGCCGTCACCGTCTGGCGTAGCAGCTGGCGCTGGAAATTGGCGCCTGGCGCCACGTTGACATAACGGATCGCCTCCTGGGATGCCACGCCCTGGCCGATGATGTTGAGCGGCCGGCAGGCCGGATCATCATTGGTCGTCACGGCATCGGCATTGACCCGGCAGACAATCTGGCCGGCCGGGTTGCGCACCGCATCGATGGCGCGGTTGAAATTGGCGATGATGGCGTTGGATTCGGTGGTCTGGAACACCCGCACGTCGCCGCGCTGATAATAGGCGCTATAGCTCCAGCCATTGCCCAGATCGCCTTCCAGCGTTGCCACGCCGCGCCACAGCTGGCGATCGGTGGTGGCCACCGGCACGCCCAGCGCGTTGGTGGCGAAATTGTCGTAACTCAATGTTTCCGGTGTCACGTTATTGATATTGGTGGTGCCGATCCGGATCGCGGTCCAGTTGTTGGCCACCATCTGCTGGCGCACCGCATCGGGCACGAACGGATTGTCCGCCCGGATGAACGGTGCCTGCGCGCCAGTGCGGATGAACGGCACCGAATTGTTGCGCGAAAATGTGCTGCCGTAATTCAGCTGCACCGAAAATTTCAGCCAGTCGGCAAAATCATATTTCATCAGGCTGAACAGCGATCCGGTGCGATAGCGGATCGCCAGATTGTTGAGCTGGGCCTGCAGCGTGTCGGCATCGGCGGCGATCTGGCCGGAAATCAGCCGGCCGGCGAACGGCGCCAGCTGGCCGCTGCCGCCGATGAACTGCTGGTTCTGCAAGCTGCCGGCGCTGATCGTGCCGGCGGTGGGGCAACCGCCGGTGGCGGTGATGGCCTGGTTGCAGGCCCCGACGATCAGGCCACCCGTGGTGGCGTTGGACAGGTTGACGTTGTTGGCCCGGATCAGCCGCGGCTCGCTGTTGGTTGTGGTGAAGGCCGGGTTGTTGACCAACTGGGTATAGCGGTTCCAGCCGCGCTGATTGGCAAAGATATTGCTTGGCGCATCAAACCAGTTGCCGGCCACGATGATGCGGCCCTTGTCATCGTCAAAGCCCATGCCCCACGCGCCCTGCACGCGATAGTTGAAGCGGTCGAAGGCATAGCTGTCGCCGGCTTCGATGCTGGCCTTGAAGCCATCGAATTTCTTGTTGAGCACCAGATTGACCACGCCCGACACCGCGTCAGAGCCCCAGGCCGCCGATGCGCCGGCCGTCACCACATCGATGCGCTGCACCAGCGCGGTGGGCATGGTGCCGATATCGACCTGGCCGGTGACGTTGGATTGCACCACGCGCTGGCCATCAAACAGCACCAGCGTGCGGGTGACGCCCAGGTTCCTGAGGTT
>JAIXQY010000056.1 GCA_027485485.1 Sphingomonadales bacterium | reverse complement strand
TTGCCCGGCTTCGCGAAGCCGGGCAATCGAACAGCGCTCTTCAAGCGATAGCTGGGCATATCTCGACATGGCAGCACCTGTCTGAGGTGTTGCACTTCGTTTGTGAACTCAGAGGGGTTCGGCTTTCTTTCGCGCCGTTCGGCGCCCGCAGCCCAGAGAACAGCCAAACCCCGGATCGAGCCTGCCCCGGCGCAGGCCGGGGTCCGGGGTGACGGGTGGGGGAGGCGGTGGTATCAACCACGCAGAGTCAGCCATGCACATCCGCCCCATCCGTGACCATGCCGATCACGAAGCCGCCCTGCGCGACATCGAAACCCTGTGGGGCGCGGACGAAGGCACCGAAACCGGCGACCGGCTGGACGTGCTCGTCACGCTGGTGGAGGCCTATGAAGCCCGCCGCTGGCCCATCGCCCCGCTCGATCCCGTCCAGGCCATCGAAGCCGCCATGGCCATGAACGGCCACACCCGCGCCGATCTCGCCGCGCTGGTCGGCCAATCCCGCGCCAGCGAAATTCTGGCGCGCAAGCGGGCGCTGACGCTTGCCATGATCCGCAAGATCGCGGCGGCCTGGTCGGTGCCGGAACGGGTGTTGGTGCAGGAGTATGCGTTGATGCGTTGAAAGGTGCTGCCCTCATTTGAAATCTAAATCGATAGCTTCTCTTCGACGCCATCGGTTAAATGCATAATTAATGTCCGCGAACCAAGCACTGGTTTACCATATGAATAGGAAATTGGTTGTCCATTGCGGAAGAAGTGCTCTGTTACTCCTGGCAGGCTACGTTGCGGAAGGGGGTTTCTTGCGTTTGGATTGTGAAACAGCTGTAACTCTTCCGCCCAGCTCTCATCGTGCCCTGCCAATATCTCATCCATGAATGGATTGCCTTCGACCGCATTTGGGTCTGGATTCAAGCGCAGTCCAAACCGAAAATAGCGATGATTGGCAGCGCCAAAGCCGGCTCCAACCCCCATACGGTCGAATTTGGACAATGTACCCGCATTCGAAAAAAGCACTGCCGAGATGTATTCGGCGCCGGGAAGTTCAAAAAAGCCAGTCGGCACGACCTTATCTCCATAGACATGGTCATAGCCCTTTTTCGTTCCAACGACTAGTTGGTCATTGACCAACTCATATTCTATACGATGTCCATACAGATAAGGCCACAAAGAAGATTGCGTATAGGTCATGGAACCGACTGCTCCGTCGCCTCCGGGAATATGAAAATCTGCAATCGCGATAACAAATGGTTTGCTCGCCGCTTCTCCCCTCTCCCAATAATTTCTACCAGCTTTATCCTTTTTTTTGAGCTTGCTGGTCAAACTAGAGCCAAACTTCATTGGCATGTAATCAGCCAAAAACGCCTTCATTTCATCTGGAGATTTCGGTTGCGGGTGATTTGCTAAAGGGCCGCTCTGTGAAGCGGTGACCGTGGTCGCTTCAACCGTGAACTCGAAGCCGGGCCGAGAGCACAAGAAGTCCGGCGCCTCTGGTTGACGCACGTCAAAGCCCATATCTCGGAAGGCAGACCATAGGTAGAGCTCCCAAAGTCGCTGATCAAACTGCGAAAACTGGAACTCGCGCACAAAGTGCGGGTCAGTAGGCGCAAGCCAAGGGCCAATTTCCCGCAACGCCGCGCGCGCGGGGGCACGGCCGGGTGTATGCATAAGTAAGCGAAAGTGCGGGTGGAGGTCTTCAGGCTTTGTGCCAGCGGGGACAGTCAACAGATCAGTTGGATAATTGGTTTCGTCGCCTTGATCGCCTAGAACTGGAATCTCGTTCGATTCAATGGCGTCCGCAATCCGTTGACGTACACCCCGCGCTGCAAATTCAGCAGTGCGAAGGTCAACTTTCAAATCTACGCAGCGGAATCTGCCGATACGATCGCGAGCGAGTAAAATCCAACCGTAATCACTGTCAACGCGATCTCTGAATACCAGTCCAAGGAGGCGCTCCTCGTGTTCCGTCCAGTAGGACACCTCTTCAGCAAACAATATGCTAGAGGACATCCTTGTGCCGATTGAAAGCAAATTGAATCTTTGCCTTGGCATTGATCGTGTAAGCAATTGCTGCCGACGCCACTTCTCAGTCTTTAATTTGCTCTCGCCCATAAAAATTTACCAGTCAAACAAAAAATTGAGATTCACTTGTTTAACTGATAATTGAAGTAAATTCCAGATGAAGTTGTCGAGGCGAATTAGATGAGGTGAAACTGTGCCCCCTCAAACCTTCCGCGGCATCCGCCACGGCAGCATCCACTGCACCACCCCCGTATCGAACCGCTGCATGTTGAGCGACTCATGCACCGCCACCACATCCTCCCCCCACAGGCGGGTGGCCAGTGCGGTGCGGCTGTAGAAGGGGGTGTCTTCCCAGGTGGCGCGGATGCGGGCCGTGTAGCCGGCGTCGGCGCGGGTGAGGCGGTCGAGGCGCCAGGCGGTTTTGGGGAGGACCACGGGCGCGGGCATTTCCATCACTTCGGCCTGGCCGTCGGGCGTGATGCGCAAGGCCATGCCGAAATCGGCGCCATCGGCCAGCTTGCCTTCATACATCACCGCGGTGGAGCCGTCCTTCAGATGGGCGCGGCTCCACTGCCAATCGGCAAAGCCGGCTTCCAGCGATTCGCTGCCGTGGTTGGCATCGAGATATCCGGTGCCGCTCCATTTGATGGCGGGATCGGTGAAATTGGCTTCGACCCGGCTGCACGGGGCGATGGGTTCCCACACGTGGCGGCCGCCGGGATCAAGCCGGAAGCGGCGCTGGCCATAGACCATCGGCGTCACCCGCACCTGGCCGCGCACGTTCAGCGGCAGCACGGCCCCCTGTTCCTCGATATCGATCACCAGGGTCTGCCCGTCCCACCGCACCTGGCTGGGGCCGATGCGCAGTGTGTGGCGATCGCGCCACAGCGCGCCCTGGCCGCGTTCCGTCATCGTCCAGCGGCGGGCGCCCTTGCCATAAAGGGCGACGTTCAGGGACACATGATCCTGCGGGCGGCCGCGGCCAGAGGCCTTGTAATAGGGGGAGAAGACCGATCCGATGAAGGCGATGATCGTCAGGCCGAACTGTCCGCAGTCGCTTTCGGCGTCGACATACCACCAGCGGTAGCCACCGGGTGGAATGTCTTGATCGAAGCGCGGGCCTTGAGGATCGCTGCGCTCGCCAAGCGGCCGGACAAGGCCGCCATCGGCACGCCCGCCCCCGGATGCGCGCTGCCCGATGCCACCCACAGCCCGGGCAGCTTCGTCTTGCTGCCAGGCCGGCGGAAGCTGGCCTGCCACCCGTGCGAGGCCCGACCATAAAGGGCCCCACCGCTCGAAGGGAAAAGTGCCTCGAACATCGCCGGGCCCACCGGATGCATCGCCTTCGGCTTCAGGATGAGCCCGCAGCGGGCCAGGACGGCCAGGGTTGCGGTCTGACATTGGGCCATCTCCTCAGGCGTGGGGGGGGTGCCGTCACCGGTTGGTGGGGCATTGACGATCAGTTGGAAACGCTCAAGCCCCGGCGGTGGCGGCGTGATGCCACGGTCTTGCGCGCAGATATAGATGCTGGGTTCGGCCGGCAGGCGGCGCTCCCCGAAAATCTGCCGGAATTCGGCGGCATAATCGGTGGAAAAGAACACATTGTGCCGGTCCATGGCGAAGCCCTCGGCCTCCGCCGTCATCATCGTGACCAGGCCCGACAGCGAGCGTTCGTGCGGCTTGACCCCGGTGACGGCGCGGGAGGCGGCCGGGCCGAAGCGGCCATCGGCGAGGGCGGAGATATCGCCGTTGGACAGGACATCGCCGGCCGGCAGCTCCTCCCCGCTGGCCAGCTTCACCCCGGTGGCGCGGCCGTTCCGCACCATGATTTCCGCGACATGGGCGTTGTAGTGGAACTTGGCCCCCAGCCGTGTGGCCAGCGCCGCCATCTGTCGCGCCACCTCGTGCATGCCGCCCTCCACCAGCCACACGCCGCGCGCCTCCAGATGGGCGATCAGCATCAGGGTGGCGGTGGCCTGGAAGGGATCGGCGCCGGTGTAGGTGGCATAGCGGCCATAAAGCTGGTGCAGGCGCGGATCGCGGAAATAGGTTCCGAGCGCCTTCCACAGCGTGGCGAACGGATTGATCGCGAACATTTCGTGGAGGTGGAAGGGGGCATATTTCAGCGTGAGGCCGATGGGGCCCATCGCCGGGCTTTCCATGAAGCGGGTTTCGAGCGCGCCAAAGATGCGCGCGGCCTCCGCCTGAAAGCGGGTCCAGCCCTCGGCCTCAGCCGTGCCGGCGAACTGGGCCACGGCATCGCGGCTGCGGGCATGATCGGCCCACAGATCAAGGCTGGAGCCATCCTGCCAGGCGTGCCGGGCGAGGCGATCGGATTTCACCAGGGTGAGATGATCATCAAGGCGGGCGCCGGCATCGGCGAAGATGCGTTCGAACACCGGGCGGTGGGTGAACACGGTGGGGCCGGCATCGATGTGTGTGCCGCCCACCTCCACGGTGCGCAGCTTGCCGCCGGGGTGGGCCATGCGCTCCACCACGGTGACGGGCAGGCCGCGTGCGGCCAGCAGCACGGCGGCGCTGAGGCCGCCCATGCCCGCTCCGATGATGACAACGCCGTCTTCGCCTGCCACAGCCAGCTTCCGAATCACTCATGCTTTGGCGGCGGGGAGGCGGATGCCCATACCCGACCGCACAGATCATGATTGACCTTTGGACAGTCACTGTCCAGTCAAATTGACACTATGGACGCGAGCATGAGCGAGAGCGGAGCACAGAACAGCGGCCAGAGCGGGGGCCAGAGCCTGCGCTTGCGTTGGTTGTTGTGGCGCAACCACATGCTGGCCAGCCCGGCCTTCCAGCGCTTTGCCATGCGCAATCCGCTGTTCCGGCGCACGGCGCGTTATCATGCCAATGCGATGTTTGCGGTGATCACCGGCTTTGTGCAGACCAAGGCGCTCACGGCGGCGGTGGATGCCGGCCTGATCCGCCAGCTCAGCGCCGGGCCGGCCAGCACGGCGGCGCTGGCGCAGGCGGCAGGGCTGGACCTGGCGGCGATGCAGCGGCTGCTGGGCGCGGCCAAGGCGATTGACGTGGTGGAACTGGCCGGGCCTGATCTGTGGGTGCTGGGCCAGCGCGGCGCGGCGCTGTCCACCAACCAGGGCGCGCTGGCGATGATCGAGCATCACAAGATCTTCTATGATGATCTGGCCGATCCCATCGCCATGCTGAAGGGCGGGCGCGGCCAGGGCAAGCTGGCGGCGTTCTGGACCTATGCCCCCGCAGCCGGGCAGGGGCGGCCGGCCACCGATGATGGCGCCAGCTGGCAGGGCGGCGGCGATGGGGCGGTGGCGCCCTATTCGGCGCTGATGGCGGCCAGCCAGCCGATGGTGGCCGAACAGGTGCTGGATGCCTGGGATTTTGGCCGGCACCAGTGCCTGATGGATGTGGGCGGCGGCCATGGCGCCTTTCTGGCCGAGGTGGCGGCGCGGCATCCGGGGCTGGCGATGAAGCTGTTTGATCTGCCTGCCGTGGTGGAGGGCGCCAAGGCAAAACTGGCGGCGCGTGGGCTGTCGCACGTGGCGCTGCACGGCGGCAGTTTCCGCGATGATGCCCTGCCGCAGGGGGCCGATGTGATCAGCCTGGTGCGCATCTGCCACGATCATGATGATGGCGTGGTGCGCGCCCTGCTGAAAAAGGCCCACGCCGCGCTGCCGCCCGGTGGCCGCCTGCTGATTGCCGAGCCGATGGCCGGCACGCCGGGGGCCGAGGTGATGGGCGATGCCTATTTCGGGCTGTATCTGTGGGCGATGGGTTCGGGCCGGCCGCGCACCGCGGCGGATTATTGCGCCCTGCTGGCCGAAGCCGGCTTTGCCGATGCGCGCGAGGTGGCAACCGCGCTGCCGATGGTGACACGGCTGGTGGTGGCGCAGCGCTGAGCGGCCCAAACACGACCGTTATTGTCCAATTTTTTTCTTCCCCAATCGTCAAGCGCGCTTTACAGCTTGGCATGTGGTTGGATAATTGGGCCAACAAACGGGGCATCGCCTGGGCAGGGGCGGTGATGATCCGATGAGGGGTTGATTGAATGGAAACGATGGCCGTGGTTGTCGAGCAGCCGGAGCAGGTGTCGCTCCGCCGCCTGACTCTGACACCGCCTGGTGACGATGATGTGGTGGTGACGATCGACTGGTCGGGCATCTCCATGGGCACCGAAAAGCTGATGTACAATGGTTCGATGCCGATGTTCCCCGGCATGGGCTATCCGCTGGTGCCGGGCTATGAAGCAGTGGGCACGGTGGCGGACGCCGGCGCCAATCAGAAGGCCATGATCGGCCAGACGGTGTTTGTGCCCGGATCCTCGAAATTCGAAGGCGCGCGCGGGCTGTTCGGCGGCCAGGCGCGCACGCTGATCACCGGTGCGGCGCGGGTGATTCCGGTGCCGGCCGCCATTGATGGTCGACCGCTTGACGAGAAGGCGGTGCTGATGAGCCTGTTGGCCACCGCGCAGCATGCGGTGGTGGGCGGCGAGATGCCGGATCTGATCATCGGCCATGGCGTGCTCGGCCGCCTGCTGGCGCGGATCGCGCTGGCTGCCGGCGTGGAGCCGGTGGTGTGGGAAATCAACGAGGCCCGCATGAGCGGGGCGCAAGGATATCGGGTGATCCGGCCCGAAGCCGACGAGCGGCGGGATTACCGCTCCATCTACGACGCCAGCGGCGACCATCGCATCATCGACCAGGCTGTCATGCACATGGTGCGCGGCGGCGAGATTGTGCTGGCCGGCTTTTACAGCGAGCCGCTGTCGTTCAACTTCGCCCCGGCCTTCCGGCGGGAGGCGCGCATCCGCATCGCCACTGAGTTCCAGCCTGACGACCTCGCGACTTCGCTCGCGCTGGTGGGCAGCGGTAGGCTGTCACTCGAGGGCCTTGTGACGCACAAGGTGCCGGCACGCGAGGCCCCGACCGCTTATGGTCAGGCCTTTTCGGACCCCAATTGTCTCAAGATGGTCTTCGACTGGAGTGATATCGCATGAGCATCAACACACTTCTCGATCAGGTTGCCGCCCTTCGTGAGGAGGCCGCCATCGAGCCCGACCCGGTTCACACCGGTGAAATCACCAAGGAAACCCAGATCATCGCCATTTATGGCAAGGGCGGTTCGGGCAAGAGCTTCGCGCTCGCCAACCTGTCCTACATGATGGCGCAGCAGGGCAAGCGCGTGCTGCTGATCGGTTGCGATCCCAAGAGCGACACCACCAGCCTGTTGTTTGGTGGCAAGGCGACGCCGACGATCATCGAAACCAGCTCGAAGAAGAAGCTTTCGGGCGAAGAGTTGACCATCGAGGACGTGTGCTTCCAGCGCGATGGCGTGTTCGCCATGGAACTGGGCGGGCCGGAAGTGGGCCGCGGCTGCGGTGGTCGCGGCATCATCCATGGCTTTGAAACCATCGAGAAGCTGGGCTTCCACGATTGGGGCTTTGATTATGTGCTGCTCGATTTCCTCGGTGACGTGGTGTGCGGCGGCTTTGGCCTGCCGATCGCCCGCGACATGTGCCAGAAGGTGATCGTCGTCGGTTCGAACGACCTGCAGTCGCTCTATGTCGCCAACAATGTCTGCAAGGCGGTGGAATATTTCCGCAAGATGGGCGGCAATGTCGGCGTGGCCGGCATTTTGATCAACAAGGATGATGGGTCGGGCGAAGCCCAGGCCTTTGCCAAGGCGGTGGGCATTCCGGTGCTGGTCAGCATCCCGGCCCACGACGACATCCGCAAGAAATCGGCCAATTATCAGATCATCGGCACGCACGACAGCCAATGGGGCCCGTTGTTCGCCGAACTGGCCGAAGCGGTGGAAAATGCCCCGCCGGTGCGGCCGACCCCGCTGGATCAGGATGGCCTGCTCGGCCTGTTCAAGCCGGAAGACACGGGCGGCAATTTCGTGCTGAAGCCGGCCACCCAGGCCGATCTGCGCGGCGGCACCTATGAAACCAAGCCCAGCCTGGAAGTGGTGTACGACAATGTCTGAGGAATTGGCGATTCCCCCGGCAGACGGGGCTGGCTGCCACGCCGGCGCCGACACCATGCGCGAAGCCGCCGCCAAGGCCGGCAAATCCGAAGTGCTGGAACGTTATGCAGCCGATTATCCCAAGGGCCCGCATGATCAGCCGCAATCCATGTGCCCGGCCTTCGGCTCGTTGCGCGTGGGCCTGCGCATGCGGCGCACGGCTACCATCCTGTCGGGTTCGGCCTGCTGCGTCTATGGCCTCACCTTCACCTCGCACTTCTATGGTGCGCGGCGCACCGTGGGCTATGTGCCGTTCAATTCGGAAACGCTCGTCACCGGCAAGCTGTTCGAGGATATCCGCGAGGCCGTGCACGACATGGCCGACCCGGAGAAATATGACACGATCGTGGTGACCAACCTGTGCGTGCCGACCGCGTCGGGCGTGCCGCTGCAGCTGCTGCCCGATACGATCAACGGCGTGCGCATCATCGGCATCGATGTGCCTGGGTTCGGCGTGCCGACCCATGCCGAAGCCAAGGACGTGCTCGCCGGCGCCATGCTGAAATATGCGCGCGAGGAAATCATGGCCGGCCCGGTTGCGGCCCCGGCCGTGATGCCCGACAAGCCGACCGTGACGCTGCTGGGCGAAATGTTCCCGGCCGATCCGGTGGGCATTGCCATGCTGCTGGAACCCATGGGCCTGACCACCGGCCCGGTGGTGCCCACCCGCGAATGGCGCGAGCTTTATGCTGCGCTGGCCTCGCCGGTGGTGGCCTGCATCCACCCCTTCTACACGGCGGCCGTGCGCGAGTTCGAAGCCGCCGGGCGCACCATGGTGGGTTCGGCGCCGGTTGGCCGCGATGGCACGGCGGCCTGGCTGGCAGCGATTGGCGATGCCTTCGGCCTTTCGGCCGACAAGGTGGCTGCCGCGCAGAACAAGTGGCTGCCGGCGATCACCGGCGCCCTGTCAGCCAAGCCGATCAAGGGCCGCATCACGGTGTCGGGCTATGAAGGCTCCGAACTGCTGGTGGCGCGCCTGCTGGTCGAATCGGGCGCAGAGGTGCCCTATGTCGGCACCGCCTGCCCGCGCACCAAATGGTCCGATCCGGATCGCGAATGGCTGGAAGCGCGCGGCACCCGCATCCAGTATCGCGCCAGTCTTGAGCAGGACATCGCCGCGGTGGAGGAATTTGAGCCCGATCTGTCGATCGGCACCACCCCGGTGGTGCAGCACGCCAAGACCCGTGCCATCCCTGGCCTGTATTTCACCAACCTCATCTCGGCCCGGCCGCTGATGGGCCCGGCTGGCGCTGGCAGCCTGGCGCAGGTGATCAATGG
>JAIXQY010000233.1 GCA_027485485.1 Sphingomonadales bacterium | reverse complement strand
GGGGCCACCGCCAACATCGCGGCCATGGTGGACCTGGTGCGCGCCGTGAACCACCCGTTCGTGAAGGCCGAACCCGATTGGGGCGCCTGGGTGCCGCCGGGTGACCGGTATCAGGCCATGCAATCGGCAATGGCCGTGGCCCATATCGTGTCGGCCAAGGGCCAATTGTTCGATCCCGAAACCTATGCCCACACGAGCTTTGATGTGGCGCGGCTGGTGCGGGAGGCGGAGGCGACCGGCTTCCGGGGCGTCTATTCGATCGAACTCTACAACACGCCGGCCCCGGCCGATACCGACCGGGCGGTGTGGTCGATGATCCGCAGCATCACGGGCGAGATGCGCTGATTGGGCCGTGAACTCATGAATATCACCCCCCGTGACGGGCTTTTCAGCCCCGAGGCGAGTGAGCAAGCGCAGCGGCGGGTGCGGCGCACCCGTCCAAGCGCAGCGAGCGCTGCATCGGGGCTGAAAAACCCGCCTCCGGTGGCCCGGAGAAGCCAAATCAACGTCATCAGGCGCCTTGCCGGGGGGCAAAGCCCCGCCTTCGCCGCCTGCTAACGCCGATTTGGCTTCTCCGGGCCATCACGGGGGGTGATATTCATGAATTCACGGCCTAGGCCAGCGGCGGCAGGGTGAGGAAGGCGTGCATCGCGTGCAACACGCGATGGCGGTTGCGGCCGAGCACGGCGATGTGCGCCACCCCGTCCAATATCGCGAACTGGCGATCGGGGGAGGGCAGCTTGCTGAAGAAATCCAGCAGATCGGCTTCGGTGGCGTTGCCGTCGTGCACGGCGCGGGTCATCAGCACCGGCATGGTGAGTTTGGCCGGATCGACCAGCGGCATTTTCGTCGCCATGTCGAGATAGGTGCCGTTGGGAATGCGGTTGCCCAGCGCCAGCTCATAACGCGCCAACGCCTGTGGCACCGCCGGTTCGAAGGTGGACGGGTCATCCCGGCTGAAAATGCCCACATAGGTCGCTTCGGTGGCGGTGCGATATGGGGTAGCGCGCAAGGTCGCGACATTGGCCCGGCGCCGCAGGATTTCGGCCGCGCCGTCGCCGGTGTGGGTGAAGCCATCGAGGATCAGGCGGGACATGCAACCCAGCTGGCGCATGCAAAGCAGCCCGGCCCGCAGCGCCCCCGAAGACTGGCCATAGACCATCGGCGCCGCCACCCCGGTTTCGCGCGTCACCACGGCAAAGGCGGCGGCCAGATCATCCGCGCCCGACGCGATGTCGGAAAAACTGCCGGTGCGGGTGGAGCGGCCATAGCCTTCATGATCCATGGTCCACACATCGAAACCGCGGCGCGCAAACCAGTCCATCATCGAATAATCGGCGCCCGGAACCTGCAGATCATAGCCGCCGCGCCCGGAAAAGCTGGAGCCATGGACCAGGAACAGCACGGGCGCATCGGCCTTCAAGCCGGCCAAACGCTTGCGGTAGATATAGAGCTTCACCTCGCCCTTGCTGGCCCAATAGTCGCTGGCGACGATGCGCGGCGCGGCCGCCGCCGGGGCGCTGCCCAGCAGCATGGCGACCGTGGCGGCACCCATGGATTCACGGCGGGTCAGCATGGCGATCCTTTCGCGCGTCGCCTCAACGGCAATGGGTTTCCGATGTGCCGGTGCGCGGGTTGCTGAAGGTGAAACAGGCGTTGGCCGAAACGGTGATGCTGAGATTCTGATTGCCGAAGCGATCGATGTTGACGATGCGCTCGGGCACGGTGTCGGCCGCCGGGCTGCGGGTGGCGGCGTGCAGCTGCCACACCTTGGCCCCCGGCACCGCCTTGAAGCGTTCCAGCACCTCGGCATCGCCGCCCTTGGTGGGGCCGTTGTTGAACACCACCAGCCGCGGCGCCACACTGGCCACCAGGGCCGGCGGGTTGGAAACGCCGGCGCCGTGATTGTCGGCAAACATCAGATCGGCACCGCCAACGCGGTTGATCGGGCAGACAAGCTTGTGTTCCAGCGCCCAGGTGGCATCGCCCAGGCTGAGGATGCGCGCCGTGCCCCAGCGCAGCAGCAGGCCCAGCGAGCGCGGATTTTCCTCGCCGCCATTGTCGGCCATGTCGGTTGGCCCGGCGCAGTTGCTGCCGGGGGCGCCGCTGCCGGGCAGCGGCTTGGGCGAGAAGGCGCCGTCGCTGTGCACGGCGATCAGCTCCAGGCCGTCGATCATCATCCGCTCACCGGCCGCCATCACGCGATGTTTCAGGCCCTTCTTGGCCTCCAGATACAGCGGCCAGATGGTTTCCGGCGAGATCGGGATTTTATCCTTGGGCAGATCCGGCGTGATGAACTCGCGGTTGGGGCCATGGTCGATCAGCTCGCCAATCGGGATCAGCTTCACCAGATCGTTGAGGCCGCCGATATGATCGATGTGATAATGGGTGATCAGCACATGATCGAGGCGGGTGAGCCCGGCGGCCTTTGCCGCTGCCACGATGCGTTCGGCGCTGGTGGGGGCTGGCGGCACCGGCGGGCCGCCCGGCGTGGCGCGCGGCCCGCCGCGGCCCCTGGGCCAGCCGGTGTCGATCAAGAGGGAGCGGCCCTTGGGCGTGATGTAGAGCGTGGCAGCCCCGCCATCGACATCGATGCTGATGATCTTCAGATCAGCCGCCGGGGCGGCAGCGGCGAGCAGCAGGGCGGCAGCGATCATTTCACCACTCCAAAGGCAAAGACGGTGGTGGACGTGAAGACCTGGCCGGGATCAAGCCGGGTTGACGGGAAGGCCGGCTGGTTCGGGCTGTCGGGCGCGTGCTGGGTTTCCAGCGCGATGCCGTCGCCCTGGCGCAGCAGACGGCCATCGGCGGCGGGCTGGCTGCCGTTGAAATTGTTGGCGGTGTAAACCTGCACGCCGGGTTCGGTGGTGGACACCAGCAAACGGCGGCCAGAGGCAGGATCGATCAGCTCGGCGGCGGGGCGCAGCGTGCCGGCCGGGCCATCGATCACCAGATTATGAT
>JAIXQY010000160.1 GCA_027485485.1 Sphingomonadales bacterium | reverse complement strand
GGCGGCGACGCATGATCTGGTGGTGGAACAGCGTGCCATGCAGATCGTGCCCGGCCGCACCGACAGGGTGATCGCCATCAATGGCAGCGTGCCCGGCCCGGTGCTGCGCTTCCGCGAAGGCGAGGACGCGGTGGTGCGCGTGACCAACCGGCTGGACCGGCCAACATCGATCCATTGGCATGGCCTGCTTGTGGATGGACCCTTTGATGGCGCGCCGGGGTTCAACGGTTTCAAGGGCATCGCGCCCGGCGAAACCTACACCTATCGCATCCGGGTGCGCCAAAGCGGCACCTATTGGTATCACGCCCACAGCGAAGGCCAGGAACAGGCCGGCCAATATGGCGCGCTGGTGATCGCGCCGGCCGGTGATGATGTGATCAAGGCCGATGCCGAACAGATCATCCTGTTTTCCGACCACACGCGGCAAGACCCCGGCCGGGTGATGAAGAATCTCAAGGCCGACAGCGGCTATTACAACTGGAACAAGCGCACATTGCCCGATCTGCTGCGCGATGCGGAGAAATTCGGCATGCCGGCCACGCTGGCCGAACGCCGGGCCTGGGGCCAGATGCGCATGGACGCGACCGATATCGCCGATGTGTCGGGCTATACCCTGCTGGCCAATGGCCGGCCCACGGCGGCGCGGCCGCTGGTGGCCTTTGAACCGGGCCAGCGTCTGCGGCTGCGCCTGATCAACGGCAGCGCCATGAGCTTTCTGGATGTCCGCATCCCCGGCGTGGCGATGACGGTGGTGGCTGCCGATGGCCGGCCGGTGGCACCGGTGACGGTGGACGAACTGCGCATCGGTGTGGCCGAAACCTGGGATGTGATCGTGGAGCCGCCGGCCGGCTCCCATGCGCTGTGGGTGGAAACGCTCGATCGCCGCGCCAGCGTGCTGACGGCCCTCACCAGCAATCCCGCACTGCCGGTAACCGCGCCCGCCGCGCGCCCCAAACAGGTGCTGTTGCTCGCCGAAATGGGTCACAGCATGCCGGCGCCGGGCGAGGCCTGCACCGCTGAACATGCGGCCATGGGTCATTGCACGCCAGCAGGGGCCAAACCGGCCGTGGCCGCCGGTGACCCCGATTGCCCGCCGGAACATGCGGCCATGGGCCATTGCAAGCCAGCAGGGGCCAAGCCGGCGGTGGTGGCCGCTGATCCCGATTGCCCAGCCGAACATGCGGCCATGGGACACTGCACGCCTAAGGCACCAGTGGTGGCGGCACCAGATCCTGATTGCCCGCCTGAACATGCCGCCATGGGCCATTGCACGCCCAGATCGCCCGCTGTGGCCGGCCCGCGCGTTGGCACGGCGGTGGCGTTGGCCAGCCGGCCCGATGGCGGCACGCCGTTCCCGGTGGTGGATTATGGCTATGGCCGCGATCCGATGGCCGGCATGGGGCCAATGAAGGGCATGCCGGTGCTGGGCCGCGAAGGCGACACCGATGGCAGCGGCCGGGTGTTCGGCTGGGCGACTGGTGCGCCTTATGGGGCGCGGGTGCTGTCGATGCGCGACCTGGCGGCGCTGCACCCCAAGGACCAGCCACCGCCCACCCGCGAGATAGTCATCCGGCTGCAGGGCAATATGGAACGCTATATCTGGACACTGAACGGCCACAAATTCGGCGAAGGCCCGCCGATCACGCTGAAATTTGGTGAGCGGGTGCGGATGACCTTCATCAACGAGACCATGATGGCCCATCCGATGCACCTGCACGGCATGTTCTTCGAAGTGGAAAATGGCCAGGCGCCCGGCCTGATGCCGGAAAAGAACGTGATCGTGGTGGCGCCGGGGCGTACGCAATCGATCATCCTCACCGCCAACGAAGCCGGCGAATGGCCGCTGCACTGCCATCTTCTCTATCACATGAACAGCGGAATGATGGCCAAGCTGGTGGTGGCCAGTGCCGATGGCAGCCTGCCGCCGGTGCACCAGCATTGATGCGCGCGCCCCTGATCGTGGCGGCCCTGCTGGCTGCGCCGGCAGTTGCTCAGACCGGTCACGGCCATGGCGATGCCGTCAACAATTTCACGCTGGTGGAGGAGGCTGATATCACCCGCTTTGACGGCAAATGGGTCGCCAATTGGGAGGCGCAGGGCTGGATCGGTGGGGACATCAACAAATTCTGGTGGCGCACCGAAGGCGAAACCAAGGGCCCCCGGCTGGAACAGAGCGAGTTCCAGGCGCTGTACAGCCGCAACATCGCGACCTTCTTCGATCTGCAGGCCGGCCTGCGCCACGATATCCAGCCCGATGCCCGCAGCTATGCCGTGGTTGGGGTCCAGGGGCTGGCGCCCTTGTTCTTTGAGACCGAGGCCCACGCATTTTTTGGTTTCAAGGGCGATGTGCTGCTGCGGCTGCGCCAGAGCTTCGATCTCAGGATCAGCAACCGGTTGGTGGTGCAGCCGCTGCTGGAAACCGATGTCTATCTCACCCGCGTGCCCGAACGGCTGATCGCGCCCGGCCCGGCCATCGTCGAAGCCGGCGTGCTCACCCGCTATGAAATCAGCCGCCGCGTCGCGCCCTATGTTGCGCTGATGTTCGAACGCCGCTTGGGCGAATCGAGCCGGCTGGCTCGTGCCGCCGGCGAAAACCCCGGCGGCTGGTCAATCCGCACCGGCGTGCGTTTCTGGCTGTAACCCGCTGCTGCCACGCACTGGCAGACTGGGCCCATCTGCCGGCGATGGCTCGACACGGACGGGCCGGTCGCGCACTGTGCAAATGATGAACGAAGCTGCGAACCATCCCCATTTCGCCTGGCCAACCGTGGGTGTCGCCGGGGCCGTGTTGCCGGTGCTGGCGATGCTGTGGCTGGCACCGGCCGTGCTGGCCCCGGTGAGCGGCACGATCGTGGCGATTGGCCTGATGGGCATTGGCATGATCGCTGCGGCCGCCGCCGGGCGCCTGTGGGTTGGCGTGCTGCTGGCGCTGATCGCCGGGATGGGCCTGATCCTGTTGGCGCGGGTGCTTGACCTGCCGGCCTTGCCGCACCCGTTCTCAACCGGTCTGGCGGTAATCATCGCCAGCTTCAGCTTTGCCGCCCGTGGTGCGCTGTTTGCCTGCGCCTATCCCGGAAGAGGCTGGCTGCTGGCGGTGCTGGTGGTCGCAGGTGAAGCGGCGATGCTGATCACCACGGCGGCCTTGCCGGCCTGGCTGCCGGCCCTGCTGCCGGCGCAATGGGCCAGCACGGCGATCCAGACGGCACTGACCGGCAGCGGCACGCGGGCAGCAAGTTCGGCGCTGTTCGCTTTGGCTGGCACGGCGGGAACTACGCTGATCGTGGTCGGGCTATGGCCCCGTCGCTGGCCCTATCTGCTGATGTTCACCGCCTGGCTGGCCTTGTCCGCGCTGGTGTGGCACCGGCCCGGCCCACCGCGCGCCGATCTGTTCAGCGCATTCGCGCCGACGGTTCAACAGTGAGATGAAGATGGGCTGAGACAAGATGGCCTGCAACACATCCCGGCTTCCAAAGCGGATCTTCACGCCCCTTGCAAAGCGTCGGAAGCCAGCATCAGTGCGCCATGGATGCCGCTCATCTCTCCCAGAGCGGGCGCGACGATGCGGTGACGCGCCGTGCCGGGGAAATAGCCGTTGCCCAAGGCAGCGGTACGGGCACGGACTCGCTCCAGCAGGCCTTGTGTCTTCATCACGCCGCCGCCCAGCACCATGATTTCCACGGCCGTGGTCGCGATCAGGCTGTGGCAGAGCTGGGCGAGATAATCGGCAATGATGTCATGACCAGGATGGTCGGCAGGCAGGTCTGACAGCGGCTTGCCCCAGCGGGCGATGATCGCCGGGCCGCATATCAGCCCTTCCATGCAATCACCATGGTGTGGACAGGTGCCGGGAAATGCCAGGTCGCTGGCTGGCCGGCGCGGCAGCAGATGGCCGATTTCGGGGTGTGCGGCGCCGTGGACAAGCTGGCTTTCTAGGATCAGTCCGCCGCCCAGACCGGTGCCGACAGTGATATAGGCCAGCGAGGAGGCACCGCGGCCGGCGCCCAGCCGGTATTCGGCCAGCGCTGCCCCGTTCACATCGGTATCAAAGCCGACGGGTGCAGCCAGCGCCCGGCCGAAATGGCCGGCCAGATCGCAATCGGTCCAGCCGGGTTTTGGCGTGTTGGTGATCCAGCCCCAGCGCGAAGAACCCGTGCCGAGTTCGACAGGGCCAAAGCTGGCGATGCCGATGGCGCTGATCGCTCCCTGGCTGGCAAACCAGGCGCTGGCTTCGGCCAGGGTTTCGGCCGGCATGCGGGTGGGGATGACATGCCGGGCCGTTATCTGGTCAACGGCAGGGCCCACGGCCAGCACGAATTTGGTGCCGCCAGCTTCCACGGCGGCGAGGAGGGGCGGGCGGGCAGGATCGTTCATGCCGGTTCAGGTTGCAGCAGGCCAGCGCGGTCGGCAAGCAGGGACAGGTGCAGCAGTGGTGCCGGCACCCCGCCAAAATGGCGCCGGGCCTCGGCCGGATCGGCGGGCAGGGGCTGCCCATGCAGGCCAATGAAGTCGACGAAACTGGCAACCACCAGTTCGGCGCTGACCGTCCAGCTATAGCTTTGCAGCGGCTCCAGCGGCGGATTGCACAACACAAGGCCCGAGCCATTCAATGGCGTGTAGGGACCGAATAGATGATCGGCCACCATGCCATAAAGGCCGCCCGGGGCATGGCGAAGGCCAGGCGCGAATGTGGACGACTGGGTGGCCCAGAACACATGATAACGGCCGGCGTGGAACACGACATGGGCGCGTTCCAGTTCATTGTTGACGCCATCGGCCTCAACCAGTGGCGGCAAAGGCTGCCAGCCATCATCCGCCTTGCGCGCGATCCCGACCGCGCCGTTGAAGGCGCTGCTGGCACCGGCAAGGGAGGCAGTGAAGATCAGATATTCGGCGCCGTCGGCCGGATCGCGAAACCAGGCCGGATCGCGGAAGGCCTTGATCGTCCCGGCTTCGCCTTCATGCGCGTCAGCCAGCATATAGGCGGGGTGAAATCGGGTGATGGACGGACGGGGCATCGTCCAGCCCGTGGGCAGGCCATCCGGGCCAATGCTGGCGCGGGCCTCGTACAGCTGTTGCTGATAGCCGCCGGGGCGTGCCGCCGTGCCGGCAGCGGTGAAATAGAGGGTGACAAATGTGCCATCGCTGACCGCCGAGCCGGCCCATTCGCGTTCATAGGGCTGGGGCTGATCCGGCAAAACCGGACCAAGATCGACCCAATGGCCGTCCACATGTTCGAGCAGATGGATCTTGGCTTCAAAATGGCGCAGGCCGGGATCACCCCGATCCGGTGCGGTGAGCACCATCCACAGCTCGCGGCTGGCAAGGCGGGCAATGCCGCCGTTCTGGTCCTGAATGGGCCACATGTCCCAGTACAGCCGGCCTGGTGCCAGGCCTTGCCGGTCGATCCGGTCGATCAGGGGCACCGTGTCCGCCTGGGTGGGATCGGCGGTGCTGGCAGCGGCTTCAGTCCATCGGCTAGTCATCACGGTGGCTCAGGTCGGCAGGAGGGGGTGGCCGGGGCTGCCCAACGGCAACCCCGGCCGGGGGAGATGATCAGAAGTCGAAGCGCACCGAAGCGGTGATTGTGCGACCGTTGATCCCACGGGCACGCAGGAAATTGTTGGTGCCTGCGGTGATGGACCCTTCCTCGGCCTCGGTGATGCCGACGGCGTTGAACAGGTTGTTGGCATTCAGCGACAGCTCCACCCGGTCAACCGGACGGACATTCACGAAGGCGTTGACCTGCGCGAAGGCCGGGAACACCAGGGCATTATTGTCCTGCGCAAAGGCCCGGGTGGTGCCGACGATGTTGAGGCCGAAGCGTGCCACGTCCAGATCCACGGACGGGGTCAGCTGATAGATGAAGCTGGCCTGACGGCGCGGGGTGTTGCCCTGGTTCGCCGGGGTGATGGCATCACGGGCGATGGTGGCATCCGTCCAGGTGGCGCCCGCGCGCAGATCAAACGGGCCGGTGCGATAGGCGGCTTCCAGTTCGATGCCCTTGGCTTCATAGGTGCGATCAAAGAAGCGCTGGGTGGTGGCTTCGAAATTCTGCTCCTGGGTGCGGGCAAAGAAGCCGGTGACGAACAGGCCAAAGCCGCGCGTGCGATATTTCACGCCGATTTCATACTGATCGACATGATCGACGGCGTCCTGCTTGCGCACGCCGCCATTGGGCAGCACCACGCCGAACAACAGACGATCGGCATTGGCGCGGCCGCCGCGGCTGGCGCGGCCGAACACGGCCGTATCAGCGTTGAGGCGATAATTTGCACCGAACGACCACGAGAAATAGCCGACATCATAATTGACCGGGCTGGGCGTGCCGTTGGCGATCAGCGAGACCGAACGTTCCACCGGCTGGATCGAGCCATTGCCATCAACATCAAAATTGCTGGCCTGGAGCGTGCCGGCATAGCTGCCACGCGCCGAGACATTGTCCCACCGGATCGAGCCGTCCAGCGTCAGCCCACCCAGATCGGCGTTGACGGCCAGATAAGGCGCGTTGAAGTCATAGCTGACATCATAGCTGCGCTGGCAGCAATTGCCCCAGAACGGCACGCCATAGGCATAAAGGCCATTGCGGGTGAGCACGGCGCCATTGGCCGGGTTGACCACATCAACCAGCGCCGCGTTGTTGCCCTGCACCTCCATCAGGAAGCTGTCCCACGTCCAGTCCATGTCGATATTCTGGCGGGCCTTGTAGAAGCCCAGCGTGGCGGTGACCTTGCCGAAATCCTTGATCAGCTTGAGATCGTTGGTGAAGCCACCGAAATCATTGATCTCGGTGTTGAACAAGTGGGTGCGCATCAACAGGCCGTTGGCGTTGTTGAAGGCCCGGCCCATGTTTGGCCCGTTGGCATAGACGAGATTGTAGTTGCCGGCGGCGCCGGTGAGCAGCTGGCCCACCGAATTGCCGATGCCGGCGGCCGCGCCCACCTCCGAGGGAAAAGGCGAGACGAAGCGGCCCTTCACGCTGGACCAGCGGAAACGCTCTTCCAGTTTCAGGCCGTCGGCCACCTCGAACTGGGCTTCCAGGCCCAGCGTCGTGACCATGGCACGCATGCCATCGCGGATACTGGTGACCCGGCGGTTGTTGTTGCCGTCAAGGCCAGCCGCGGTGGTGAAGAAGGCGCTGTGCGGCGTGTCGCGCAGGATGTCGAAATTGGTGAACGACCGGAAATCGGGATTGGCATTCGATCCGGTGACCAGCATCGGCATCGGCAGATAGCCGATTGCCCGGTCATTCAGATGCTTGGCCGACAGACGGATATAGCCGCCGTCGAATTCCTGGGTGAGGTTGGCCTTCACCTGATAACCGCTGTTGCCGTTATAGCCGGCGCGGCGCGGGCCTTCGCCTTCGCGCCAGAAGCCGCCGATGTTGAAGCGGGTCTTTTCACCGATGCTGGCGCCATAGTTGAAGTCGAGGCGATATTCGTCGAAATCCACGCCGGCCGTGCCGATGACGGTGCCGCCTTCGTCGCTGCCATCCTTGGAGATGAAGTTGATCACCCCGCCCGGCGCATTGGAGGCCAGGGTGGAGGCCGAACCACCGCGCACGGCTTCGATGCTGCGCACCGTCTGATCGGCGCGCAGGAAAATATCGGCATTGCCGAACGCGATGTCGCCGAATTGCAGCACGGGAAGGCCGTCTTCCTGCAGCTGCAGGAACTTGGCGCCGCCAGAGGCGACCGGCAGGCCGCGCACCGCGATGTTGGCATTGCCGTCACCGCCGGTGGATTCCGAACGGATGCCGGGGATCTGGCGGAAGATTTCGGCCGTGGTGCGCGGCGCGGCGTCGAGCACGGCCTGGCCACTCAGCGCGCTGACCGAGACGGAGGAATCAAGGCGGTTGGCCGGACGGGCGCTGGCGGTGACAACAATCTCGTTGAGGCCCAACGTGTCTTCGGCGGCATCCGGCTTGGCGGCAGCCTCAGCCTTGGCGGCTTCGGTCTGGGCGATGGCGGGGGTCGACAGGGCGGCCAATGCCACGCCCAGCACCAATGCGTCACGAATCTTCATGCGATATCACTCCTCTCCCTTATTGTTAGCGACAGCCATAACGCTGTTACAAACGTTTGCAACCCAAAAATGCAAACGTTTGAAATTTTGCGATTCTGTGGCACTCCTGCAACGCGCCTGTGCCCTCAAGAGGCGGCGCGTGGGGAGCGGAATCTATGCAAGTATCAGAAAAACCGCGTCTTTCGCTGTGGCGAATCGTGGAGATGAACATCGGCTTTTTCGGCCTTCAGTTCAGCTTCGGGCTGCAGCAGGCCAATATGGGGCCGATCTATGGCTTTCTGAATGCCGAAGAAGCGACGATGCCGCTCCTGTGGCTGGCCGGCCCGATGACCGGGCTGATCGTCCAGCCACTGATCGGCGCCATGAGCGACCGCACCACTTCGCGCCTCGGCCGGCGCACTCCCTATTTCCTGGTGGGCGCGGTGATCTGCTCGCTGGCGCTGCTGGCCATGCCGCAGGCCAGCACATTGTGGATGGCGGCATCGCTGTTGTGGATACTGGACGCCGGCAACAACATCACCATGGAGCCCTATCGGGCCTATGTGGCCGATCGGCTGGTGCCTGACCAGCGCGCGGTGGGCTTCCTCACCCAGAGCGCCTTCACCGGGCTGGCGCAATGTCTGTCTTATCTCGCACCGACCATGATGATGGGGTTCGTGGGACGCGATGTGCTGGATGACAACGGCATACCCGTGATCGTGCGCATCGCGTTCGTGATCGGGGCGATCCTGTCGATCAGCACCATTGTCTGGTCGGTGTGGCGAGTACCGGAACTGGCATTGGCACCAGCCGAACGCGCGGCGCTTGTCGCCCGGCCGATGACGCTGCGGGCAACGCTGGCCGATATTGGTGCGGCTGTGCGCGAAATGCCGCGTCCGATGCGCCAGCTGGCCTGGCCGATGCTGTGCCAATGGTATGCGATGTTCTGCTATTGGCAATACATCAGCTTCGCCATCGGCCGCTCGTTGTATGGCACCGCCGATCCACACAGTGCTGCCTTCCGGGCAGCCACGCTGACGGCGCAGCAGGCCGGCGCCGTGTATAATCTTGTGGCCTTTCTGAGCGCGTTGGCACTGATGCCGATCGTGGCGCGGCTGGGGGCACGGCGGGTTCATGCCCTTTGTCTGCTCGCTTCTGCTGTTGCCATGCTGTTGATACCGGCAGCGGGGAGCCCGCTGCTGCTGTTTGGCCTGATGATCGGTATTGGCCTTGGCTGGGCCGGGATGATGGGCAATCTCTACGTCATGCTGGCCGATTCCATCCCGCCACAGCGCAATGGGATTTACATGGGCATCTTCAACATGTTCATTGTCATCCCCATGCTGATCCAGACCCTGACCATGCCGCTCCTCTATCAACCGCTGTTGGGCGGGGATCCGCGCAACGTGCTGAGTCTTGCCGGCGTGCTGATGCTGCTGGGTGCCGGGATGACCTTGCTGGTCGATGCCGGGCATCGTGCCCCGCGGCCGCAGGGGGCCTGAGGTGGCCGGCACGGGCGAGGATGATTCCGTCTGGGCCGAGGGCCAGGTGCGCACCATCACCGATCTGGCCCGCCTGGCCGGCGTGTCGGCCGGCACGGTCTCGCGCGCCTTGGCCGGCAACACGCTCGTCAATGCCCGCACCCGCGAGCGTATCCAGCAACTGGCCCGCAGCCACGGGTTTCAGCTCAACCAGATGGCCAGCAACCTGCGCCGGCAGAAAACCGGCGTGGTGGGCGTGGCCATCCCGCTTGGCCATGATCGCCGCCAGCAGATTTCCGATGGTTTCTTCATGACGCTGCTGGGCCATCTGGCGGATGAACTCACCCAGCGCGGCTATGATCTGATGCTGCGGCGCGTGCTGCCCGAGCGTGATGAGGATTGGCTCTCGCGCTTCAGCGGTTCGGGCATGGTCGATGGACTGATCGTGATCGGCCAGTCTGACCAGTTCGAACGGATCGAGGCGGCGGCCGCTGAATATCTGCCGATGGTGGTCTGGGGCAATCATCAGGAAGGGCAGCGCCACTGTGTGGTGGGCACGGACAACCGCTTGGGCGGACGCTTGGCGGCGGAGCGACTCATTGCGGCCGGCGCCACCCGGCTGGCATTCTTCGGCGATGCGGAGCCGATGGAATTTGCCGCCCGCTTTGCCGGGGCCTGCGACGTGGCGGCGCGGGCCGGGGTGTCGATCCTCGCCTGTCCCACGTCCCTCTCGGTGGAGCCGATGACCCGGGAAATTGCCCATCACCTTCACAGCAACGCGGGCGGCTTTGACGGCATATTCGCCGCCACTGACACGATCGCCGTTGCGTGCCTGAAGGCGCTGCGCGATGCCGGCCGTGCCGTGCCCGGCCATGTGCGCCTGGTCGGCTTTGACGATCTGCCGATCGCCAGTCAGACCTCGCCACCGCTCACCACCATAAGGCAGGATATCGCCGCCGGGGCGCGGGCCCTGGTTGATTTGCTGATGCGGCGCCTGGGCGGCGAGAATACCGAGAGTCTGGTCATGCCGCCCAGGCTGATTGCGCGCGGGACAGCCTGACCCGCATCCTGATAGCCCATTTGCGCCTGGTTCTGATCGGTTGACGGCCCGGGGCGCCGCGGTTTTCAATCACAAGAATTGTTGGGCAAGCCTGGTCAGGCTGGTGACGATCACCAGCAGGCCGATGCCGATGATGGCCACGGTCGTGGGCAGTTTCTTGGTCAGGCGGGCGGCCAGTGGGGCCGACAGCAGGGCACCGCCGATCAGGCCCAGCGCCAGTTGCGAAACCGCGGCAAAGCCCAGATTGCCCACCAGCACGGTCGTCACCGTTACGGCGACGATGGTTTCGGCAACCGTGCTGGTGCCAACCACATAGCGCGGCGAGCTGCCGCGTTCGACCAGGCTGCTGGTCACAAACGGGCCCCAGATACCAGCCAGCGCTTCGAGAATGCCGCCAAACACGCCGATGATGGTTCGGTGCTGGCGTTTCGCCCGTTCCTTGCGCGGTCTGTACACCCGATAGAGCAGCACGATGCCGACGAACAGCAGGTAGACGTTTACATAGATTTTCAGCTGTTCACTGCGGACCCAGACCAGCAACAGCGATCCAATCAAGGCGCCTGCCACGCCGCCGGATCCAAGCCGCAACAGCATGGATTTGTTCACATTCTTCTCACG
>JAIXQY010000136.1 GCA_027485485.1 Sphingomonadales bacterium | reverse complement strand
TCGAAATATTGCCAGTCCCAGGATTGCAGCGCGCTGTGCAGCCGCGCTTCAACCGCCAGCCGCAGCGCCTTGTCCTGATCGTGCAGCGTGTCGATCAGGGCGGCCATGCCCACCAGACTGCCATAGGCTTCGGCGCCATAGCTTTCCACCGGGGTCACCTGCACGCACCCCAGGTGGCTGCCCATCTGGGTGGCCAGATCCAGCGCCACGGCCAGCCGCGATGGCAGATCATCATCATCATGGATGTGCAGCAGCAGGTTTTTCATCGCAGCCCAGTCCCGTCAACCGCACCCCATATGCCCGAAACGCGGCCAGCAGTTCATTACGCATCAATACGGAACTGCGGCGGCGTCGGGGGCTTTTCGCCGGGCCGGCAAGCGCGTATCGGGCAGGCCATGACTGCGCCCACCACGCTCACCATCCGCCGCCCCGATGATTGGCATGTGCATCTGCGCGATGGCCCGATGCTGGCCGCCGTGGCCGATGCCACCGCCCGCCAGTTTGCCCGCGCCATCGTGATGCCCAATCTGAAACCGCCGGTCACCACCGCCGCCGCCGCCGCCGCCTATCGGGATCGCATCCGCGCCGCCGTATCGCCGGGCATCGCCTTCGAACCGCTGATGACCTGCTATCTGGTGGACGGCATCGATCCCGATGAGCTGGTGCGTGGCCACGCGGAGGGCATCTTCACCGCCGCCAAGCTCTATCCCGCCCATGCCACCACCAACAGCGCCCATGGCGTCACCGATGTGCGCCACATCTATCCGGCGCTAGAGGCCATGCAGCGCATCGGCATGCCGCTCTTGATCCATGGTGAGGTGACGGATCACACGGTGGACATCTTCGATCGTGAGGCGGTGTTCATCGAACGCACGCTGCGCCATGTCGTGGCCGATTTCCCGGCGTTGAAGATCGTGTTCGAACATATCACCACCAAGGATGCGGTGGACTTCGTGGCAGCGAGCGGCCCGCTGATCGGCGCCACCATCACGCCGCACCATCTGGCCATCAACCGCAACGCCATGTTCGAAGGCGGCATGCGCCCGCATTTCTATTGCCTGCCGGTGGCCAAGCGTGAGCTGCACCGCCAGGCGCTGCGCAAGGCTGCCACCAGCGGCAATCCCAAGTTCTTTCTCGGCACCGACAGCGCGCCGCACGCCATTGAAACCAAGGAAAGCGATTGTGGCTGCGCCGGCATTTATTGCGCGCCCTTTGCCATCGAATCCTATGCCAAGACGTTCGAAGAGGAAGGCGCGCTCGCCCGGCTGGAAGGCTTTGCCAGCGAATTTGGCCCGCGCTTCTATGGCCTGAAGTTGAACGAGGCGTTCATCACGCTGGACCGCAGGCCCACGCCAGTGCCGCTGCGGGTGCCCGCTGCCGGCACCGATGTGGTGCCGTTCCACGCCGGCGAAACGCTCGACTGGCGCTTTGTTGGTTGATCACCCCTATCGGCGCGCGCGGGCGGCGCTGGCCACGCAGCACGGCAAGCTCCGGGCCCTCGGCCCGCCGCTGGCGCGCCGGCCTGGCCTGATCGTCGAGCCGGTTGCCGTTGACACTGATGCATTCGGCACCTTCACCGGCACGATGCCACGCACCGGCACCGCCGCCCAAGCCGCGCTGGCCAAGGCGCGCGCCGGCATGGCGGCATCGAGCCTGACGCTGGGGCTGGCCAGCGAAGGCAGTTTCGGCCCGCACCCGTGGTTGCCGTTCGGTGCCGGCGGGGTGGAGACATTGGCCTTCATCGATGCGCAGCGCGGCCTGGAGCTCACCCTGTCCGCCGTGTCGCGCCGCACCAATTTTGCCCATCATGACGTGGTGGCCGGCGGCGATATCGCGCCCTTTCTGGCCCGCATCGGCTTTCCCGCCCACGCGCTGGTGGTGAAGGCACAGGATGGCGCGGTGCTGGCCAGCGGCGTGCAGGATATGGCCCAGCTGTCGGCGCTGGCCTGGCCCGGCAACCGGCTGGAAACCGACATGCGCGCCCATCTGAACCCAACGCGCATGGCCGCCATCAGGGCGCTTGCCGGCCGGCTGGCCGCGCGACTGGCCCGCCTGTGCCCAGCCTGCGCCTGCCCCGGCTTTGGCGAGGTGGACGTGGCACGCGGCCTGCCCTGTTCATCCTGCGGCAGCGCAACCCAGGGGGTTCAGGCCATCATCGACGGCTGCGGCGTGTGCAGCCACCGCGAGACCCGCCCGCGCCCCGACGGCGTGACCGCGGCCAGCCCGGCCAGTTGCGATTGGTGCAATCCTTGAACTTGAACGTCACCCCGGCGAAAGCCGGGGTGACGGAAGAATTTTAGCCCAACCCCATCTGCCGCCCGGCCAGATCCAGCATGATCTCCTCCGAACCGCCGCCAATCGCGTTCACCCGCACCTCGCGATAGATGCGCTCCACCTTGGAACCGGTGATGTAACTCGCGCCGCCCAGCACCTGCGCCGCTTCGCGCACCACATGTTCCAGCATGCGCGTCGCCTGCACCTTCAGCATGGCATAATCCGCCGGCACGCCGGTGCCGCTGCGATGCTGGTGGGCGCACAGATCCACCCAGGCCTGTGTCGTCTGGATCTGCCGGGCGCAATCGGCCAGCTTGATGCGGATCGACTGGTGCGCGCCCAGCCGCTTGCCGAATGTCTCGCGCTGTTGGGCATAGTCCATCGCCTCTTTCAGGGCGACGCGCGCCATGGCGCAGCAGCCATGCGCCATGCCGAGCCGCTCCGAATTGAAATTGCGCATGATGCCGATGAAGCCGCCATTTTCTGGCCCGATCAGATTTTCCGGCGGGACCTCGACATTGTCGAAATAGACCGCCGCCGTGTCGGAACAGCGCCAGCCCATCTTGTCGAGCCTTGTGCGGCCCACGCCCGGCCGGTCGGTTTCGATCAGCATCAGCGAGATGCCGGCCATGCCCGGCCCGCCGGTGCGCACCGCCACCGTCATGTAATCGGCGCGCATGCCGCTGGTGATGAACATCTTCTGCCCGTTCACCACATATTTGTTGCCCACTTTCTCGGCGCGGGTCTTCAGTTGCGCCACATCCGATCCGCCCGAAGGCTCGGTGATGGCAAGGCTGATGATCTTGTCCCCGGCCAGCACGTCCGGCGCGATGCGGCGCTTCATCTCGTCAGAGCCAAGCGCCAAAATGGGCGGCAGGCCGATGCCGTGCGTCATCAGGCTGGCGCCCAGCCCACCGGCCCCGGCGGCGGCCAGCTCTTCGGATTGGGCGAGGCCGTGGAACACGTCGAAGCCTTCGCTGTGCCCGCCATATTCTTCCGGATAATTCAGGCCCAATATGCCCGCCGCCGCCGCCTTCTTGTGCAGCGCGCGGGGCAGCTCGCCATCGGCCTCCCACTGGTCGATATTGGGCAGCACTTCGGCGGCCATGAACTTGCGCACCGATTGCGCCACCGCCTCATGGGTTTCGTCATAAAAGGGCGAACGGCTGCGCCAGGCGTCGAAACTGATGCTCATGTCGGGATCCTCACTGTTCAGGCCAGTGTGCCCTTGCTAGCCTGCACAATCTGCCTTGGGAAAACGACAGGAAACACATGAAAGCCGCTCTCTTCGCGCTCACCTTGCTGGCCTCAACCGCCGCCTGGGCTGCGACCCCGGTGGAACCCGCCGATCTCTATCGCATCAGCATGACCGACGATGTGGAGGTGAGCCCTGATGGCGCGCAGGTGCTGTTCACCCGTATGCAGTTCGATATCCAGACGGATCGGCGGGTCACCGAATGGTGGCTGGCGACGGTTGGCAAGACCGGGCTGGACAAGCGCCTGCTGATCGCCGGCCAGGCGGGTGCCGGTGGCGCCGTGTGGGCACCCGATGGCAAGCGCATCGCCTATGTGGCGCCCTGGCTGGGCAAGCCGCAGATCTGGGTGTTGGATGTGGCCGAAGGCGTGGGCAAACCCGTCACCAGCGGCAGCATCGCCCCGCGCGGCCTGGAATGGAGCCCGGATGGCGCAAGCATCGCCTTCACGGCCCGGGTGGAAGCGCCGATGCCCAAGGTGGCCGGCATGCCGGAGAAACCCGCCGGCGCCACATGGGCGCCCGATCCGCGGGTGATCAGCGACTGGAGCTATCGCACCAACGATGGCGGTTACATCAAGGCCGGTGCCGATCATCTGTTCGTGGTGGCGGTGGCCGGCGGCACACCAACCCAGCTCACCAAGGGCAATGAAGATCAGATCGAAGGCGGCGCACATTGGGCACCCGATGGCCAAAGCCTGATCTATGCCGCCGCCGTGCGCCCCGGCAACGACCGGCTGGCCGGCGAATCCGATCTCTATCGCATCGCGGCCAGTGGCGGCACGCCAGAACGGCTGACCAGCATCGATGGCGGCGAGCGCGGCGCCCGCCTGTCCCCCGATGGCCAATGGCTGGCGTGGGTCGGCAGCCCCAAGACCACGAAATTCTATGCCCAACCCGGCCTGTGGCTGCGCAGGCTGAGCGGCGGTGAGCCGGTGCATCTCACCGCCGCGCTCGACCGGCCGGTGGGCGGGTTCGAATGGGCAAAGGACGGCAAGGCGCTGTACGTGTCATACGGTGATGTCGGGCTGGTGCGCGTGGCCACCATCCCGGTGTCGGGCGGTGCTGCGAAGCTGATCGTGCCTGCCATCGGCGGCACCCGGCTTTATCTGCCCTCCTCCGGCGGCGACTGGAGCATGGGTGGCGACACCCACGCCTTCACCACGGTGGAGGCTGACCGACCCGCCGCGCTGGGCGTGATGAAGGCCGGCAAGCTCATCGGCAAGATCGACTTCAACGAGAAATGGCGGGCCGAAAAGACCATCGGCGCCATGGAGCGCCTGACCTGGAAAGCCCCCGATGGCCTGACCATCGAAGGCTGGCTGCAATATCCGCCGGGGTTTGATCCGGCGAAAAAATACCCGGTCGCACTGGAAATCCACGGCGGGCCCAATGGCGATTATGGCCCCTATTTCTCCATCACCCACCAGCTTTATGCCGCTGCCGGCTATGTCGTGCTGTGGTCCAATCCGCGCGGATCAACGGGTTATGGCGAGAAGTTCGCCAATGGCATCACGCCCGAATATGGCGGCGAATATCCCGGCCCCGATCACGGCGACCTGATGGCCGGGATGGACGAGGTGCTGAAACGCCCCTGGGCCGATGCCCGCAACCAGTATATCGGCGGCGGCTCCGGCGGCGGCGTGCTCACCACCTTTGCCATCGGCCAGACCAACCGCTTCAACGCTGCGGCCGCGCTGCGCCCGGTCACCGACTGGTCGATCCAGGGCCTCACCTCCGATCTGCCGGCGCTCACCCTGTCCAACTGGGTGGTCGGCAACCCGTGGGACAATCGCGACCTCTATTGGCGCCGCTCCACCTTCAGCCTGGTGGGCAAGGTCACCACCCCCACCATATTGATCACCGGCGAGGAGGATTATCGCACCCCCATCGCCCAGACTGAGGCCTATTATCAGGCGCTGAAGTTTCGCAATGTGCCGGCCATGATGGTGCGGCTGCCCGGTGCCAATCACGGCATGGGCCGGCCTTCGCAATGGCTGCAATCCAATCTGGCTGTCATCAACTGGTACAACCAGTTCAGGAAATATTGAGGCTGTCCATGCACCGCGCCCTGTTTGCCCTGCTGATCGCCAGCGCCGCCCCGGCCTTCGCCGATGACGTGTTGTGGGACAAGCACGGCGTCCCCCATATCGAGGCGGCCACCGAAGCCGGCGCCTTCAAGGGCTTTGGTTGGGCGCAAGCGGCCAGCCACGGCAATATCCTGTTGAAAATGTATGGCGAAAGCCGGGCCAAGGCCGCCGAATATTGGGGGCCGGACTTTGCCGCGCTCGATCGCTATCTGATCAGCCATGATGTGCCGGAACGCAGCATCGCCTGGTACAAGGCGCAAACGCCCCAGATGCGCGCCAATCTCGATGGCTTTGCCGCCGGCATCAACGCCTGGATGGCCGCCCACCCCGATCATGTCCCGGCCGAACTCAAGCGCGTCCTCCCCATCACCGGGGTGGACGTGATGGCCCACGCCCACCGGCTGATGCAATTTCTCTATGTCGCCCCCATGGGCCGCATGCTCTCGCCCCCATCGAAACCCGGCCCGACCGGGCTGGGCGACGATGGCGGTTCCAACGGCTGGGCCGTGGCGCCCAAACGCACCGCCGAAGGCGCCGCCATGTTGCTGGCCAATCCGCACTTGCCCTGGGCGCCCTCGCCGCTCACCTATTATGAGGCGCAGATCAGCGCGCCGGGCTACAGCGTTTATGGCGCCACCCAGGTCGGCCTGCCGGTGCTGCGCTTTGCCTTCAACAACGAATTGGGCTTCACCAACACCGTCAACAACATGCTCGGCGCCACCCGCTATGCGCTGGAAGCCGATGGCGACGGCTATCGGCTCGATGGCAAGCGGATGGTCTATCGGCTGGTGAAAAAATCCATGCTCATCCGCCAACCCGATGGCAGCCTTCGCCGTGAGACCTGGGTGCAGCGCCACAGCGTGCACGGCCCGGTGTTCGATGTGGAGGGCAAGCCCGTCGCCGTCCGTGTTGCCGGCCTCGATCGCCCCGGCGTGCTGCAAGCCTATCTCGACATGGGCAAGGCCAAGGATTTCAATGGTTTTGAAAGCGCCCTGAAACGCCTGCAAATCCCCAGCTTCAACATCGTCTACGCGGATCGCGCCGGCCATGTGTTCCATATTTCCAACGGCATCCTGCCCAAACACAAGACCGGCGGCAGCCACGCCTTCTGGTCCGGCCTCGTCCCCGGTGACCGCAGCGAGCTGATCTCCACCGAGATCGAACCCTATGACAGCCTGCCCAAGGCGCTCGATCCGCCCGGCGGCTTTGTGCAGAACGCCAATGATGTGCCCTGGGTGAACACGGTGCCGCGCGTGCTGAAGCCGGACGCCTTTCCGGCGCACGTGGCCGCCACCGAAAGCATGAGCCTGCGCGCCCAGATGTCAGCCCGGCTGCTGATGGGCGATGACCGGTTGAGCTTCGCCGAGTTCCAGCGCCGCAAGCTCACCACCACCAGCCTGATGGCGGAACGGCTGAAAGGCCCATTGCTGGCTGCCAGCGCCGGCAGCGCCGATCCGGACGTGCGCGCCGCCCGCGATCTGCTGGCCGGGTGGGACAATCGCTTCGAGGCCGATGCCCGCGCCGCCATATTGTTCGAGGAATGGGCCAAGCGCTTCGCCGGCCCCGGCCTGTCGGATGAAGGCAACTATACCAAGCCGTGGACGCTCGACGATCCGCTGAACACGCCGGCCGGCATCCGCGACGATGCGGCGGCCACCGCCATGCTCGCGGCGGCCGCGCAGGCGGTCAAAGCCCGCCACGGCCGCATCGATCCCCGCTATGGCGATGTCTCCCGCTTCGCCGCGGGTGAAGCCATATCCGTCCCCGGCCATGGCGGCGCCGGCCCGCTGGGCCTGTTCCGCACCATCAGCTGGGGCCCATGGAACAATGGCACCCGCGTGCCCACCGCCGGCGAAACCTGGGTCAACCTGATCCTGTTCTCAACGCCGATGCGGGCCATCGCCACCATGAGCTATGGCAACAGCAGCCAGCCCGGCTCCCCCCACCGCAGCGACCAGCTGGAAGCGCTCGGCGAGAAGCGCTTCCGCCAGCTGTGGCTGACGCGGGCGGAGGTGGAGCGGAATCTGGAGCGGCGGGAGGAATATTGATCCCGGTTCAGGTCTTGATCGACAGCACCAGCGTCAACGGCTGGTTCTGTGCATTCACAAAGCCGAAACCTTCGTAAAACCGGCGGGCATCGTCCGAAATCGCATGCACCAGCACGCCCCTGATGCCCAGCAGCTGCGCTGCCTGTTGCACGCGGAGCACCGCATCCTTCAACACGGCAGCCCCCAGCCCCTGCCCCTGGGCGCGCCGGTCCACCGCCAGCCGGCCCAGCACGGCGACAGGAATAGGGTCCGGCATGTTGCGGCGGATCGGCCCCGGCGCGTCCACCATCGCCAGTGCGCCCGACGCCAGCGCATAATAGGCCAGCACGCGCCCTTCAGCATCGGCAACGACATAGGTGCGCGAGGCCCCTGAAACCTGATTGGCCAACGCCCGTCGCACCAGCCAATCATCCAGGCTGGCAACCCCGGACTGGAATTCGCGCACCAGATGCCCGGCGGTGAGCGGTGCCGGCGCCTGCAGGATCATGCCTGCCAGGGCGTCTTTGCCTGCATCAGCCGCTGAAAACCTGGACTGGCCGGCGGCGCATCGAGCACGGCGGCGAAATGGTCGAAGCTGGCCGCATCCACCTGCACAAGACATTGATCGAGCAGCGCTTCTTCTGCCGCACGCCGGGCGGCATCAATCATGAAATCGGAACGGCTGGTGCCCCGGCTGCGCGCCGCCCGGTCAATCAGCGCCCGCACCTCTTCACGCACCCGCAGGTTGACGGCGTGTGATTGCGCTTTCGCTGTCTTGACCGTCGCCATGGCTGCACCTCTTGCTGTGACTTGTGCGCACCATAACATGCCAGATACACAATGTGTATCTCAATCCCCCACCAACATCACCTGCACATCCGCCAGCCCGTCGCGTAATTTGCGGACTTCGGCATATTCGGCAGAGTTCCAGAACGCCTCGGCTGCCGCCCGTGATGGCCATTCGGAGACGACGACCGACGCGCCGTCCATGCCTTCGCCTTCCAACAGGGCAGCGCCCGGCGCGCGGATCACGTAGCGCCCGCCCAACTGCGCCACCAGCTTGGCCGCCGCCGGGCCATAGCCGGTGATGAACTTCTCCCGATCATGGATACGGGCGGTGATGATCATCCAGGCGGTCATTTGGCGGCTCCGGCGATGGTGGTGAATTCGCGTGGCGGGCTGAACTGGCTGTCGGGGATCGCGCCGCCCACCGTGAAGCGTTTCCAGTGGACACTGTTCTGCCGCACCCCGTTGTAAAACAACGTCACCTCCCGCGCCTGCAGCCAGCGCGGGTTCTTGCCGATCACGAAATCATCATACACACGCTCATGCCAGCCGCGCGGGGTGGCGAAGCCCATGTAGCGGATGAAGTGGCGCCTGGCGTCGATGCCGAACAAGGTCGCCACTCCGGCCGGATCGATCACCCGCACCATCTTCAGCGCATGGCCGCCGATGTCGCGATCCGGCGCGCGTTCCAGTGTGAAGCCCTGTTTCAACGCCTGGCGGATGATGCCGAAACCGAAATTCTCCGCCCAATATCGGTCGGCCTCGGCCTTGGGCACGATGCCCTTGTCGTTCCAGGTGGTTGCCCCGTCATAGCCGATCTCGAACAGCGTCTTGCCGGCCATCCTGGCCGTGATCCGCAGCTTGCCATCGGCGGCGTGGGCGGCGCTGCGATTGGGGTCCATCGCCCGCCACATGCGATACTCATCAACATGGCGCACCGGGCCAGCCGCCGTGGGGCCATAGAAATCGGCGCTGCCTTCCAGCACCAACGTCTGCGGATTGAGCCACAGTTCGCCGCCGGCGACCGCCACGGCCCGTTCGATAATGGCGCGCGGGGACTCGGTTTCCACCGCTGCCGCTGCCATCACCAACACCACCGCCAGCATCGCCCACCTCCGTCAGAAGACTATGGATTTGTCCGGACAAATTGGCAATACTCGGGCGCATGAACCATCTTCGCCCCGCCCTTGCCCTCGCCCTGATGATCGCTGTGCCGGCCAGCGCCGGCCCCCTGGAAGACAGTCTGAAAGCACAGGGGGACAAGTGGAACGCCGCCTATGGCGCCGGGGACTGGGCGGCCCTGCGCGCGCTCTATGCCGATGATGCCTGGCTGATGACCGACAAGGCGCCGGTGGCCAAGGGCGCGGATGCCATCATCACCTATCTGCGCCGCTTCAAGGATCGCGGCGCGACGGTGCGCTTCCGGTTCGAGCCCGAGGACGTGCAGGCAAGCAAGCCCTTCGGTTTCGTCATCGCGCGCTATTGGATGACCGCGCAACTGCCCGGCGGCGCCGCACCGGTCCGCAGCGCCGGCCGCTCCATGCTCGTCTACAAATGGCAGGCTGGCGGCTGGAAATTGTGGCGCGATATCGACAACACGACGCCGGATGTGACGCCGGAATAACCTGTCCTACAGCGGCAAAGCATGCGATATTGCCATCGAACGCGTGGGCTGTGTGCCAACAGGAAAAGGCCGGAAAACCAGGGCGCAATCGCGCGAGACTCGTCCAAACTGGAAAAACTGCAAGGTTCTTTCTCAATGCGATTTCAGCCCTGTTCGGGCGGTTGGTGCAGCCAGGCAGCGTGGTTTGGGGCTTTCCTGGTCTGCGCCCATTCGGCCAGCATCAGCGGGGCGACCGACTTCAGCTCCGCATATTGCTCGGCGGTGCCGATGTTGCAGGCCAGTTCCAGCCTATGGCCGTTGGGATCGAAGAAATAGATCGACTTGAAGATGCCATGCCAGGTGGGGCCCAGCACATCGATGCCTTGGGCCTGAAGATGCGCCTTGGCGGCGATCAGTTCGGCCTCATTCTCCACCTCAAAGGCCAGATGCTGCACCCAGGCCGGGGTGTTCGGGTCCTTGCCCATCTCCGGCTGGTTCGGCAGCTCGAAAAAGGCGACCACATTGCCGCCGCCGCAATCCAGAAACACATGCATATAAGGATCATAGGCACCGGTGGAGGGCACATGATCCTCGGCAAAGGCCGTGGTGTAAGTCATGCCCAGCACGCGCTCATACCAGGCCACGGTTTCGGCGGCGTCGCGGCAGCGATAAGCGACATGGTGGATGCGCTTGAGTGTGGGCGTCGTCATGCCGTCACCTCCAGCACCCCGCGCTTGATCTGATCCCGCTCGATGCTTTCAAACAGGGCCTTGAAATTGCCCTCACCAAATCCTTCGTCGCCCTTGCGCTGGATGAACTCAAAGAACACCGGGCCGATCACCGTTTCAGAGAATATCTGCAACAACAGCCGCTTGGGGCCGGATGTTGTGCCATCCAGCAGGATGCCGCGGGTCATCAGATCGGCCACCGGTTCGCCATGGCCGGGCAGGCGTTCGCCAAGCATCTCATAATAAGTGGCGGGCGGCGGCGTCATGAAGCGAACGCCGCTGGCCTTCAACCGATCCCACACCGCCACCAGATCATCACAGGCAAAGGCGATATGCTGGATGCCCTCACCATTATAGGCGCGGAGAAATTCGTCGATCTGGCCGCTGCCGCCCTTGGCCTCTTCGTTGAGGGGAATGCGTATCTTGCCGTCGGGTGCCGTCATCGCCTTGCTGGTGAGGCCGGTATACTCGCCCTTGATGTCGAAGAAACGGATTTCGCGGAAACCGGCGATGCGTTCATAAAAGGCCGCCCAATGCGCCATGCGGCCGCCATAGACATTGTGGGTGAGGTGATCGATCACCTGCAGTCCGGCGCCATCGGGGTTGCGATCCACTGCCGGTTCATAAACGAAATCAATGTCATAGATGGAAAGATCATCGCCATAACGATCGATCAGATAGATGATCGAACCGCCAATGCCGCGAAAGCCGGGCAGGCGCAGCTCCATCGGGCCGGTGCGGCTTTCCACCGGTTCGGCACCGCGTTCCAAGGCAATTTCATAGGCTTTGGTCGCATCCTTCACCCGCCATGCCATGCCGCAGGCCGAAGGCCCGTGTTCCGCCGCGAAATACCAGGCCGGGCTGTGCCGTTCATAATTGGCGATCAGGTTGATGCCGCCCTGCCGCCACAGTTGCACATCCTTGGAACGGTGGCGGGCCACCAGGGCAAAGCCCATGGCGGCAAACACCGGTTCCAGCACGCCTTTTTCGGGCGCGCAGAATTCGATGAACTCAAAGCCATCCAGGCCCAACGGGTTGTCAAACAGATCGGCCACGGCAGATTCCCCAAGCAAGTTGCGCGCAGCAGCATAGCGCGATTTGCCGCCAAGCGGTGTGCGATTTGCAGCGGCTTTGGCCAACTTGGTGCATGGTTCGTGCGCTTTTGTGGCCATTTGCACATGTTTGGTGGGCATGTTGAGCAAAGCAACAGACGGGGCTGTGTTTTGGCCGGCAATGCCGCTAACTTGGCCGCAGCGAGGGTTCTGCAACGTGAGTGATTCAGCCAGCCAGGCCAATGGGTCACCGGCCGCAACGGCCGGGCCGAGCCTGTTTGTCAGCCACGCCAGCGGCGATGCGGCGCGGGCAGAACAGCTGGTGAAGGCCCTGCTCGCCGCCGGCTGCCAGGTGTGGTGGGATGGCATGCTGCAAGGCGGGGAGGCCTTCCAGTCGAGCATCGAGGCCGCGCTGGACCGGGTGGATGCGGTGATCGTGCTGTGGTCCAAGGCGGCCAACGACAGCCATTGGGTGCGTGATGAAGCCGCCGTGGGCCGGGATCGCGGCCGGCTGGTGCCGTTGAGCCTGGATGGCAGCCTGCCGCCGCTGGGCTTCCGGCAATTTCATGTGATCGATATCAGCGGCTGGACCGGCAAGAGCGATGATGCGCAGTTCCTGCGGGTACTGGCCGGCATTGCGGCCGTCTCGGGGCGTGCCCCGGAGGCACCGGTGGTTCGGCAGGTGGCTGATGCTGCGCCGGCGCAGCCAAACCGGCGGCTGGTGCTGGCCGGGGCTGGCGGACTGACGCTGGCAGCAGCAGCGGGTGGAGGCTGGCTGCTGCTGCGCCCCAAGCCGGCGCAGGCCGGCACCATCGCCGTGCTGCCATTCCGCAATCTTTCCGGCGATGCCAAGGATGATTATTTCGTTGCCGGCCTGGCCGAGGAGTTGCGCACCACCTTGTCCCTGAACCGCCAGCTGCTGGTTTCGGGTGCGGCATCGGCCAGTGGCTTTCGGGAAAACGATGCCGATCCGCGCAAGATCGCCAAGGCGCTGGGCGTCACCAGCCTGTTGATGGGCACGGTGCGGCCGGCGGGCGGGCGGGTGCGCATCTATGTGCGCCTGGTCGAAGGCCTCACCGGGCTGGAACAATGGAGCCAGAGCTTTGACCGCAGCCTGGCTGATGTGCTGGCGGTGCAAGCCGAAATTGCCACCACCGTGGCCGATGCGCTGGTGTCGAGCATGGCGCGGGACGATGGCTGGCGCGGGCAGCGGCCGGGCAGCGCCCACAGCAGCACCGCCTTCGATCATTATCTGAAGGGCCAGGCGCTGTATCAATCCGCGGCCAGTGACGAAACTGATCGGGCGGCGCTGGCCGCCTATGATGCCGCCATCAAGGCCGATCCCGATTATGGCGCCGCCCACGCAGCCCGCGCCCGCTGCCTGGTGACGCTGGCCAACAACGCGGCGAGCACAACCGAGGCCGATCGCCTGCGCGCCGGGGCCCTGGTTTCGGCGCGCCGGGCCATCGCATTGGCGCCTGATATGGCCGAAGGCCATTCGGCGCTGGGCTATCTGCTGATGGCGCAGCTTGATCTCGCCGCCGCCCGCGAACCCTATCGCCGGGCCATGGAGTTGGGGCTGGGCAATGCGCCGATCCTGGCGGGCTGTGCCGAATATTTTGCCCATGTCGATGATTTTGCCGTGGCGCGCACAGCCGTCAGCCGCGCGGCCCTGATCGATCCGCTCAACCCGCGGGTGTTCCGCAGCCGTGGGCTGGTGGAGTATAATGCCCGCGCCTGGCCAGAGGCCCGCACCGCCTTCACCAGCGCGCTGCGCCTGCAGCCTGACATGAACACGGTGCAAAGCCTGCTAGGTGACATGGCGCTGGCCCAGGGGGATACCGCCTCTGCCCGCCGCCATTATGAACTGGAACAGGGCGCGGTGAGCCGCATGCGCAGCCTGGCCATCATCGATGGCAAGCAGCGTGGCCGCGCCGCCGGAGCCGTGCACATGGACAAGTTGATCCGCGAATTTGGCGACGCCGTGCATTTCCAGCGTGCCGAAGTGCTGGCGCAATGGGGCGAAACGCAAGCCGCGCTGACCAGTCTGGAACAGGCGCTGGCGCTGCGCGATCCGGGGCTGGTACTGGCCAGCCATGATCCGATGCTTGATCCCTTGCGCACCCAGCCGCGGTTTCAGGCGGTGCTGCGCCAGATCGGCGCAAAATTGTAAACTTTGCAATGGTTGGACAGGCCGTACGCTTTGTCGCATCCTTGGCTCTGCTCGCCGTTGGCGGGTCGATTCGCGTGTTTATGGTATTCAACTCGGGGAATGATGATGACCAACAAGATCTTGCTTGCCAGCGCGGCGCTGGCTGCCCTGGCTCTGGCTGGCTGCAACAAGAAGGAAGAGGCCCCGGCCGAAGCGCCGCCGGCTGCCGAAGCGGCGCCGGCTGTGGAAGCGCCTGCGGCTGATGCCGCGGCCCCGGCGGCCGATACCATGGCCCCGGCTGCCGATCCGGCCGCCCCGGCCGAAGGCCCGGAAACCGATGATCGCGGCACCGATCCGGTGAATCGCGGCGGCGGCAGAAGCTGATCCTGCTGGCATGACCGGTGTTGAGCGGCGGTTGCCCATGGGGGTGACCGCCGCTTTTTCTTGGTGAACCGCCATTGTCGCATTGGCACCGGCCTTGCGCGCTGATCGGCAATGGCCCAAGGCCAGTGCATGCTTGACCCATTTGACCTCAAGATCCTGCACATCTGGCAGCAACGCGGCGATATCGGCCCAGTCGAGATGGGCGAAGCGATTGCGCTTTCGGCCTCGCAATGTTCGCGGCGGATGGCGGCCCTGAAGCGCGATGGCCATGTGCGCGGCTTTCGCGCCATCATCGAACCGCAATCGGTGGGCATCGGCCTGATGGCCTATGTGCTTATCACCATGAAAAGCCACGCACCCGCCGCCGCCGATGCCTTCCGGGCCCGCATCCTGGCGCTGGATGAGGTGCTTGAGTGCCAGAAATTGACCGGAGAGGCCGACCATATATTGAAGGTCGCCACCCGCGATCTGGCCAGCTTCAACCAGTTGTTGAGCCACCGCATCCTGGCCGCGCCCGAAGTGGCGACGGCGCGATCATCGATCATCCTGGAGGATGTGAAGAGCACGACGGCGCTGCCGATCAGGTGAGCAAATCCTCCCCCTGTGGGGGAGGGTCTTTACCAGCGGCGGTTTTCCGCCTCTTCCCCGCCGCCTGCCGGCTTGGGCGCGGCCGGCGGCAGTGCCTTCTTCTCCAGCGGCTTCAGGCCCGCCGCTTTCAGCGCAGCATTGGCAGCCGGGAGCTCGGCCAGCGCCGTATCCAGCGCGCTCATCTGCGTGGCAAGTTTTGCCGACAGATCGGCGAACACCAGCCGCGCGCCTTCTGTGGGGGCCGCATCACCGCCTTCGATCACACCCAACAGCGCCGCCAGCTTGTTGTTGAGCTTGATCGGATAGTTCAGCGGGTCCTGGCTGCTGCGGTTCTTCACCTGATATAGCTCGGCCTCAACCGCTGACAGGCGGGTGATCAGGCCGCCGACGGCGGCAGGGAGCGGCTTTGTCTTGGCGCGTTCGTCGGCCTGGGCGCGGATGCCGCGGATCAACAGCACCGCTTCGTTGGCAGCCGAAACCTTGGCCGAAACCTGGCTGGCGAGATCGAAGCGCGCCTGCAGATCGGCCTGTGCCACCGTCAGGCGCGGATCGGCCGTGATGGCAAAGCCCTGTTCCTGGGGTTTGCCATCCACGATCAGCCGGGCGCGATAGCTGCCGGGCACCGCCATGATGCCGCGATTGGCCCCGGCCCACAGCACCATGCCGTCAAAACCGGTATAGCCGGGGTGGCGCATGTTCCAGACAAAACGGTTGATGCCCGGCTTCATCGCGGCGGTGGGAACGGCCGGCGGGCGGCCGCCGAAATCATCATCATCATCGCCGCCAGCGGCTTCGGGCTTCTTGTCCTTTTCCTCGGCCTTGCCGTCAAAACGCTGGATCACGCGGCCATCGCCGGCGAGGATTTCCAGCGCCAGCGACTTGGGCGCAGCAGCGAGGTTGTAGTCAATCGCCACCCCGGCATCGACCCCGCGAATGGCGGCGGCCGGTGCGAACAGCCGGGTTTCGGCGGCCATGCCGGGCTGCACCTGGCGCAGCAGGCTGATGTTCTCCATCACCCAGAAGCCGCGACCATGGGTGGCAATCACGAGATCATTGCCCTTCACCGCCAGATCGGCAACCTGCACCGACGGCAGATTGGCCTGCAACGCCTGCCACGTGCTGCCACCATCAAAGCTGAGCATCACGCCGCGTTCGGTGCCCAAATAGAGCAAGCCCGGCCGGCTGACATCCTCGCGGATCGAGCGGACCATTTCATCGGCGGGCAGGCCGGCGGTGATCGCCGTCCATGACTTGCCATAATCGCTGGTCTTGAAGCCGATCGGCGTGAAATCATCGAGCAGGAAGCGGTGCGCCACCACATAGGCTGTGCCGGGGCTGTGTTGGCTGTCTTCGATTGTGGTGATCTTGGCGTATTTCGGCAGGGCCGGCGGGGTGATGTTGGCCCAGGCCTTGCCGCCATCGCGGGTGATGTGCACCAGGCCGTCATCACTGCCGGCCCAGATCACGCCGGGTTCCCGCCGCGACGGGGCCAGGGCGAAGACGGTGGCATAGGTTTCCACGCCGGTTTGATCCAGCGTGATCGGGCCGCCCGAGGGGCCCAGCGTGGCGGGATCGGCCAGCGTGAGATCCGGGCTGATCTTCTGCCAGCTCTGGCCTTCGTCACGGCTTTTCCAGACATGCTGGGACGTGACATAGAGCGTGGCCGGATCGTGCGGATCGAACAAGATCGGGAAGGTCCACTGGAAACGCTCGGCAATGTCGCCGGCGCTGTAGCCCATGGGATTGTCGGGCCGCACATTGATCACCCGGCTCTTGCCGGTGGCATGATCATAACGGGTGAGCAGGCCGCCATAGCTGCCGGCATAGAAGATGTTGGGATTGCGCGGATCGGGCGCGACATAGCCGCTTTCGCCGCCGCCCACGGCAATGCCATAGGCGCCGCCGAGCACATTTTCATGGCCCCAGGCCCGGCTGGGTACGCAGATGGTGCTGTTGTCCTGCTGGCCGCCGCAGGCATACCAGGGCTGGTGCGCGGTGAGGCTGAGACGATAGATTTGCGCGGTGGAGAAATCCTGCCGGGTCCAGCTGGTGCCGCCATTCACGGACACGTTGGCACCGCCATCATTGGCCTGCACCATCCGGTTGTTGTTGTCGGCCGCGATCCACAGATCATGATTGTCGCCATGCGGCACGCGGATCTTTTTCGGGAAGCTCTTGCCGCCATCATCGGAGCGGTGGAAATTGACGTTCAGCACATAGACGCGATCCTTTTCCTTGGGATCGGCCACGATGCGGGTGTAATAAAAGGCGCGCTGGCGCAAATCGCGGGTATCATTGCGCTTTTCCCAGGTCTTGCCGGCATCGTTGCTGGCATAAACGCCGCCTTCGGCCTCATGCTCGATAATGGCGTAAACCCGATTTGGATCGACCGGCGACACGCTCACCCCGATCTTGCCGATCAGGCCAGCCTTGGGCAGGCCGGGGGCGCGGGTGATTTCGGCCCAGCTGGCCCCGCCGTCCGTGCTCTTGAACAGGCCGGAGCCGGGCCCGCCCGACGACATGCCCCAAGGCTTGCGCCACGCCTCCCACAGGGCGGCATAGACAGTATCGGGATTGGTGGGATCGATGCTGATGTCCACCGCGCCGGTCTTGGCGTCGCGATAGAGGGTTTTCGTCCAGTTCTTGCCGCCATCGGTGGTGCGGAACAGGCCGCGATCTTCATTGTCGGCGCCATAATGGCCAAAGCCGCCGACCAGCACCGTGTCGCAGTTCTTGGGGTGGATGCGCACCCGGCTGAAATTATGGACATTGGCCAGGCCGATCTTGGCCCAGGTCTTGCCGCCGTCCGTGGTTTTCCACACGCCGTTGCCGGGCAGGATATTGCCGCGCAGCTGGGCTTCGCCGGTGGTGGCATAGACGATATCAGGGTTCGCCTCGCACACCGCCACGCCGCCAAAGGCCGCGGTGTCCACCTTCCCGTCGGTCATCGGGTTCCAGCGGGTGCCGCCATCGGTGGTTTTCCACAGGCCGCCGCCGGTGGCGGCAAACCAATATTCATGAGGGCGCGCCACGCTGCCAGTGGCCGAGATCGAGCGGCCACCGCGCGCCGGGCCGATGTTGCGCCATTTCAGGCCCGACAACAGCGTTTCGATGCCCGCAGGGGCCGGCTTGGTTGTTTCGGCCGCCGTCGCCTGCGCAGCCACCAGCACCATCAGGCCTGCCGCCCACAAATTTGTACGCATGGTCATTCTCCCCAGTTGGCCAATCGATAGCAGCCGGGGCGCGAACGGCAAGCGGTTCAGGTGATGGAGATCGGCAGGCTCATGAAGCGGCGGCCAGCGGCATCGGCGGGCGGCAGTCGGCCAGCATCGATGTTCACCTGAAGGCTGGGCAGGATCAGCAGCGGCGGCGCCAGCGTGGCATCGCGCGCCCGGCGCATGGCGACGAAATCCGCCTCGCTCACGCCTTCGTGCACATGGATATTGCCCGCCCGCTGCGCCGCGACGCTGGTTTCGCAGGCATATTCGCTGCGCCCGGCCGGCAGATAATCATGGCCCACAAAGATGCGGGTTTCCGGCGGCAGCGCCACTATGCGCCGGATCGACCGGTACAGCATGGCCGCATCGCCGCCGGGAAAATCGCAGCGGGCGGAGCCATAATCCGGCATGAACAGCGTGTCGCCCACAAAGGCTGCATCGCCAATGACATAGGTGACACAGGCCGGCGTGTGGCCCGGCGTGTGCATCACCTGCACCGGCAGTTGCCCGATGGCAAAGCTGGTGCCCTCGCTGGCCAGCATGTCGAACTGGCGGCCATCGGTGGGCAGATCATCCATGGCAAAGCGCGGGGCAAACACCCGCTGCACCTCGGCAATATGGGCGCCGATCACCAACGGAGCACCTGTGCGCTCCCGCAGCCAGTCGCCGCCGGAAAGATGATCGGCGTGGGCATGCGTGTCCATGATCCAGCGCAGGGTCAGCCGGCGCTGGGCGATGGTGTCCAGCAAGCGCTCCAGCCCGGTGTGGGATATGGTGGCGCCCTTGGGTTCATAATCCAGCACCGGATCAATGATGGCGGCAGCCCCGGTATCGGGGTCGCTCACCAGATAGGTCCAGGTGAAGGTGGCGGCATCAAAGAATGGCATCACATCGGGCTTGGTCATCGGGCGACTCCTTGTGTGATTCATATTAGACATTGCTAAATTAGAATCAACTAATATATTGGGTCCATGACGCCCGATGAACTGAACCGATTCGAAGCCGCCGCCGCGCGGGCCAGCCGCATGTTGAAGGCGCTGGCCCATGATGGCCGGCTGTTGGTGCTGTGCCAGCTTGTGGCCGGCGAACTGCAGGCCGGGCAACTGGCCAGCCATTTGTCGCAATCGGCGCTGTCGCAGCATCTGGCCCGGTTGCGGGCCGATGGCCTGGTGGTCACACGGCGCGAAGGCCAGGCCATCTTCTATGCCATCGCCGATCCCGCCGTGAAGCGGATCATCGCAACGCTCGCCGAAATCTACTGCCCCCCGGAAGGACATTGAACCATGCTCACCCCCATCCAAGCCGCCGACGCTGCCCGCCTGATCCAATCGGGCGGTGCCCTGCTGGTTGATGTGCGCGAAGCCGATGAATTTGCCGCTGCCCATGTGGGCGGCGCGGTTTCGCACCCGCTGTCCCTGCCCGATGCCGGGCCGCTTTCCTGCTCGTCGGCGCTGCCGGTGATCTTCACCTGCCAAAGCGGCAAGCGCACCGGTGCCAACGCCGCCCGCCTCGCCGCGCTGGTGCCGCCCGGCACCGGTATGGTGCTGGATGGCGGCATCAGCGGCTGGGCCAAGGCGGGCCTGCCATTGTCTGGCCGTGATGGCGCCCTGCCCTTGCCATTGATGCGCCAGGTGCAGATCGTCGCCGGCCTGTTGGTGCTGGCTGGCGTGACGCTGGGCTTCCTTGTCGCTCCGCCCTGGTTCGGGCTGGCGGCGTTCGTGGGCGCCGGGCTCAGCTTTGCCGGGGCCAGCGGCTGGTGCGGCATGGCCCGCTTGCTGGCGGTGATGCCGTGGAACCGCGCGGCGGCCTGATCCCATGATGCTTGATCCCGCCAG
>JAIXQY010000020.1 GCA_027485485.1 Sphingomonadales bacterium | reverse complement strand
GGAGCCGCCGCGCGATGCCAGCCATGGCGATCTGGCCACCAACGCCGCCATGGCGCTGGCCAAGCCGGCCGGCCTGAACCCGCGCGCCCTGGCCGAAGCGCTGGTGGCGGTGCTGCGCGGCCAGCCCGGCATCACCGCGGCCGATGTGGCCGGGCCGGGCTTCATCAACCTCAAGCTGGCCGACAGCGTGTGGCATGATCAGATCAACGCCATGCTGGGCAGCGGCGGCGATTATGGTCGCAGCACGGTGGGTGCCGGCAAGCGCATCAATGTCGAATATGTCTCCGCCAATCCCACCGGGCCGATGCACATGGGCCATTGCCGCGGCGCGGTGGTGGGCGATGCGCTGGCCGGCCTGCTGGCCTTTGCGGGCTGGGACGTGACCAAGGAATATTATATCAACGATGCTGGCGGCCAGGTCGATACGCTCGCCCGCTCCGCCCATCTGCGCTATCGCGAGGCCCTGGGCGAGACGATTGAAATCCCCGAGGGCCTGTATCCCGGCGATTATCTGGTGCCGGTGGGCGCCGGGCTGGCGGCCGAATTTGGTGACCGTTACGTGGGCGCCGATGAAGCCGAATGGCTGGTGCTGTTCCGCACCCGCACCGTTGCCCTGATGATGGAGCGTATCCGCGCCGATCTGGCGCTGCTCGGCATCGAACAACATGTCTATTTCTCCGAAGCCTCGCTGGGCGCGCGGGTGCAGGAGGCGCTTGACCGCCTGCAGTCCAAGGGCCTGATCTATGAAGGCGTGCTGGAAAAGCCGAAGGGCGATGCCGGCGAGGATTGGGAACCGCGCCCGCAGACCCTGTTCCGCTCCACGCAATTCGGCGACGATCAGGACCGGGCGATGATGAAGTCCAACGGCAGCTGGACCTATTTCGCCGGCGACGTTGCCTATCATTGGGACAAGCTGGCGCGCGGCCATGATGCGCTGGTCAACATCTTTGGCGCCGATCACGCCGGTTATGTGAAGCGGATGACGGCGGCGGTGAAGGCGCTTTCGGATGGGCAGGTGCCGCTGGACATCAAGATCGTCAATCTGGTGAAGCTGCTGCGCGGCGGTGAGCCGGTGAAAATGTCGAAGCGCGCCGGCACCTTCGTGACGTTGGGCGAGGTGGTGGAGGAAGTGGGCAAGGACGTGGTGCGCTTCGTGATGCTCACCAAGCGGCCGGAATCGATGATGGATTTCGATTTCGCCAAGGTGGTGGAGCAAAGCCGCGACAACCCGGTGTTCTATGTTCAATATGCCCATGCCCGCATCGCCAGCCTGGGCCGCAAGCTGGCCGAAGCCGGGATGGCGCTGCCCGAACCTGATCTGGCGCTGCTGGATGCCGATGAACTGGCGGTGGTGAAGCTGGCCGCCACCTTCCCGCGCCTGATCGAACAGGCCGCCGAAGCGCGCGAACCGCACCGCATCGCCTTTTATCTGGGCGATCTGGCCGCCGCCTTCCACAGCCAGTGGAACGCCGGCAATGATGATCCGGCCAAGCGCTTTGTGCTGACGGAGCGGCCGGATCTCACTTCGGCGCGGCTGGCCATGGCGCGTGCGGTGGGCCAGGTGATCCGCACCGGGCTGGCCGTGATCGGCGTGGCGGCGGCAGAGGAATTGCACTGATGGCGAATCGCGATGAAGACGCGCCCTGGCTGGCCGAAGCCCAGCCGCTGCAGGCCCCGGCGCCGCAGCGCGGCTGGCTGAACATCGCGATTGCCGTGCTGGCGCTGGGCGCGGTGGCCGCCGTGGCCCTGCTGATGCTGCTGGGCCGCAAGGACAGTGGCAGCACACAGGGATATATGGAGGCCGCCCAGGCGCCGTTGATCGAAGCCGATCCCGGCCCGTGGAAGGTGCCGCCCGCAGACCGCCAGGGCATGGCGGTGGAGGGCGATGGCGAGGTGATCCATGAAGCCGTGCGCGGCCAGGATCTGGCCAGCGTGATCGACATGACCGCCCTGCCGGAAGAACCAGTGGGCCGCCCGCGCGATCTGATGCCGCCCGAAGGCGCCCCGGCCGCGCCGCTGGCCGCCCCGGCGCCGGTGCCGGCCGGGCAGCCGGTGCCGGTGGAAGTGCTGCCACCAGCCGGCACCAGACCGGCGCCGCCGGCCGCCGCACCGCTGGCCAGGCCAGCTGCGCCCAAGCCGGCACCCGCCGTGGTCGTTCGGCCACCCGCGCCGGCAAATCCGCCACCACTTGCCACCAAAGCGCCAGCCGCCGCCACCGTGACAGTGCAAATCGGTGCGTTTTCCAGCGCCGACAAGGCGGAGGAGGAATGGACCCGCGTGGCCGGCAAGGCCGGGCTGACCGGCAAGCAAGTGCAGAAATTGACCAACGCGGCCGGCAAGACCTTGTGGCGCGTGCGCGGCGTGACCAGTGATGCAGACAAGGCCTGCAAGGCCATACTGGCCGCCGGCGGCGCCTGTGAAGCGGTGAAGAAATGATGCAGCCGGTGATCTTCGGGCTGGCCGGCCTGGCCCTGTCGGCCGACGAGGCGGCTTTGTTCCGCAGTGCTGATCCCGCCGGCTATATCCTGTTCAAAAGAAACGTGGAATCGCCCGATCAGGTGCGGGCGCTCACCGCCAGTTTGCGCGATCTGGCCGGGCGTGATGTGCCGATTTTGATCGATCAGGAAGGCGGCCGCGTCGCCCGGCTGCGCCCGCCGCACTGGCCCGAGTTTCCACCGGGCGAGGTGTTTGGCCGCCTGTATGACAAGGCACCGATTACCGCGATAGAAGCCTGCAGACTCAATGCCTTGGCCCTGGCCGCCCTGCTACGTGATCTGGGCATCAACGTCGATTGCTTGCCCCTGCTCGACGTGCGTGATCCCGGCGGCCACGACATCATCGGCGATCGCAGCTTTGGCACCGAACCCTTGGTGGTGGCAGCCCTGGGCAAGGCGGTGCTGGATGGCTTTCAGGCGGGCGGAATCTGCGGCATTGTCAAGCACATACCCGGCCATGGCCGCGCCCGGGCTGACAGTCATCTGGAACTGCCGGTGTTGACAGCAAGCCGCGACGAGCTGGAGCGCGATTTCTTGCCTTTCCGCCGGCTGGCCAATGCGCCGATGGCGATGACGGCGCACATCACCTACACCGCGATCGATGCGGAACGGTGCGCCACGCTGTCACCGCAAGTGATTGATTATATTCGCAATGATATCGGCTTTGGCGGCCTGTTGATGTCCGACGATCTGGGCATGCACGCGCTGGGCAATCCGCAATCGGGCGGCCACCCGCCGGGCAGCAACGCGCTCAGCGACTTTGGCGCCCGAGCGCTGGCCAGCATTGAAGCGGGCTGTGACATCGCCCTGCATTGTTCCGGCGATTTCAATGAGATGCGCAGCATTGTCGAGGCCGCGCCGGTGATGGGCGAGGCCGCGGCCGCCCGTCTGGCCGCCGCCATGGCCTGGTTCGGGCCGGGGGATGATGCCCCGGTGGCCAAGTGGGCCGCCGCCCGCGATGCGCTGCTGGCGCTGGCCTAGGCTGGCGGCGTGAGCGAGCCGGAGGATTTCAGCCAGTCGGTGCGCACCGCCCCTGCGGCCAGCCAGCTGATCCTGCAACTGGGCGCGTGGGAAGGGCCGCTCGATCTGCTGCTCACGCTGGCGCGGGCGCAAAGGGTTGATCTGGCGCAGATCTCGATCCTGGCGCTGGTGGATCAATATCTTGATTTCATTCGCGAAGCCAAGGCACTCAGCCTGGAACTGGCCGCCGATTATCTGGTGATGGCGGCCTGGCTGGCCTATCTCAAGTCCTTGCTGCTGTTGCCCAAGGATCCGGAGGCGGAGCCTGATCCGGCCGAACTGGCGCTGAAGCTCCAGTTCCAGCTGCAACGGCTGGAGGCCATGCGCGACGCCGGGCAAAGGCTGCTCGCCCGCCCGCAACTGGGGTGGGACATGTTCCGCCGGCCCAAACCCGAAGGCTTGGCCACCGAGCGGCGCGCGGTTTATGATTGCAGCTATTATGATCTGCTCACCGCTTATGGCGCGATCACGGCGCGGCGCACCAAGTCGGTGCATGTCGTGCGGCGACGCGCGGTGATGGCGCTGGACGAAGCCATTGAACGGCTTGAATATCTTCTGGGCCGCAGCCTGGATTGGACCGAGCTTTCGCGCTTCCTGCCCGGCGATCTCACCGATGAATCCTATGCCCGTTCCGTGCTCGCTTCCAGCTTTGTCGCCGCGCTGGAACTCACCCGCCAGGGCAAGGCGACCCTGAGCCAGGGCGCGGCCTTTGCCCCCATCCTGCTGAAGCCCCGCCATGACGGATGACATGCCAGACCTGGCGCTGACCCGCGCGCTGGAAGCCATATTGTTCGCCGCCGAGGCACCGTTGACGCTGTCCGAGCTCACCCGCTTTGTGGGCGAACGCGGCGATCTGCTGCCGGCACTGCGAGCGCTGTCTGCATCCTATGAGCCGCGCGGCATCAACCTGGTGGAGCGCGGCGGCCGCTGGCAATTCCAGACTGCGCCCGATCTGGGCCATTATCTGCGCACCGCCCGGGAAACCGTGAAGAAACTCTCCCGCGCGGCGGTCGAAACCCTGGCGGTGATCGCCTATCACGAGCCGGTGACCCGCCCGGAAATCGAGCAAATTCGGGGCGTTGCCGTATCAGGCGGCACCATTGACGTGCTGATGGAAGCCGGCTGGGTGCGCCCGGCCGGCCGCCGCGAAACCCCGGGCCGGCCGCTGCAATATGCCACCACGCCGGAATTCCTGGCCCATTTCAACCTGGCCAACCGCCGCGATCTGCCCGGCCTTGCCGATCTGAAGGCCGCCGGTCTGCTGGATCACGAACCGCCGCGCGAGCTGCCGCTGCCTTTGGGAGGCCGCGAGGAATAGGGGCAAGCCATCAAGGTCCTCCCCCTCTGGAGGAGGATCATGCACTCACTTCTTGAACAGCGTTTCCGCCGTCAACGCTTCGGTCGGGATCACGCCAACCGCCAGGCGCTCGGCCTGCAGTTGGTTGATCAGGGCGGTGCGCTGGGCTTCGGCCTTTTCCGGGTCCACGCTGGTATCGATACCGGCCTTCTTGGCGGCGGCAGCGACCATGCCGTCCAGCTCGCGCTGGCTCGAAAGGCCCAGCGTCACCGGATCGCGCGGCTGCAGATTGGCATAGTTCCAATGGCTCTTGTCGCGGATGGCGGCGATCGTCGTCTTGGTGGTGCCGATCAGCTTGGAAATCTGGCCATCGGTGATTTCCGGGTGATTCTTGATGATCCACAATATGCCATCCGGCTTGTCCTGCCGCTTGGACACCGGCGTGTAGCGCGGGCCGGTGGTGCGGCGGGCCTGTTCGGGCAGGCGCGAGATGCGCAGCACATGGTCAGGATTGGCTTCGCCCTTGGCCAGTTCTTCCTTGGTCAGCTC
>JAIXQY010000161.1 GCA_027485485.1 Sphingomonadales bacterium | reverse complement strand
TTGGCGGCATCGAGCATGCGCCCAGCCAGCTTGGTGGCTTCGCCGAGCGCGATCGGCAGCACGCCGGTGGCGAGCGGATCGAGCGTGCCGCCGTGGCCGATGCGCGGGATGGGCAGGCCTGCGGTGCGCAAGGTTCGCTTCACGGCGGCCACGCCCTGCGCGCTGGACAGGCCCAGCGGCTTGTCGAGGATGATCCAGCCGTTGAGTGAGGGTGTGGAAATGGTCAATCCTCGGGTGTGATGGCGAGCATCGCTGATACGGCCATCCGGAGCGCGGGAAAATGATCCAGCACGATGGACAGGATCAGCGTGGGTTCCACCTTGTCATAGCCATGGCGCAGCCAGTTGCCGGTATCGGCCACCCGTCGCCACGGCACCCGCAGATGCTGCGCCAACTGGGCTGGATCAACATGGCGGCTGGCTTCGGAAATAATTTCGATGCCGCGCTCGACCGCCTGGCGCAGCATCCAGTTGCTTTGCAAATCCGTCAAGCTGCGGCCGATCATGGCCGCTTCAATGGCGGCAATCTGCTCTGCCATGTCGAGCAGGCGCATCCGCTGCGACCGTTTCACCATCAGAACACCCGGATGGCTTCCGCTTCGATGCGTTGCCTCAGATAGGGGTGGATCGAACCACGGGTCATCACATCCACGGCCACACCCACCAGCTCCTGCGCAATGTCGCGCACTTCCATCACATCGAACAGGCTCAGCCGGTTGTGCGCCGGATCGAAGAACAGATCGACATCGCTGGCCGGGCCGGCCTCGTCGCGCGCGGTGGAGCCAAACAGATACAGCGCCCCCACGCCCGCCGCCTTCAGGCGGGGTGAGGCAGCTTGCAGCCGGTGCAGGGCTTCCTGACGGTTCATGCTGGTCCTGTATCAGATGGCAGCCAAGCCGTCACGCCGCCAGCGCCCGCACATGGCCGGCATCGGCATAGGCCAGGATCTTGCGGTCGCTGGTGAGCAGTTGCGCATCCCGCACCCGGGCCGTTGCCACCAGCATGCGGTCCGCCGGATCCGTGTGAAACGGTTCCGGCAGCCAATTGCTGGCCAAGGCGATCTCCAGATCAATCGGCGCCACCTTGAGCCCGGTGCGCCGGATGAGTTCGGGCAGATAGGCGCGCGGATCGCCCATCATCGGGCCGGTGCGGCCGGTGCGGATGGCAATCACGCCAAGCTCCCAGGCCGAAATGGCCGACATCCACAGATTGGCCTCCCCCGCGGCGGCGATGATGGCAGCACGCGCGGCCGGCCGAACCGGCTGGTCCAGCGCCATGGCAATCAGCACCGATGTATCAAGCAGCAGCATGGACCGGCGTCATTCGCCGCGAAACTGCTGTTCCAGGGTTGCCACCATCACATCCAGTTCGGCATCGCTGACCAGTGGGGCCGACCAATCATGGTCTGGAGGGACCAGCGGCCCCCAATCCTTCATGCACCCGAACGGGTCGGCGGCCATGGCAGGCGGGCTGGAAAAGCGGATGGTGACATGCGGCCGGCCGCGTTTGGTGATGGTGACCACGTCGATGGCGCCAGCGCGCGCACGATCCATGATGTCGAGGCAGGTTGCCTTGAAATCGCTGGCGGACAGAGTGAGGCTGGTGGACATGCGTGTTTCCATGAATTGGTCAATTCAATATGACCATTTCACGCGCGCCTTGCAAGCCGGGCAGGTTCAATCCTCGTCGTCGCCCAGGCTGTCGGCCAGGCTTTTCCACGGGCGGGCGGTGGGCGTTTCGGCGGGCAGGTCGCGGGCGATCTCTGGTCGGCGCAGCACGGCATCGATGCGGGCGCCGGCATCGAAGCTCTCGTCGCGGCGGAAGCTGAGATCGGGGGTGTATTTGGTTGCCAGCCGCTTGGCCACCTCGCCGCGCAGCCAGCCGCGATGCTGGGTCAGGGCCTTGACCACGGCATCATCATCGCCGTTCGATGCCTTCACGAACACGGTGGCCTGCCGCAGATCCGGCGTCACCCGCGCTTCAGACACCGAAATGATGGTGCGGGTGATCACATCATCACGCAGATCGCCGCGCGCGATGATATCGGCCAGCGCGTGGCGCACCTGTTCGCCGATGCGCTGCAGGCGGATCGGGCGGCCTTGGGGATCGGTGGCGGATGGGGTGCGGGGCATTTGTTCTATCCTCCCCTCCCGCCTGGCGGGAGGGGCCGGGGGTTGGTGCGAGCCCCTCCCGCCAAGCGGGAGGGGAGTCAAATCAAAGATTGCGTTCCTTCATCTCGACTTCATAGGTCTCGATGATGTCGCCGGCCTTCACGTCGGAGGAATCCGCCAGCGTGATGCCGCATTCCAGACCAACCTTGACCTCGGAGACATCCTCCTTGAAGCGGCGCAGCGAGGCGATGGAGCCAGTGTAGATGATGACATCATCACGCATCACGCGGGCACGCAGGGCCTTCTTGATATAGCCTTCGGTGACGCGCAGACCGGCAGCCTTGCCGATCTTGCCGGCCTGGAAGACTTCCAGCACCTGGGCGCGGCCCACCACGGTTTCGAACGCTTCGGGGCCAAGCTGGCCCGCCATGCCGGCCTTCACATCATCGATCAGATCATAGATCACATCGTAATATTTCAGCGCCACGCCATCGCGCTGGGCGATTTCGCGGGCCTTGGCATTGGCGCGGACGTTGAAGCCGATCACCGGCGCGCCGCTGGCCTTGGCCAGGGTCACGTCGCTTTCGGTGATGCCGCCGGTGCTGGCCAGCAGCACCTTGGCGCGGATCAGATCATTGCCCACCTTCGACACGGCGCCGGCAATGGCTTCGGCCGAGCCCTGGGTATCGGCCTTGATGACCAGCGGGAAGTCCTGCACCTTCTTGGCGCGCAGCACCGAGAACATGTCTTCCAGATTGGCCGGGCCGTTGCCGGCGGTGCGCTTGGCGGTGGCGAGGCCGGCGCGATATTCCGCCACTTCGCGGGCGCGGGCTTCGTTTTCCACCACGGTCACCGGGTCGCCGGCCTGCGGCACGCCGTTCAGGCCGAGCACTTCCACCGCCATCGACGGGCCGGCTTCCTTGATCTGCACGCCCTTGTCGTCAGTCAGGGCGCGCACGCGGCCCCATTCCTGGCCCATCACGAAGATGTCACCACGCTTCAGCGTGCCGCGCCGCACCAGCACGGTGGCCAGCGGGCCCTTGCCCTTGTCCAGCCGGGCTTCGATCACCGAACCTTCGGCGCTGCGATCCGGATTGGCCTTCAACTCGGACACTTCGGCGAGCAGCAGGATCTTCTCCAGCAGCTCATCCAGGCCGGTCTTCTTGATGGCGGAAATTTCCACGTCCATCACGTCGCCGCCCATGTCTTCCACCTGCACATCCTGTTGCAGCAGGGCGGTGCGGATGCGCTGGGCGTCGGCGCCGGGCTTGTCCATCTTGTTGATGGCCACGATCATCGGCACGCCGGCCGCCTTGGTGTGCTGAATGGCTTCGATGGTTTGCGGCATGATGCCATCATCCCAGGCCACCACCAGCACCACGATATCGGTGATGCTGGCGCCGCGCGCCCGCATCGAGGTGAAGGCTTCGTGGCCCGGCGTGTCGAGGAAGCTGATCTTCTCGCCGGCCTTCGTCGTCACCTGATAGGCGCCGATATGCTGGGTGATGCCGCCGGCTTCGCCCTTCACCACATTGGTGCCGCGCAGGGCGTCCAACAGGCTGGTCTTGCCGTGATCGACATGGCCCATGATGGTGACGACCGGCGGGCGGGTGACCATGTCGGTATCGATATCGACCTCGCCGACCATCCCCTTTTCCACGTCGCTTTCCGAAACGCGGATGATGTTGTGGCCAAATTCGGTCAGCACCACTTCGGCAGTGTCCTGATCAATCTCGTCCACCGCGGCCGACGGCACGCCCAGGCGGGCGAGCAGGCGCACGACATTGCTGGTGCGTTCGGCCATGCGGTTGGCCAGTTCCTGCACGGTGATCATGTCAGGCACGGTCACATCGCGCACCTGCTTGGCCTGGCTGCCCAGCCGGCCGCGTTCCTTTTCGCGGGCGCGGCGCAGCGCGGCCAGCGACCGCACGCGGGTGTTGCCTTCATCATCCAGCGCACGGGTAACCGTGAGCTTGCCGGATTTGCGGCGATCATCGGCCACCTTCAGGCGCGGCGACTTGGCGGCTTCGGGCTTGCGGCCGGGGATGATGCGCACCCGCATCGAATCATCATCATCGTCGGACACGTCGGTGGGCAACACCATGCCGCCGGGTTCCTGCACCGGATCGGGGCGGGTGGCGATTTCCTCGGCGATCAGCCGCTTTTCCTCAAGCCGGCGACGCTCTTCCTCTTCCTGGGCGGCGCGCTCCTGCTCTTCGCGGATGCGGGCCTCTTCCAGCCGCTTCAACCGGTCTTCCTCGGCCTGGCGCTGATAGAGCGCGGCCAGTTCAGACGGGCTCATGCGCGGACGCTGCGGCGCGCCAGCTGCCGGGCGCTGCGGTGCTGCACCCGGACGCTGGCCCGGGCGGGCGGCGGTGGGCGCAGGTGCCGGCGCTGGCTTGGCCGGGGCCGGAGTCGGGGCGGGGGCAGGCCGGGCTTCAACCTTGGGTTCGGCCTTGGCTTCCACCGGTGCCGGTTCGGCCTTGGCTTCCGCGGGCGGTTCGGCCGGCTTGGCTTCGGGCCGTGGCGGCGGGGCCGGGCGTTCCACCGGGCGGAACATCACCGGCGGCGGCGTCTGCGGGCGCGGTGCGGTCTCAACCGCCGGGGTGTCGGCCGGCTTGGCCACCGGCGCTGCGGCGGGTTCGGGCGCGCGCGCCACCGGCGGCGTCACGGCGGCGGCGGGAGCCGGCGTGGGCGTGGGCGCTGGTGCCGGCGCGGGAGCGGGCGTTGCAACGGGCGTCGGTGTCGGTTCGGGGGCCGGGGCGGGCGCGGCATCGCCGGGCCGGTGCAGCACGCGCGTGCGCTTCACCTCAACCACCACCTGCTTGGTGCGGCCGTGGCTGAACTGCTGCTTGACCTTGCCGACCTCGACCGACTTGTTCAGGCCGAGGGGGGCACGCATGCCCAGTTTTGGTTTGTTGTCGTCACTCATAATCCGCCGCCTAATGCCTTTCGCCGGACGTCAGGGCAATGGTTGTTGCGCTGTCCGTCCCGTCATTCGTCGATTCAATCGGGTTCGGGCGGCTGAAACCGCCCAGTCGTTCCACATCGGCCAGCACCCGGGCCGCCGCGCCTTCGTCCAGCAGCGCCATGTGCACCACATTGTCCTTGCCCAGCGCCAGCGACAGCGCCTCGCGGCTGATCGGCAGCCGGTGGTGCGGGATGGCCTCCCCCAGGGATTCGCCCACGGCGCGCGCCATGCCGTCCAACCGGTCCGTCCCGTCGGGCCGGGCATCGCCGGCGTGCAGCACGGCAAACACCTTGCCCTTGGCCAGCGCCTCCCGCACCCGGTCGCCGCCCAGGATCAGGGTGCCGGCCCGCTTTTCCAGGCCCAGCCGGTTCAGCAGGCGCTGTTCCAGCCCGGCCGCGATGCGGCCGTCCAGATCATCGGGAAGCTGGAAGCTGTTGCCCTTGAAGGCGCGGGCCAGGGCACCGCGCAGCCGGCCCTTGGCGGCCACACTGTCAAACAGGCTGCGATCGGCGCTGATCCAGGCGCCGCGGCCGGGCAGCCGTTCCGACCAATCGGCCGCCACGGCGCCATCGGGCCCCAGCGCCAGCCGGATCAGGCCATGGCGCGGGGCAGACTCCCCCGTCAGGATGCAGCGGCGTTCGCTGTCCTTCTGGCGCCTGCTGGCGGTGGCCGGACTGTCCGGTATCAGGCGATCATTGTGCTCCATCCGCTGATGCGTCCTCCTCATCAGCGAACCAGTGCGCACGGGCGGCCATGATGATGCGATTGCCATCATCGTCCGAAAGCCCGAATTCCTTCAGCAGGCCGGACCGGCCAACCAGTTCATCGGTGGCCAGATCGCCCAGATCATCGAGCGTCTTGATGTTCTTCTTGCCCAGCACCACCAGCATGGCTTCGGTCAGGCCCTCGATGGCGGCCAGATCATCCTCGACACCCAGGGCCTGCCGCTCTTCACGGGCCGCGGCTTCGCGGCGCTCCAGTGCTTCGACGGCGCGGTTCTGCAGCTCGGTGGCCAGATCATCGTCAAAGCCTTCGATGCTGGCGACTTCGGACAGATCGACATAGGCGACCTCTTCCAGTTCGGAGAAGCCTTCGGCGACCAGCAGCTGGGCCAGGGTTTCATCCACGTCCAGCTCGGTCTGGAACATTTCGGACTTCTCGACAAATTCCTTCTGCCGGCGCTCGCTTTCGTCGGCTTCGGTCATGATGTCGATCTGCTTGCCGGTCAGCGCAGAGGCCAGGCGCACATTCTGGCCGCGGCGGCCGATGGCGAGGGACAGCTGATCATCGGGCACCACCACATCGATGCGGCCCTCTTCCTCGTCCAGCACCACCTTGGTGACTTCGGCCGGCTGCAGCGCGTTCACCACGAAGGTGGCGGTGTCGGGCGACCAGGGGATGATGTCGATCTTCTCGCCCTGCAGCTCCTGCACCACCGCCTGCACGCGGCTGCCCTTCATGCCGACGCAGGCGCCGACGGGATCGATGGACGAATCGCGGCTGATCACGCCGATCTTGGCGCGGCTGCCCGGATCGCGGGCCACGGCCTTGATCTCGATGATGCCGTCATAGATTTCCGGCACTTCCTGGGCAAACAGCTTTTTCATGTAATCGCCGTGGGCGCGGCTCAGGAATATCTGCGGGCCACGCGGCTCACGGCGGACGGACAGGATCAGGCTGCGCACCCGGTCGCCGGGCTTCAGCACTTCGCGCGGGATCTGCTGGTCGCGGCGGATCACGCCTTCGGCCTTGCCCAGATCAACCACGACATGGCCGAACTCGGCGCGCTTGACGACGCCGGTGATGATCTCGCCCTGGCGGTCCTTGAACTCTTCGAACTGGCGCTCACGCTCGGCATCGCGCACCTTCTGCACGATCACCTGCTTGGCGCCCTGCGCCGCGATGCGGCCGAATTCCACCGGCGGCAGCGGATCGACGACATAGCTGCCCATCTCGGCGGCCTTGTCCTTCTTCAGCGCATCCTTCAGGCTGATCTGCTTGAAGAAATCTTCGGGTTCCTCAACCACTTCCAGCACGCGCCACAGGCGGGTTTCGCCCGACTTGGGGTCGATCTTGGCGCGGATGTCATTCTCGGCGCCATAGCGCGCGCGGGCGGCGCGCTGGATGGCATCTTCCATCGCTTCGATCACGATGCCGCGATCGATGGATTTTTCACGCGCAACCGCATCGGCAATGGCCAGAAGTTCGGCGCGGTTGGCAGTAGCTGCGGTGGCCATGTCAGTCCTCGCTGGGATCGTTGTCAGGGGTTTCATTGTCGTTGTCGGCCGGAGCGCCGACTTCGATGATTTCATCAGCGCCCGTTGGGTCGAGCGGCTTGCTGGCCCGGATCAGCCGGTCGGTCAACACCAGCTTGGCGCCCTGGATATGATCCAGCGGCAGGCGTAGCGGTTCACCCACCTTGGTGGTGAGCAGCACATGATCGCCATCCAGCCCGGCAATATCGCCCACGGCGCGGGCGCGGCCATCCAGCTTGGGCTCCAGCTTCATCTTGGCTTCGTGGCCGATCCACGCCAGCCAGTCCTTGGGCCGGGTGAGCGGGCGGTCGATGCCGGGGGAGGAGACTTCCAACGCATATTCGCCGTTGATCGGATCGGCTTCATCCAGAGGCAGATCGAGCGCGCGGGACAGTTTGGCGCATTGATCGATGGTGAGCTGACCGGTGGCCGCATCCTCGGCCATCACCTGCAGCGTCAGGCTGCCGGGCTGGCCGGAAAGCTGGATGCGCACCAGATCCAGACCCATCGCCGCCACCACGGGGGCGATGATGGCATGCAGCCGGGCATCAAGATCAGTCGGGGCCAAATCAGTCTCCATTGCTGCATGGGCCAAAGCCGGTTGCCGCCGCGCAGCGGGGCCGCGCAGCCTGCAAACCAACCAGTCATGCAGGGATGAGCGGCGTATAGGCGAGATGCGGCGCTGCGGCAAGAGGGAGCATTGTTAATAAAATCTTTACTTTTATGTTCAGGAAAACTGAGATATGACGTCTGCGTCAACGATTGATGAACGGATTCATATTATGAATTACAATGTTAGTGTCCATGGTCGTACGGCGCTGCTTGCGGCCATGGTGTTGCCGGCCACGGCGGCAGCGGCCGGCGATTATGTCGCCATCAACCGGCCTGGGGTGCAGGTGGCGAGCATCGGCAATCTGGTGATGGGCGCCAAATATCGCGTGTCGCCCACCAATTTCGATCTGTCGCTCGATTCGGGTGGCGGCACCATGGGCGTGACGGGCGGCAGCAATTTCATTCAGGCCGGGATCGGCAATCTGGGCGCGCTCAACAATGTCACCTTCAGCTTCTCGCTGCGCAACATCGTGGGCCAGGGCATGGTGTTCAGCCTGACCAGCCCGGCCGATGTCACGCGGTCATTGGCCTGGGGCACATTCGCGCCGGGCCTGGTGCCCACGCCCACCGCCAGCGCCGCCGAACTGCGCGCGGCACCGGCCACCGGGCAGCCATCGGGCACCTTGCTCAGCCCCGGCGAGCTGCGCATGAACGCCCTGCATCTGGAAGTGTCGAGCCGGGTGCGCCCGCTCAATCCCGGCAACAGCTATGCCCCGGTGGTGACATTGTCGGATGTCGCCTTCACTGCGCCTGCCGCCGGCCTGCGCGGCAGCATCATCACCACCCAGACGGTGACGCCGGCCACCAACCTCAGCAATCCCAATTCCCCTGAAGTCGGCCCCGGCTTTGCCTCGCAATGGCTGCTGACCAACACCGATTTCTGGGATTTCGGCTGGACGCTGTCGGGCAAGGTCAATGCCCAGGTGAACAACATCACCGGCAGCATCGGCCAGATCGATGAGTGGGTGAAGTTTGGCGTGTCGGGCAAGCAGGTGACGCTGGCCGGCAGCGTGCCGGAACCGGCGAGCTGGGCGATGTTGCTCAGCGGCTTTGGCCTGGTGGGTGCGGCCATGCGCCGCCGCCGCTTCTTGCCGGCGTGACACCAGCCCCTTAACAAGAGCGTATCGGTCGCCTATAGGGGGCCGAACGCAATTCTTCGGGGCAATATTTCATGGCTGCAATTCTCGGCAAACTGTCAAACGCGCTGCTCATCGGCCTGTTGGCCATGGTTGGCGTCATCATGGCCTTCCACGGCGGGCTGATCGTCGCTGACGCGGGCTCGTGGGTGATGGGCTTCCTGCGCGTCATCCACGTCTGGGCCGGCATCCTGTGGATCGGTCTGCTCTATTATTTCAACTTCGTGCAGATCCCCACCATGCCGAGCGTGCCGGCCGAGCTGAAGCCGGGCGTGACCAAATATATCGCCCCCAAGGCGCTGCTCTATTTCCGCCATGGTTCGCTGCTCACCGTCCTGGCCGGCATCGGCCTGTCGGGCGCCAATCTGGTGCAGGCGCTCACCTTCCAGGAAGGTCAACGCGTGATTGGCCTTGGCATGTGGCTGGGCCTGATCATGGCGTTCAACGTGTGGTTCCTGATCTGGCCGAACCAAAAGATCGCGCTGGGCATCGTGGATGGCACCCCGGAACAGAAGGCCAAGGCCGGCACCACGGCGATGATCTTCTCGCGCACCAACTTCCTGCTGTCGTTCCCCATGCTTTATTGCATGATCGCGCAGCACGCGATTGGCGCCGCCTGATCGGCCAGCCGCAGGGCTGAAGAAAGGGCCGGCCCGCGCCATGCGGGCCGGCCCTTTTTCATTCAGGCCATGGGGATCAGGCCATTCTGGGCCGCGGCGGCTGGCCATCGGCGGGCGTGCATTCCGGCACTTCGGCAAAATGCACGCGCCGCCCGTTGCGGCTGATCCAGATGCGCAGCGAGGCCAGCTCCGGGCACGGCTTGAAGCGCCAGCGATATTCCCAGCCATCAGCCCACAGCCGGCCTTCACGGGCGGTGAACTCGGTCTTGGGGTGGCCGGAGCGGGCATGATAATCCCGCGCCAGCCGTTCGGCCATGGCCGATGCGGCTTCGGCATCAATCTCGCGGTCATACAGGCCCAGCGCCAGCGCAGCGCCCAGCAGGGCGGCAATGCTGATCAATATGGCGCGGCGGCGGGTCATCGAATTGTCTGATGCACCAGTGATGGCCCGCTTGAAAGAGGCTGCAGTCATGTTGACAAGTCGAGGGCCTTAATCTATCGCCGCGCCTTCGCTTTGACCGGGATCAGCAGTGATTCTGGTGGAGGCTATCGTTCAAACCGTATTTTCCAAGGTTCAAGACATGTTCGCAGTGGTGCGCACCGGCGGCAAGCAATACCGGGTCGCCGATGGTGACAAGATCATCGTCGAAAAGCTCGAAGGGGATGAAGGCACCGCCTTGACCCTGGAAACCCTGATGACCGGTGAAGGCGCGGCTGTCACCATGGGCGGTGCCGTCACCGCCGAGATCGTGGCCCAGACCAAGGGCGACAAGGTGATCATCTTCAAGAAGAAGCGTCGCCACAATTATCGCCGCAAGAACGGCCACCGCCAGCACCTGACGGTGCTCAAGATCACCTCGGTCGCCTGATCGCGCGCGCCGGACAAGGATAACCCACCATGGCTCACAAGAAGGCAGGCGGCAGTTCGAAGAACGGTCGCGATTCGGAAAGCAAGCGCCTTGGCGTCAAGCGCTTCGGCGGCCAGGCGGTCAACGCCGGCACCATCATCATCCGCCAGCGTGGCACCCCCACGCATGCCGGCCGCAATGTCGGCATCGGCAAGGATCACACCCTGTTTGCGCTCGCCACCGGCACCGTGGAATTCCACACCGGCAAGCTGGGCCGCAAATATGTGTCGGTCAATCCGGTGGTGGAACCGCTCGCGGCTGAATAAGCCCGGCTCCATTCCGTTTGGACTTTGAAAAAAGGGGGGCTGGGCGACCGGCTCCCCTTTTTCGTTTTTTAGGCCCCCGTCATGCAGTTTCTCGATCAGGCCAAGATTTTCCTCGCGTCCGGCACCGGCGGCGATGGCTCTGTGTCGTTCCGGCGCGAGAAGTTCGTGGAATATGGTGGCCCTGATGGCGGCGATGGCGGCAAGGGTGGCGACATCATCTTCGAATGTGTCGATGGCCTCAACACGCTGATCGATTTTCGCTACAGCCAGCATTTCAAGGCCCCGCGCGGCGCCCATGGCATGGGCCGCAACCGCACCGGGCCCGGCGGCGATGATCTGGTGATCAAGGTGCCGGTGGGCACGCAGATACTGGCCGACGACGATGATCGCACCCTGATCGCCGATCTCACCCGCATTGGCGAGCGCGTCGTGCTGTTGAAGGGCGGCGACGGCGGCAAGGGCAATGATCATTACAAGACCAGCACCAACCGCGCCCCGCGCCAGTTCCAGCCCGGCTTTCCGGGGCGGGACATGTGGGTGTGGCTGCGGCTGAAGCTGCTGGCCGATGTCGGCCTGGTGGGCCAGCCCAATGCCGGCAAGTCCAGCCTGATCAACGCCATTTCCAACACGCGCGCCAAGGTGGGCAATTATGCCTTCACCACATTGAAGCCGCAGCTGGGCGTGGTTGCCCACAAGGGCCAGGAGCTGGTGATGGCCGATATTCCCGGGCTCATCGCCGGTGCGGCCGATGGCGTGGGCATTGGTGATCGGTTTCTGGGCCATATCGAACGCTGCCGCGTGCTGCTGCACCTGGTGGATGCCAGCCTGCCCGGCCCGGTGGACCAGTGGCGCGTGGTGCGCGAGGAGTTGGGCGCCTATGGCGGCGGCCTGGATGAAAAGCCGGAGATTCTGGCCCTGTCCAAGGCCGATCTGGTGACGCCGCAGGCCCTCGCCGCCAAGAAGCGCGCGCTGGAAAATGCCAGTGGTGCGGTGGTGCATGTGATCAGCGCCGCCACCAAACAGGGCGTTGATCCGGTGCTGGACAAGTTGATGGAAATCGCCGGCCGGGCGCAGGCGATGAAGCAGAGCCGCGACAGCGGCGCGGACAAGATATGGTCACCGCTCTGAGCGAAGCGCCGGCCGACGCCTTCGATCCCGCCCGCTGCCCGCGGCTGGTGGTGAAGATCGGTTCGTCGCTGTTGGTCGATACCGGCGGTGCGGTGCGCAGTGGCTGGCTGGCCGGCGTGGTCGCCGATATCGCCGAGCGCCGGGCGGCGGGCCAGCAGATCGTGATCGTCTCATCCGGCGCCATCGCGCTGGGCGCGCGCCGGCTGGGGCTGGACAAGGGCGGCCGCGCCAGCCTGGAAGACGCGCAGGCCGCTGCCGCCGTGGGCCAGGTCGCTCTGGCCGGGGTGTGGGAACAGTTGTTGGCGGCGCAGGGGCTGACGGCGGCGCAGGTGCTGCTCACGCTGGGCGATCTGGAAGACCGGCGGCGCTATCTGAACGTGGCAGCAACCATCGCGCGGCTGCTCGATCTGGGCGCGGTGCCGGTGCTGAACGAGAATGACACGGTCGCCACCAGCGAAATCCGCTTTGGTGACAATGATCGGCTGGCGGCGCGCGCGGGCCAGGCGGCGGGCGCCAGCGGCGTGATCCTGCTTTCTGATGTCGATGGGCTCTACACCGCCAACCCGGCCAGCGATCCGACGGCGCAGCGCTTGCCCATGGTCAAGGCGCTCACGCCGGAGATCATCGCCATGGCCACCGGCGAGACGCGATCAGGCATGGGGTCTGGCGGCATGGCCGCCAAATTGCAGGCAGCGCGCATGGCCTGCGCGGCCGGCATCGCGCTGGCCATCTGCGATGGCCGGGTGGAACGGCCGTTGACGCATTTTGCCACCGCCGGCGGCGGCACCTTGTTCCTGCCACCGCGCACCGCCAAGGGCCGCAAGGCCTGGCTGGCCGGGCGCATCACCGTGGCGGGCAGCCTGGCAGTCGATGCCGGTGCTGCCGCCGCCCTGAAGCGCGGCGCCTCGCTGCTGGCGGCCGGGGTGACGGCGGTGGACGGCAAGTTCCGCCGCGGCGATGTGGTGGCGATACTGGGCCCGGCCGGCGACGTGTTGGGGCGCGGCCTCGCCGGTTATGATGCCGATGATGCCCGCGCCATCCGTGGCCTGCGGGGCGAGGCGCAAGCCGCCGTCCTTGGCTATGCCCCGCGCGCGGCCCTTGTTCATGCCGATCATCTGGTGATGTTATGACCCTGATCAACGATATGGCCCACAATGCCCGCGCCGCCCTGCCAGCGCTGGCCGCCGCGCCCACGGCGCACAAGGCGCTGGCGATCCGCACCGCCGCCGCCGCCATCCGGGCGCGCAGCGCGGAGTTGCTGGCGGCCAATGCAGCCGATGTGGCGGCGGCCGCCGGCCTGTCCACAGCGCTGGTCGATCGGCTGGCGCTGGATGCCGGCCGCGTGGAGGGGATTGCCGCCGGGCTCGACACCGTGGCCGGCCTGCCCGATCCGGTGGGGGAGGTGATCGCGCGCTGGCACCAGCCCAATGGCCTGCAATTCGAACGGGTGCGGGTGCCGCTGGGCGTGATCGGCATCATCTATGAAAGCCGGCCGGGCGTGACCGCCGATGCCGCCGC
>JAIXQY010000121.1 GCA_027485485.1 Sphingomonadales bacterium | reverse complement strand
TCTCTTGACCGCCTTGCCAACATCATGGCCGCGCTGCGCCATCCCGAACAGGGTTGCCCATGGGATCTGGCGCAGGATTTTGACACGATCGCGCCCTATACGATCGAGGAAGCCTATGAAGTGGCCGAAGCCATCGCGCTGCGCGACATGGCGGAGTTGAAGAAGGAACTGGGCGATCTGCTGTTCCAGGTGGTGTTCCACAGCCGCATGGCCGAGGAGGCCGGGCATTTCGCGCTGGCCGATGTGGTGACGGGCCTGTGCGAGAAGATGGAACGCCGCCATCCGCATATTTTTGGTGCCAATGAATTTGGCAGCGGCACGCGCGCGGCGGATGCCGTGGCCCAGAAAGATGAATGGGAACGTATCAAGGCCGCAGAGCGCGGCGCCGCCGGTGCGGCAGAGCGGCCGGTTTCGGCCTTGGACGGGGTGGCAACCGCCCTGCCCGCCTTGATGCGCGCCGAAAAGCTCCAGGCCCGCGCCGCAAGGGTTGGCTTTGAATGGCAGGATGTGGCTGGGGTGCGCGCCAAGCTGGATGAGGAACTGGCCGAATTTGATACCGCCAACAGTGACGCCCACCGCGCCGAGGAATTGGGCGATGTGCTGTTCGTGCTCGCCAACCTTGCCCGCCGTCATGGCATTGATCCCGAAACCGCCCTGCGCGCCGGCAACGCCAAGTTCGAACGCCGGTTCCGCGCCATGGAGGCGCTGGCCGGGCCAGGCTTTGCCCAGTTGCCGCTCGATGATCAGGAACAGCTCTGGCAACAGGTGAAGGCGGCTGAACGGCGCTGATCCGGCTTGCGCTGGCTGGCCGGCGGTTGCATCATCGGCGCGAGGCTGATTGGGGAGCTCAGGCATGTCATTGAATCGGCGTGTGTTCATGGTGGGAGCCGCCAGTGCCTCAATGGCCGGGGCGGCCGGCGCGGCCATCATTGCGCCCGGTGCCAATGCGGCTGAGGCGCGCGCGCTGGAAGCCATCGCCGCCTATGTGGAGGCGCATCGCCGCCATTTCGGCCTGCCCGCGCTGGGCGTGGCGCTGGTGAGCGGCGGCAAGAGTTTCACCATCCTGTCCGGCACCCGCGATTATCGCGAGACGCAGCCGCTGAATGGTGATGAACTGTGGCAGATCGGCAGCATTTCCAAAAGCTTCGTGGCGTTGCTTTGCTTGTCGTTGCAAGCGGAAGGCAAGCTGACCTTGGACGATGAATTGCGCCAGCATCTGCCCGAGGCGCGGTTACCGGGTGTCTCCTCCGGCGGTCCGTTCACCATCCGCGGCCTGCTGGATCACACCACCGGCCTGCCCGATTTCGCGCCGGCAATGGGCACGAAATTGTGGCGCGGCTTTGCGGCTGGCAAGGGCTGGAGTTACAGCAACACCGGCTATGATCTGCTCGGCAAGATGATCGCCCGCATCGAAGGCAAGCCGCTGCACCAGGTGATTGAAGAGCGGGTGTGCAAGCCGCTGGGCATGGCCGCCACGCGCGGTGCCATCCAATGGCGTGATCGCACCCGCTATCCCTCCAGCTATGCCCCGGTGCGGCCTGATCGGCCGGTGCTGAACGCAATGGCGCTGGCACCGGCGGCCTGGGTGGATGCCGATCTGGGCGCCGGTTCGGTGGCAGCGCCTTTGGCCGATATGGCGCGTTATCTGCGCTTCCTGATCGCGGTGGGCCAGGGCAAGGGCACACCCCTGCTCACTGACAATCAGGCCAGGCTGTGGCTGGAGAATCCGGTGCCGCAAGACCCGGCTGAACCAGCGGAAACCTATGGCCTGGGCCTGATGCACCGCATGGATGATGGCCGCGCGTTGCTGCACCACACCGGCGGCATGGTGAGTTTTTCATCGGCTTTTCATGTCGATGCGGCGGCCGCTGTGGGCGCCTTTGCCAGTTGCGCGGTGGGCGGCATCAACTATCGCCCGCGCCTGATCACCCTGTTCGCCCTGCGCGCGCTGCGGGCGGCGGCCAGTGGTGTGGCTATCCCCACGCCGCCCGCGCTGGGCGTGCTGCCCGAAAATGCCGGCGATTTTGTTGGCAGCTATGCCGCCGCAGACCGGGGCCTCACCATATTGCCCGGCCTGATGATCGAGGTGGATGGCCAGCGCGCCGCGTTGCAGCCGGCTGGCGGCGATGTGATGGTGACCGCGCATCCGGGACTGGTCGATTGGCCGTTGGTGGTGGTGCGCGATGGCAAGCAACCCGGCACCGGCGCGGTGGTCGCCATCGATCATGGCCCGCACCGTTTCATCCGGTCCGGCGCGGCGGCCGCCCTGCCCACCACGCCGCCCGAACTGGCAGTGCTGGCCGGCCATTATCAAAGCGATGACCCGTGGATTGGCGGCATCAGCATCGTGGCGCGCGGGGACCGGCTCTATCTGGGCGGTGTCGATCCTTTGCGCCAGACCGGCAAGGATGAATGGGCGCCGGCCTTCCCGAAGAACAGCCCGGAACGGCTGACCTTCGATGGCCATATGAACCTGGCGCCGCAGGTGCTGGTCTGGTCAGGCCGGCGGCTGGATCGGCGCGACCCGTAACGCCACACAGCGATCCCGCCCGCCCAGATCGGGGTGGATGCTGGCAGCCAGCCCATGTTCGGCCGCCATCGCCAGCAGCGCCGGCCCCTGCGTGCTGCCAATCTCCACGCAGGCAAGGCCACCTGGGCTGAGCAGGCCGGCCAGTTGCGGCAGGATGCGGCGATAATCATCCAGACCATCGACACCGGCAAACAGGGCGCTGGCTGGTTCATGGTCACGCACGTCGGGTGATATGACTTCATATTCAGCAATATAGGGCGGATTGCTGAGGATCAGATCAAAGCGTTCGACCATCCCGTCACCCCAATCGCCCAGCTGCAATGCCGCCCGATCCGCCATGCCTGTGGCCAGCGCATTCGCGTGCGCCACCTTCAGTGCCGCTGGGCTGGCATCAATGCCCAGCCCGCTGGCGGACGGCCATTCGGCCAGGGCCGCCAGCAGCAGCGCCCCTGATCCCGTGCCCAGATCGAGGATGCGCGCTGGCGGACGGGTGCACAGCTTCAACGCCACGTCGATCAGCGTTTCGCTGTCCGGGCGCGGGACCAGCACATCGGCATTGACCTTCAGGGTGAGCGACCAGAACTCGCGGATGCCGGTGATATGGGCCACCGGTTCCCCCGCCGCCCGCCGGGCAACCAGTGCCTCGAACGCCTGCGGTTCGATCATCCGATCGGGGTTCAGCAGCAACTCGCCGCGCGAACAGCCGAGCTGATGCGCCAGCAGCACTTCGGCATCCAGCCGCGCCGTGTCCCCGCCGATACGGGCGGCGGCGGCGGTGATCGCGGCGGCTGTGCGCATCAGCCCAGGCTCGCCAGGCGGGCGGCCTCGTCCTCCGCCACCAGTGCGCGCACCAGCTCGTCCAGCCCCGGGCCTTCCAATATTTCGGGCAGACGATGCAGTGTCAGGTTGATGCGATGGTCCGTCACCCGGCCTTGCGGGAAGTTATAGGTGCGGATGCGTTCGGAGCGGTCACCGCTGCCCACCATGGCCTTGCGGTCGGCCGAACGGCTGCTGGCCAGCCGCTCGCGTTCGGCATCAAACAGCCGGGTGCGCAGCAATTTCATCGCCTTGGCCTTGTTCTTGTGCTGGCTGCGTTCATCCTGCACGGCCACCACCACGCCTGTGGGAATATGGGTGATGCGCACCGCGCTGTCAGTCACGTTGACATGCTGACCGCCGGCGCCGGAGGCGCGATAGACGTCGATGCGCAGGTCCTTCTCGTCGATGGCAATGTCGACATCCTCGGCCTCTGGCAGCACAGCGACGGTGGCAGCGCTGGTGTGGATGCGCCCGCCGGCTTCGGTGACGGGCACCCGCTGCACCCGGTGCACGCCGCTTTCAAACTTCAGCCGGGCAAACACGCCAGGCCCAGACACGCTGGCGACAAGCTCCTTGAAGCCACCCAGATCGGCCGCATTGCTTGAGATCATTTCCCAACGCCAACCGTGGCTTGCGGCATAACGTTCATACATGCGGGCAAGATCACCGGCAAACAGCGCGGCTTCGTCGCCGCCCGTTCCGGCGCGGATTTCCAGCACGGCCGAACGATCATCGGCGGCATCGCGCGGCAACAACTGCAGTGCCAGGGCGCGTTCGGCGGCCGGCAGACGATCGGACAGGCTGGCCAGCTCCTCCTGTGCGATATCGTGCATTTCATCGCCGGCAGGGATGGCCTGCAATTCGTCCCGCTCCGCCAGAAGTGCGCGCCAGGCCTTGGCGGCCTCCACCAGCGGCGTGAGCTCGGCATAATCCTTTGACAGCGCGACAAATTGTTCGGGCGGCAGCGCCGGGTTGCCCATATCGTGCGCCAATTGTTGATGGCGGCGCTCGATCTGGGCGATACGCGCTATGGGCAGGCTCATCCCTTCAGGCCACCGCCAGCCAGACGGGCCCGGATCGCCGTGATGGCTTCGCCCATGCCCACCGGCACCTGCTCGCCGCTGCCCAGATCGCGCAACGTCACGATGCCGGCCGCGACTTCGTCCGCGCCGATCAGCACGGCCAGGCGTGCGCCGGATTTGCCGGCCCGCTCCATCTTTTTCTTGAGATTGCCGCGCCAGCCCTGTTCGGCCGCCACGCCAGCCCGGCGCAGGCCGTTCAGCAAGGCCAGCGCCGGCCCTTCGGCTTCAGGCCCGACCGCCACCACCGCCACGGCCACGCGCGGCTGAGCGGGTTCCGCCACCAGCATGGCCAGCCGCTCGATGCCTGCCGCCCAGCCCACGGCCGGGGTTTCCGGCCCCCCCATGTGGCCAATCAGGCCATCATAGCGTCCACCACCCATCACCGTGCCCTGTGCGCCCAGGCTCTGGGTGATGAATTCGAACACGCTGTGGCGATAATAGTCCAGCCCGCGCACCAGCCGGGCATTGCGGGTCCAGGCGATGCCGCTGGCTTGCAACCCGGCCTGAAGTCGTTCGAAGAACTGCCCGGCTTCATTGGTGAAATAGTTATCGATCTGCGGTGCATCAGCCACCAGTGCCTGATCGCCGACGTCCTTGCTGTCGAGGATGCGCAGCGGGTTTGCGTCCAGCCGGCGCTGGCTGTCTTCGCTCAAATCGCCGCGATGCGCGGTGAAATGCGCCGCAACGGCTGCGCTCCAGGCGGCGCGCGTATCGGGATCACCCATTGAATTGAGCGTGAGCACCACATCATCGGCCACGCCCAGCTCTGCCAACAGATGCTGGCCCAGCGCGATCATCTCCACATCGGCCGCCGGCTCACCGGCACCAAGAATCTCGGCATCCAGCTGATGAAACTGGCGGAAACGGCCCTTTTGCGGGCGCTCATAGCGGAACAAGGGTCCCCAGGCGGCCAGCTTCAGCGGCGCCATCTGCTGCCAGCCATTTTCGATATAGGCGCGCGCGATGCCAGCCGTGAATTCCGGGCGCAAACACATGGCGTCACCGCCACGGTCTTGAAATTCATACATTTCCTTGGAAACCACATCGGTGGTTTCGCCCAGGGAGCGCGCGAATACGGCGGTGGACTCGAACACCGGCACCTCCACCCGGCCGAAGCCATGGAGTTTGCGCACGCGGTTGAACGTCTCGATCACATGATCAAAGCGGGCAGCGGCCTCGCCGATCATGTCTTGCGTGCCACGGGGTTTCTGGGGTGCTTTCATGGCTGTGGCGTTTAAGCGAGAGCAGACCAGCGTGCAATGTCTGCCCCCTTCCCCATGGCCGTGCGCTTCGCTAACCAAGGGCCATGCGCCCCTACCTGCTCATCGCCTCCGCCCTTATTGCCGCCCCGGCACTGGCCCAACGCTCCATGCCGCAGCCATTGCCGATCGTGGACATGATCCCGGCAGCGCGGGATATGCCCTTCCCCGGCACCATCCGCCTGGCCGTGGACGCCAGCGACACGCTGCGCGCTGTGTTCAAGGTGAGTGAGACAATCCCGGTGCCGGCGGACCAGGCCGGCAAGCCGATGGCACTGCTGTTTCCGAAATTTCTGCCCGGCAAGCACGCGCCGCGCGGCGAAATCGAGAAGCTGGCCGGCCTGGAAATCCGCGCCGGCGGCCGCTTGCTCAACTGGAAGCGTGATCCAGTGGATGTGTTCGCCTTCTGGGTGGACGTGCCGGCCGGCGCCAGCAGCCTGGAGGTGACGTTCGATTTCCTGTCAGCCACCGACGGGCCGCAGGGGCGCATTGTCGTCACCTCTGACATGATGAACCTGCAACCCAACAGCGTGTCGCTCTATCCGGCGGGCTGGTTCACACGGGCGATCCCGGTGGAATTGTCTGTCACCTGGCCACAGGGCTGGCAGGCCGGCGGCGCGCTGCGCGAAGCCAGCCGCGATGGCAACCGCATCACCTATCAAGCCATTGATTATGAGACGCTGGTGGACAGCCCCTTCTTTGCCGGGCGCAGTTTTGCCAAATGGGATCTGGGCCAGAATGTCACCCTGAATGTCGTGGCCGATGATGCCCGCTTCCTGAAGGCCAGTGACGATCAGATCGGCAAGCACAAGGCGCTGGTGTCCCAGGCGGTGAAGCTGTTCGGCACCCGCCAGTTTGATCATTATGATTTCCTGCTTTCGCTCACCGAGAAGATGGGCGGCATCGGGCTTGAGCACCACCGCTCTTCCGAGAATGGCGTGGACACCGGCTATTTCACCGATTGGGAACGTGGGCCGGGCCGGCGCAACCTGTTGCCGCACGAATTCACCCACAGCTGGAACGGCAAGCACCGCCGCGGCGCCGATCTGGTCACGCCGGATTTCCGCACGCCGATGCGCAATTCGATGCTGTGGGTCTATGAAGGGCAGACGCAGTTCTGGGGATATGTGCTGCAGGCGCGATCGGGGCTGGTTTCGATTGCCGACACCATTGATCAGATCGCCACCATCGCCGCCACGCTTGACAACCGGCCGGCGCGCGGCTGGCGCAGTCTGGATGATACCACCAATGATCCCATCATCACCCCGCGCGCGCCCAAGGGCTGGCTGAGCTTTCAGCGCAGCGAGGATTATTATGCCGAAGGCATGCTGGTGTGGCTGGAGGCCGATGCCATCATCCGGCGGGAGAGTGCTGGCCGCAAGAATCTGGATGATTTCGCCCGGCGTTTCTTTGGCACGCGCGAAGGTGATTGGGGCGTGAAGCCCTATGATTTCAACAGTCTGGTGGCTGATCTTGAAGCTGTTCAGCACCATGACTGGGCCGGGCTGCTCAGCCAGCGCCTCACCGAGAAGGCCAGTGGCGCACCGTTGAAGGGGCTGGAACAACTGGGCTGGAAGCTGGTCTATCAGGAAAAGCCCAGCGCCGCCTTCACCGATGCCAACCGCCGCCAGGTCAATCTGATGTTCTCGGGCGGGCTGTTGCTCGGCATGGCTGGCAAGGTGGAGCAGGTGCTGTGGAACAGTGCCGCCTTTGATGCCGGCATTGTGGTGGGCGATACGCTGATCGCGGTGAATGATCTCCCGTTCAGCGATGATGGGCTGCGCGCCGCCGTCACCGCCGCGAAGGGCGGCAGTGCCCCCATCCGCCTGCTGGTGAAGACCGATGACCGGGTGCGCGCCGTGGATTGGGCCTGGAACGGCGGCTTGCGCTATCCCCGGCTGGAACGGCTGACCCCGATTGACCAGAAGAACCCTACCGGGCTGGAACGCCTGTTGATGCCGCGACCCTGAGTCAGCCCAGCGCCTTCAGCCCGGCGATGCAGCCGATCAAGCCGATCAGCAACAGGGCGCGTGCGAACGACATCGGCTCGCCATAGAAGGCCATGCCGATGATGGCGGTGGCACCCGCGCCGATGCCGGCCCACACGGCATAGGCGGTGCCCATCGCAATGTGGCGCCCGGCCAGCGCCAGCAGGCCCATGGAGGCCAAAGCGGCGATCACGAAGCCGGCCACCGCCCACAGGTTGCGCCCGCCATCGATGTGGCGCAGCGCCGTGGTGAAGCCCGCTTCGCATATACCGCCGGCCAGCAATGCCGCCCATGCCCATCCCGCCATGACTTTGACTCTCCCGCCAAACATCTGCCCGCGTCATTTGGACCGTGGACAATAATGCCGCAGCCCCGTAACCCCCGCGCCAACCGAGCAACAGGAGACTCCCATGCGTATCGACGCAATCCCGATTGGTGTGAACCCGCCCCATGATCTCAACGTGGTGATCGAATGCCCGCTGGGCGGCGAGCCAGTGAAATATGAGCTGGACAAGGCTTCGGGTGCGCTGTTCATCGATCGCATCCTGCACACACCAATGCGCTATCCGTGCAATTATGGCTTTGTGCCGCACACGCTGGCCGATGATGGCGATCCCATCGATGCGCTGATCGTGGCGCGCACGCCGTTCATGCCCGGCTCCATCGCCCGTGTGCGCCCGGTTGGCGTGCTGATGATGGAAGATGATGGCGGCGGCGATGCCAAGCTGATCTGCGTGTCGGTCAACAAGGTTTATCCTTATTACGACGACGTGCAGGAATATAGCGATCTGCCCAAGATTGTGCTGGATCAGATCGAGCATTTCTTCAGCCACTACAAGGATCTGGAACCCGGCAAATGGGTGAAGTGCCAGGGCTTTGAAGGCAAGGCCACGGCCGAACGGCTGATCCTGGAATCGATCGAGCGTTACAATGCCGAGAAGGAAGGCCGCCTGATGGTGGAGCCCAAGCAGCACCCCGGCGCACCGCGCGGATAAGCAACCGATGGCGGCGTCAGCCAATCAGCTTTTGCAGATTGGCCATCGCCGCCATGGCGGTGGGCCTGAATTGCTGCAGCATGGCGATCCGATCCGTTTCCTCGGGGCGCACTGCGCTGATGGTCTTGGCAAAGCCATCGAGCCGGCAATCGTGGATCCACTTCGATAGCGCCCGATTCTGGCTCCACAGGCCCTGGTTGAACAGATTGACCAGGCTGGCGCGGGGATAATCCTCGATCCCGTCGGGCAATGGCACCGCCATCGTCAGGGCGTTCTGCGCCGCCTCGCCTTCGATATTTGCTTCCACCCAGGCGATCATCGCGGCGCTGAAGGCCGGCTGAGGCACCCGGACCATCTGCGGCACGATCAGCCCCGGTTGAAACACCGGCACTGGCGGCCGGCGTTCCACGGCCGACGCGGTGCAGTCGATGAACAAGGTGCCGGGGGCGGTGGCGCGTTCCCCTTGCTCCAACACCATCCGATCCGACTCCAGCGCCAGCACGCGGCCCATGCGGATGACATCGGCAACGCGCTGCAGGATGGCGATTTCCGGTTCGGACGCAATGGCATAGTGGAACATCGTTGGCATCACATCTGGATCGATGCGCAGCATGAAACCGCAGGCTTCCAGCCGCAGGAACAGGTCGCGCGCATCACTTGCGCTGGCCAGGGCCTGCATCATGCCCAACTGGCCGCCAATGCTGGCTTCGAAAAACTCAGGGCCTGGCTGCACGGCGCGGCGGTTGAAATACCATGAGGCGCGCGGGGCCACCCAGCTGATCATGTCTGGCGTGGCACCGGCCCCCAGCAGCCAGATCAGCGTATCCATCGCCGTCTTGCCCGCGCCCAGAACGGTGAAGTGGCGCGGCATTTCATCCGGCGATTGCCACAAATTGGGCAGGGCGTTGGGCGGCATGATCCGAACGGCATCAGAAACGGAAAACTTGCGCGTGTGCGTGGATGGCACGCTGGTGGCCAGATAGGTGGAATCGATGGTCTTGCGGGTGATGCTGACGTGGGTTTCCTGACCGGAGATCAACGAGACGATGCGACCTTCGCCGCGATAATCGCTCATCGGGAAATAACGCACCCGCCCGGTTGGCAACAGCTGGCGCCGCATCACGGTATCGAAATAGCCGCTGACCTCCGGCCCCGAGGCGAGTTCGTGAAAGCCGGCGTTGATGCCGTGGGTATCGATATGCCCTGCCCCCAGCGGCAGCGAGGCCACGCCATAAAAGGCCGATGGCTGGTGCAGCGCCACAAAGGGATAGGCATCGTTCCAGTGGCCGCCAGGTTTGCCATGGCGATCGACAATGGTGATGGTTGCATCCCGCAGTTCGGTGAGCAGCGTATCGGCAAAGGCCAGGCCCATCGCGCCGGCCCCGATCAACAGATAGTCGGTCGCCAAACTGGACATGCTTTATCCCTTTGCCAACGCAGCCAGCGCATCGCCATCGACCCGCATGACAGTCCATTCGTTCATCGGTTTGGCGCCCAGCGCCTTGTAGAAACCAATGGCCGGCGTGTTCCAATCAAGCACGCTCCATTCGAATCGGCCATAGCCTCGCGATACCGCAAGGCCGGCCAGATGCACCAGCAGCGCCTTGCCCAGCCCGGCACCGCGTGCGGTGGGCATCACGAACAAATCTTCCAGATACAGGCCGGGCTTGCCGGTCCAGGTGGAGAAGTTGGTGAAGAACAGGGCAAGGCCGACGGCCTGCCCCTCCACTTCGGCCAGCAAGCATTCGGCGGTGGGCCGATCGCCGAACAGGGCGTGGTGAAGATCGGCGTGGCTGGCCTTCACCGCGTCCGGCTCTTTCTCATAAATCGCCAGCTCGACGATCAGGCGGTGGATGGCCGGGATATCGGTGGGGGTGGCGGCGCGGATCATGCCGGCTGCAATGACCGGGCGACCGCACGCTGGCAAGCGGGGATCATAGGCCGAAATAGCTGATGCCGAACCCAGCCAACACACCGCCGACAAAAAGCCCAAGCGCAAACTTCATGTTGAACTTGCTCATGTGAACTCCCCAGCGATGACGTGGATGACCAACCTGCTCCAATCGCGGCCAGCCAAAAATGCGTCAGCGCGCCGCAGCCCGCAGACGCAGGGCCAGCGCCGCCAATCCGAAGGCCAACAGCAGGGGCGCCAGCGCACGCACCCCCTGGCCTTCGATCAGCATGGCCAGCGCCGCCATCTTGGCCAGGCCGACGCCGAGCCACAGGCCGGCACTGGCCAGCCGGATCACAGCATCCGCCCCATGGCGCGGAACATCCACATCACGCTGAAAAACGCCATGGTCACCGATGGCACTGCAAACAGCCAGTATCGCCCGCCCCGGTCAACCCGGTCGGGCAGCCACAGCCGCTTCAAAAGCCAGGCCAAGGCCGCCGGGCCGGTGAGGCCGGCAATCCAGGTGATGCGTGTTCCCTCAAAGCCCAGACTGATGGCTTCGATCACGACCACCAGCGCGCCCAGCCCGAAGCACCAGACCGCCACGGCATAGCCATAGGCCACGGCCTGCTGGCGCACGGGTTCTTCCACCCGGCGCGGGCGCGGGGGGCCGCCGTGCATCCGGCGTTACTCGGCGGCAACCGCGGCGGCGGCCGCTTCGTTCACGGCGTCAAT
>JAIXQY010000205.1 GCA_027485485.1 Sphingomonadales bacterium | reverse complement strand
GGGTGGCCATCAAAGCTGACGCGCCATTGCCCGTCCAACGGGGCGGCGGTGGCAGCGGAGGCCAGCAGGGTGGCGGCGAACAGGGTGGGCAGCAGCTTGATCATATCGTCCCCCAAGCCGAATTACGGCTGCCGGCGCAATCCCGGCTTTTCTTTGCAACTGTCAAGCCTGGCTTTCGCGTGCGGCGGTGCGGGCGGCATCGGCGGCTGACAGCACATCCCAGGCCGCCTGCACGGCGCGAAACCGATCGGCGGCATCCGCGCCATTGCCGGCCACATCCGGGTGGCTGGCCTTGGCGGCGCTGCGCCAGGCGGCGCGGACTGTCTTCATGTCGGCATCCGTGTCCAGCCCCAGCAGTTTCAGCGCATCCAGTTCGGCGCGGCTGCGGCTGCCATCGCCTTCGTCGCCCCATTGCCAATGCTTGGCCCGGCTATATTCGCGCTGGCCAGCTTCTGATTGGGCGCGCGCAGCGGCCTCTTCGGGGCTGAGGCCGCGGAAATAATCCCAGCCGGCATTATACTCGGCGGCATGCTCCTGGCAGAACCACCAGCGTTCCGGGCTGTTCGGGGCCTTGGGCGCCGGGCAATTGCCGGCGTTGGTGCAACCATGGCGATCGCACAGGCGCACATTGGCCGCTGCCCCGCTGCCGCTGTAATCACGCCAGCGCGGGAAGCCCCAATCATCATTGCGCCGACCGCGTGGCACCAGCTTCAACTCCCTAACCCAAACAACTATCTTTGCCGCGACTCTGGACGGCGGCAAGGCAAACAGGCATGCCCAATGCCAGATGTGGACGCTTCTTGCCACGCGGCGCTTTGGCCCCCTGTTTGTCACCCAGCTTTTGGGTGCGTTCAACGACAATCTGTTCCGCACTGCGCTGGTGTTCATCGTCGCCTATGATCTGGCGGCGGCTGATCCCAAGGCGGCAGCCCTGCTGGCCACCACGGCGGCCGGCCTGTTCATCGCGCCTTTCTTCCTGTTCTCCGGCCTGGCCGGCAGCCTGGCCGATCGGCGGGACAAGGCGGCGATCTGCCGGTTGGTGAAGCTGATGGAGATTGGCTTCATGGGCCTGGGCTGGCTGGCACTGGCGCTGGGATCGATCAATCTGGCGCTGGCGGTTGTGTTCCTGATGGGCTGCCATTCCACCCTGTTTGGCCCGGTGAAATATGCCATCCTGCCCCAGCATCTGCGCGAAGACGAACTGATCGCCGGCACCGGCCTGGTGGAGGCGGCGACCTTTGTGGCCATATTGCTGGGCCAGGTGGCGGGCGGCCTGCTGGCGACGGCGGCGGTGGGGCCGATCACGCTGGCCTTGGCCGGCATTGGCTGGCTGGCGGCGCGTGCCATACCGTCGGCGCCGCCCGAACAGCCGGGCAGGCCGATCAACTGGAACCCGCTTGCCACCAGCCGGGCGGCGCTGGCCACCGCCTTTGGCAACCGCCGGCTGCTGGTGGCGACGCTGGCGATCAGCTGGTTCTGGGCGCTGGGTGCGATCTATACCAGCCAGTTCGTGCCGATGGCCCGCAACGTGATGGGCGGCACCGAAGCGGTGGCCACCTTGTTTCTGGCGGCCTTTTCGGTGGGCATCGCGCTGGGATCGATCGTGGTTGGCCGCTGGCTGAAAGGCCGCATCAGCACGCGCCTGTGTGCCGGGGCGGGCCTGGTGATGGCACTGGCCGGCGGCGATCTGTGGTTCAGTGTGCCGGCGGTGGGATCGGCACCCAAGGATATGGCCATGTTCTTTGCCAATCCGGCCGGCTGGCGGGTGCTGGCCGATCTGTTCGCCCTGGCGCTGGCCGGCGGGGTGTTTTCGGTGCCGCTCTATGGCGTGCTGCAAACCGCGGGGCCGGCGCAAAAGCGCGCCAGCGCCATTGCCGCCAACAATATCATCAACAGCCTGTTTCAGGTGGCTGCCGTGCTGGGGGCCGGGGCCGCCATCGGCGCCGGGCTGGGTGCGGTGCCGGTGCTGGCGCTCAGCGGCCTGACGGTGCTGTTGCTGCTGCCGGCGCTGCGCCAGCTTGACCGGGCGTAGCGGCAATCCACTGCCTGATGAGTGCAACGCCTTCCGAGTGAATCAGGCTGCGGCCGAACTGTGGCATCATGATGCCCGGTTCGGATGACAGCATGCGGTGCAGCAGAATCGATTGATCGGGTTGGCCCGGCGCGATCGAAAAGCTGAACCCGCCCGATCCGCGCCCGGCCGCCACCGGCCGCTTGTTGATGCCCAGATGCGCCGGGTCCGCCTCATCCGGATCGAGCCACAGGCCGGAGTTGGAGGCAAAACCGGCGCGGTTGTGGCAATGGCCGCAATTGACCGCGAGATAGGCGCGGGCGCGGGCCTCCAATGGCTCCCCGGCATCATCCCAGCGCGCCAAGCGCGGCACGCCGGCCGCCGGCAGCTCGGCCAACCGGCCGCTGGCCTGCCATTGCATCAATTGTTTGCCATCGTTGAGATTGCCGGCGGTGGGCCCGATCGGCGTGATCGCCTCCCCCGATTGGTGGCAGGTCTTGCACTGATTCTGGTTGGGCACGGCATAATCAATGCTGATCGGCTTGCCGTCCGCGCCGATCTGGGCAACGGCGACGCGCTTGCCCGCGCGTTTCAGCACGGCCTGGCCAGCCTCCTCCACATACGACAGCGCGACCCAGCCGGCCGGGCGGTGGATCAGCAGCCGGGTTTCGATAGGGGTGAGATTGGCGCCGGGCGCGCGGGCATCGGCAGGAAAGGCAAAGCGTTTCACCAGCACCGTGCCCACCGGAAAGGCCAGCGCGCCGCTGGCCCGATAATCTGCGCGAGTGCCGGGTGGCAGCCAGACGAACCGCGCCTTTTCTGCCCCATCGGAAAACAGCGGCGTGTTGAGCGTATAGGGCTGCACCCCGGCCGCCGGGCGGCCGCTGGCATCGAACAGGCCATAATCGGCAAGGCGCGGGGCATCGGCCGACATCAGCAGTCCGCCGTTCACCACCGGGGCGGGCGCCGCCCCGATCAGCAGAACCGCCAGCAGCGCCCGCTTCACTTGGCCCGCGCCTCCAGCGCTGCCGGCAGCACGATGGCGGCGCGGGTGCCGGCCGCCGTCACCAGCGGCAGCGGCGCCGGCCGGGCCTGAGCTGCCGGCGTGCCCTGCAGGCCCAGGTTGAGCGTGATGCCCGGCGCATCGCTGCTGATGCCGCGGGCAGCCGTGCGCTCGGCGCCGCCCGGCACGACATAGCGGGTGATGCCATCCCACATCACCGGCGGCACCGTGCCCCCCACCGCGGCGGCAATTTCCGTGCCGCCCTTGAAGGCGGGCTTGCTGCCGTTGCCGGTGAATTTGTTGCCCACCACGGTGACGCCGCGCGGCAGCGGGTTATAGGCCTTGTCGGTGAAGGCTTGCGTGTAGGCGACGATCATCACGGCGTTGCCGTTGTTGCCCGTCACATCGTTGCCGGTCACCATCACCTGATCATTGGCCATCACCATGATTCCGGTGCCCGATGGCACGCCCGCCACGATATTGCCCGGCGCGGCAAAGTTCGCATGGTTGTTGGCCAGCACCTGGTTGCCGGTGATACGCACATTGCGGCCGCCCTGTTGCGGCAGATCGGGCAGATCGAACACCAGGATGCCGCCGGCGTTGTTGGTGGCGGTGTTGCCGATCACATCGGCATCATAGCTGTTTTCGATCTCGATCCCGGCCACGTTCATTTCGGCGCGGCTATTGCGCACGATGATGTTCTGCGATTGGCCCACATAGATGCCGGCATCCGACGCGCCCTTCACCACGCTGCGATCGATCAGCACATTTTTTGACGACACCGGATACAGGCCATAGGCGCCGTTGGTGGATTTGGGCCCGCCGGTCCATTCCACCAGGATGTTGACCAGCGCGATGCCGTCGCTGCCCTTGGATTTGATGCCATTGCCGGCCGGATTCTGCACCGCCAGATCGCGCACCACCACGGCATTCGATGTGATCAGCAGGCCTTCGCCCGAACCCTTCTGCGCGGTGAAATCCAATATGGTCGCGCCCGGCCCGTCGCCCTTGACGGTGACATTGGCGACATCCAGCGACAGGCCATCGGCCAGCGGATAGCGGCCGGCGGCGATGTGGACGGTATCGCCCGGCGCGGCTTCGATGAAGGCGGTCTGCAATTTCTCCTGGGCGTTGCCGCCGGGGCCGACATGGATCGTCTTGGCCGTGGCGGCCTGCGCCGCAATCGCCAGCACCAGCGCCGAAACCGGCAGAAGCCTGCGTGTCATCATCATTCTCCCGACTATGATTGTCGCACAGCATCCACCGGGATGCCGCTTTGCTCAACCCCCCAAAAACGGGTTAATGGCCGTTCATCGCCAGAAGCGGCCAGCTTTGTTACCGTGCAGAATATGCAGGCGATTCTTCCCATCGATAAAGCCGCGCTTGAGATCCGGGGCCTGTTCAAGGCCTTTGCCGGCGTGGCCGCGGTGGATGGGCTTGATCTGGCGGTGGCAGCCGGCGAGATTTATGCCCTGCTCGGCCCCAATGGCGCCGGCAAAACGACCACGCTGCGCATGGTGACTGGCCTGGCACGGCCCGATGCCGGCAGCATCTTGGTGTTTGGCGTCGATGCGCTGGCCGATCCGATTGCCGCCAAGCAGATGCTGGCCTGGCTGCCGGATGAGCCGCTGTTGTATGACAAGCTGACGGCGGCGGAATATCTGGCCTTCATCGCCGGCCTGTGGCGGGTGCCGGCCGATGTGGCATCGCAGCGGGCGGAACAATTGCTGGCCCGTTTGGGCCTGGCCGACAAGCGCGACGCCCGCTGCGAGGGGTTTTCGCGCGGCATGAAGCAGAAGCTGGCGCTGGCCGGTGCGCTGATCCACGCGCCGCGCCTGCTGATCCTGGATGAACCGCTCACCGGGCTGGATGCCGCCTCGGCGCGGGTGGTGAAGGATATGCTGATCGAGATTGTCGCCGCCGGGGCCACGGTGATCATCACCACCCATATATTGGAAGTGGCCGAACGCATGGCCAGCCGCATCGGCATCATCCGCGCCGGCCGGTTGGTGGCGCAGGGCACCATGGCAGAACTGGCCGCCGGGCATGGCGAAGGCAGCACCCTGGAAGACGTGTTTCTGGCGCTGTCAGCGGCATGAGCGGCGGCCTGCTGCCTGCGGCCAGCCTGCCGTGGCTGGTGTTCCACGATGTCCGCCTGAAGGCGCGCGGGCAGGCCGGGCAACGGGCACGGCTGGTGCTGATCCTCGTGCTGGCGATCATGCCGTTGGTGGGCGGGGTGTTCTTTGCCGTGCGCCATCGCGGTGTGCCCATGCTGCCGGTGGCGGCGCTGGGCGAGATCGCCGCCGTGCTGGCCGGCATGGGCCTGGTGATGCTCAGCTCTGCCTATGCCCATGTGCTGCGCATGGGCCGGGACCGGGCGGAACTGGAACTGCTGCTCACCGCGCCGATCCCCGCGGCGCGTGCCATCACCGCCCGCATCGCCAGCATCCAGGCGTTGGTGGCGCTGCCCTTCGTGATGCTCACTACGCCCTTCTTCATCACATCGGCGCTGCTGGGCCATTGGCGCTGGCTGGCGGGGCCGTTGGTGGTGGCGGCGATTGCCATGCTCGCCACGGCGGCGGCGCTGATCATCGCGGCCGGGCTGGATCGCCTGTTGGGCCCGGCGCGGGCGCGGCTGGCGGCGCAACTCACCGGCGTGTTGCTGGGCGCGGGCATGTTCGTGCTGGGCCAGGCGCCCAACTTCGCGCCGCGCTGGTTCGCCGCCCGGCTTGCCGCGCTGGAACGGCCGCCGCCATGGCCGCTGGATGTGCCGGCGCGGGCGCTGTTTGGCGATGGTGTGCCGCTGTTGCTGCTGCTGGCGCTGGCCGTGCTGGCCGTGCGCGTGGCGGCCGGGTTGGCGGCCAGCCGGCTGGAGGCGGCCCCGGCCCCGGTGGCGGAACAGCGGGGCGGCACAGCGCGGTTCGGCGGCAGCCCGCTGATGGTGATGTTCCGGAAGGAATGGCGCTTGCTGGCGCGCGATCCCGAACTGGTGGCACAGATTGGCCAGCAGCTCGTGTTCATGGTGCCGGTGGTGGCCCTGTTGTTCACCGGCGGGCAGGTCACGGCGCAGCGGCTGGCGGCGGCCGGCGTGTTCGTGGGCGGGGCGCTGGCGTCGTCGCTGGCCTGGCTGGTGATCGCTGCCGAAGACGCGCCCGATCTGATCGCCAGTGCGCCGCTGCCGGCACGGCAGGTGCTGATCGCCAAGCTGGGCGCGGCGCTGGTCCCGCCGTTGCTGCTGGTGCTGGCCCTGGCGGCACTGGTGGCGGTGCGCGAACCGGTCGCCGCCGCCCTGATGCTGCCGATGGCGCTGGCCGCCGGCCTGGCCACGGCCGCGATGCAATTGTGGAGCCGCCCGCCGGCCCGGCGCAGCGCCTTTCGCGAACGCTATCGATCCTCGTTGCTGATGGCGTTGGGCGAATTTCTGGTGCTGGGCTGCCTGGCGCTGGCAACACGCCTGCTGCTGGCCGGCAGCCTGTGGACGCTGGCAGCCCTGGCGGTGCCGGCGCTGCTGCTGGCCGGGGTGTGGCGCTTTCGGATCAGGCCGCCGGCTTGAGCGCGGCGGCCGCCCGGGCGCGGGCAGTGATGGTGGCCCAATCACTTTCGCCGCGCTTGGCGATCCAGCTGCCGCCCACGCAGGCCACGGCCGGCTCCGCCAGCCAATCGGGGGCGCTGGCCTCCGTGATGCCGCCGGTGGGGCAGAAGCGCACCGCACCGAACACCGATGCCATGGCCTTCAACGCCGGCAGGCCGCCACTGGCGGTGGCGGGGAAGAATTTCAGCCGGTTGAAGCCCTGATCCAGCGCGCGGATGATGTCGCTGGCGGTGGCGACGCCGGGCAGGAAGGGTAGGCCACTGGCCCGCGCCGCCGCACCCAGGGGCTCGGACAGGCCGGGCGAGACGATGAAGCGCGCCCCGGCATCGGCGGCGAGCGCCAGATCCTGCGCCGACAACACGGTGCCGGCCCCCACCACCGCGCCGGGCACGCTGGCCATGGCGCGGATCACGTCCAGCGCCGCCGCGGTGCGCAGCGTCACCTCCAGCACCGGCAAGCCGCCGGCCACCAACGCCTGCGCCAGCGGGATGGCGTGGGCGACATCATCCACCACCAGCACCGGAATGACGGGGGCCAGGCCCATGATCTCGTCGATGGTCATGCGGTTCTCACAGATTGTTTGCGGGCAAAGGCGGCAGCCGCGCCATACAGGCCGGGCTGCGGATGGGTGATCAGCTTCACCGGCAGGCTGCGCATCAGATTCTCAAAGCGGCCCTTGGCGGCAAAGCGCCCGGCAAAGCCGGACTTGGGCAAAAGATCGGCCAGCCGCGCGCCCAGCCCGCCGCCGATCACCACGCCGCCGGCTCCGTGCGCCAGCGCGATATTGCCGGCAAAACTGCCCAACGCCAGGCAGAAGCGATCCAGCGCGGCGGTGGCCAGACTGTCCTCACCGCTCATCGCCAGCGTCCACAGCGACTTGTCGTCCATCGGCTGGATGGCGCGGTCTTCCAGCGCGGCCAGCGCGGCATGGATATCGGCCAGGCCGGGGCCAGAGATCACCCGTTCGGCCGAAACCCGGACAAAGCGGCGGCGGAAATGCGCCAGGATCGCGTCTTCCAG
>JAIXQY010000178.1 GCA_027485485.1 Sphingomonadales bacterium | reverse complement strand
GGGCCAATCAGAGCCCACTCATCGTCCGAAACCCCAATCCGCTCGCCCAAAGCTGCCTCCAAAAGACAGCCTTGAATCAACTCCCGAGTCTCAGGTCAAGCTTTGTCCACGAGGCCTAGAAGCCGTCATTAACTGGCTTAGGCAAGAACGGCAGCAAAGTCCCAAACTCGGCCATTCGGCCAGAATGGCAACTTTGTCTGCTTTCAGGCGATCAGCGGGCGACCCGCCATGGCCGAGATGAAGGCGAATCCTGCCACCCAGCACGCCCGAAAACGTTCGGGTGCAGGGGCTGTGCCCCTGCCCGCCGGAGGCTGGTTTTTGGCCTTTTCTGAGTTGGGGCCTGGCGTGCCCCCTCCGCCCTGCGGGCACCTCCCCCAGAGGGGGTCAGAGGGGTTGGCCCTTGGGGCGCCCACCCCCGGCCCCTCCCGCGGGCGGGAGGGGAGACATGAGGCTGGCGGCGCCCGGCGTCCTCCCCTCCTGCGGGCGGGAGGGGAGAAAGAGGCCGGTGGTTCCCGGCACCCTCCCCTCCTGCGGGCGGGAGGGGAGATACGTGCTCCTATTCGCTGCGCAGGGCTTCGATGGGGGAGAGGCGGGAGGCGCGGATGGCGGGGTAGCCGCCGAAGACGAGGCCGATGATGCCGGAGAAGGCGATGGCGAGCAGGGCGGTTTGCCAGCCGATGGGGGCGGGGAAATCGGCGATTTGCTGGAAGATGGCGGCGGCGGTGCCGGCCAGGGCGAGGCCGATGCCGCCGCCGATGATGCAGAGCACGGCGGCTTCGACGAGGAACTGGTTGCGGATGTCGCGGCGTTTGGCGCCCAGGGCCATGCGCAGGCCGATTTCGCGGGTGCGTTCGGTCACGCTGACCAGCATGATGTTCATGATGCCGATGCCGCCGACGAGCAGCGAGATGGAGGCGATGGCGACGAGGACGGCCTGGAAAATCTGGGTCACTTCGCCGGAGGTTTCGGCGATTTCGGTGGTGGTGCGCACGGTGAATGGGGTGATCTTGCCTTTGGAGACCTGGTAGCGATCGCGCAGCAGGGACTTGATTTCGCGGTCGCCGGCGATGAGGGATTCCTCGTCTTCGAAGCCGACGAACAGCAGGGCGACATCGTCTGGCCCTTGCGCGGCGGCGGCGGTGGAGAGGCGTTGGCGCAGGGTGGAGATGGGCAGGATGATCTGATCATCATTGTCGTTGCCCAGGCTGCTGCCCTTGCTTTCGAGGATGCCGATCACGGTGAAGGGCACGCGGTTGATGCGCACGGTTTGGCCGATGGGGTTCACATCGGGGAAGAGTTTGTTGGCCACGGTCTGGCCGATCACCACCACGCGGGCGGCGGCGGCGACATCGCTTTGGGTGAGGAAGCGGCCATCGGAGGTGGCGAGGTTGGAGATGCGGGCATAATCGGCGGTGGAGCCGGTGGCCTGGGTGGAGGCACTGCGCCCGCCCGTCACCATCTGCACGCTGCTGCGCAGTTGCGGGGCGACGGCGCTGACGCCGGGGATCTGGCGGGCGATGGCTTCGCCGTCCCGCTCGGTGAGGCGGCCGCGGTCGCCCAGGCGGGATGGGCCGCCCTCACGTTCCGGTTCGGGCAGCACGATGGCCATGTTGGAGCCCAGGGTGGCGATCTGTTGGGTGACGGAGACCTGCGCGCCGTTGCCGACCGCGACGGCGAGGATGACCGAGAACACGCCGATCATCACGCCCAGGGTGGTGAGGATGGAGCGCATGAGGTTGGTGCGCAGCGCGGTGAGCGCCACGGCGACGTTGACGCCCCAGCCGGCGATGGCGTCGATCAGCGCGGTCATGCGGCGGTTGCCCGGCGGCGGTTGGTGACGGCGGCATCCTCGATCACCTGGCCATCGCGGAAGACGATGCGGCGGGCGGCATATTCGGCGATGTCAGGCTCGTGCGTGACGACGATGAGGGTGATGCCCTCGTCGTTCAGTTTCTGGAAGATGCCCATGATATCGAGCGAGGTTTGCGTGTCGAGCGCGCCGGTGGGTTCATCGGCGAGCAGGATCAGCGGGTTGGTGACCAGCGCGCGGGCGATGGCGACGCGCTGTTGCTGGCCGCCGGACAATTTGGCCGGCGTGTTGAGCAGGCGGTTGCCCAGGCCCATCGCCTCCAGCTTGGCCTGCGCCCGCGCCCGGCGCTCGCTGTGGCGCACCCCGGCATAGATCAGCGGCACCGCCACATTGTCGAGCGCGCTGGTGCGTGCCAGCAGGTTGAACTGTTGAAACACGAAGCCGATCTTGCGGTTGCGGATATCGGCCAGCTCGTCGCTGGAGAGGCTCTTGGTGTCGATCCCGTCGAGCTTGAGCGTGCCGGATGTGGGGACATCCAGGCAGCCGATCATGTTCATGAAGGTGGATTTGCCCGATCCGCTGGCGCCCATGATGGCGACGAATTCGCCGCGCGCGATGGTGAGGGAGACGCGGTTGACGGCGTGCACCAGCTCACCGCCGATCACATAATCCTTCACCAGATCATGGGTTTCAAGAAGTGGCGCTGTCATCTTCGTCCGCTTCTTCGGCCTTGGGCTTCAGCGATTTGGTGCGGACCAATATCTTGTCCCCGGCTTTCAGGCCCGACAGGATTTCGGTGTAATCATCGCCCTGCAGGCCGGTCTGCACCGGTTGCCGGCTGGGCTTGTAGGCATCGGTGCCGGCGATCCACACCGTCTGGCGCGGCGTTTTGGTTTCCGCCGGCGGCGGGCCGCGATCGGCCGGCTTGGGGCGGAAGCGCAGCGCGGTGGTGGGCACGCGCAGCACGCCTGGCCTTGTGCCGGTGATGATCTCCACATTGGCCGTCATGCCGGGCAGCAATTTGCCATCCAGATTGCCGACATCGATGATCACCAGATAGGAGACGACATTCTGGGTTTCCACCGGCGCCTTGCGCACCTGGCGCACGGTGGCGCGGAACACCGTATCCGGATAGCTGTCCACCGTGAAGGCGACCTTCTGGCCGGGGGCGATCTGGCCGATATCGGCTTCGTCCACCGATGCTTCGACCTGCATCTTGGTGATATCGGCGGCAATCTCGAACAGGTTGGGCGTCTGGAAACTGGCGGCAACCGTGGTGCCGGGTTCGACCAACTTGTTGATGATCACCCCGCTGGCTGGCGCGACGATCACCGTGCGTTTCAGATCAAGCTGCGCCGAGGAGAGTTCGGCGGTGGCCTGGCGGATCTGGGCGTTGCTGCTCTGGATCTGGGCAGACGCCACATCAACGGCGTTGCGGGCGGTGTTCAGCCTGGTCTGCGCCAGATCGAGATTGGCTTTTGAAACAAAGCCGCGCTCGGCCAGTTCGCGCTGGCGGGCATATTCGCGTTGCTGGATTTCCAGCTCCAGCCGGGCGCGGGCAACATTTGCGACGCTCTGTTGCAGGCCGGCGCGGGCCAGCGCCACCTGGGCTTCGATTTGCTGGGTGCGGGCGCGCACGCGGGTCACGTCAATCTCGGCCAGCACCTGGCCGGCCTTCACCGGCGAGTTGAAATCGACATAGACGCGGGTGATCTGGCCCGACACTTCAGTGCCGACCTTGATGGTGTTGAGCGCGCGCAGTTTGCCGCTGGCCGAAACCTTGCGCTCCACATCGCCGCGATCGGCGGGCGCACTGATATATTCATAATCCCGCGGGGTCGGGCGGACGGCGAAATAAGTGACGGCGATCAGCACCAGCGCGATCAGCCCTGACCAGACCGGGTGGCGCTTCACCCATGCGCTTATCTTTGTCAGCATGATGGTCTGGTGCATCCTCGACGTGTGTTGGGCGGCTATAACAGCGGGGATGCGGCTTGGCGAGGGGGGATGTGGCGGCCATGCCAAGAAAAGGGCCGCGCCTCCCTTCGGAAGCGCGGCCCCTTTTTGTTGGCCAACTGCTCGGCAGGATCAGTCGTTGCCGCCGGTCAGGAAGTTGGGCAGGCCGCCGGCATCGCCAGCGTCGCCATCTTCGCTGCGCGGGCGGCGTTCGCCGCGATCGCCGCCACCGTCACGGCGCGGGCCGCGATCATCGCGGCGGGGGCCACGGTCACGGTCGCCGTCACGGCGCGGACCACGGTCGCCATCGCGGCGCGGGCCACGGTCACCGCGCGGGCCGCGATCATCGCCGCCTTC
>JAIXQY010000003.1 GCA_027485485.1 Sphingomonadales bacterium | reverse complement strand
TTGCCCACGATCGAATGTTCATTCTGCAGATCATTGTGCAATCCCAGCCCCTTGGCGGCAAAGCGATCGCGGATCACCGCCATCCACAGATTGGCCCCATCCTTGCCGCCATATTTCTTCGGCGCCGAAAAGCGCCAATGGCCGGCCTTGTCCGCCCGGATGCTGGCTTCCCGCAGCAGCAGCTCCCATTCCCGGCGTGGCAGACCGCCATGTTCGAAATCCGTGCGCGCCCATTCGCGGCGATGATCGAAAAAGCGGATATTGTCGTCCTGGTTTTCCAACGGCTTGATCTCGGCCGCGATGAAATCATCCAGTTCGGCCAGATAGGCAATCAGATCGGCGGGCAGTGCGAAATCCATGGGCTATTCCTCCCTTTGCCTGTGCAGTGTGGGCCGCGGGGCGGGGCCGCATAACTGGCGGATTGGGGGAGGACGCTGCCCCCTTGCGCGCCGCCGCCACCTCGGCGACCATGTTGGCCAAGGGGAACCAGCCATGACCAATACCAGCCGCCGCACCATCATGACCGCCGCTCTGGCCGCGCCGCTGTGGGCCAGCTGGGCCGCCCGCGCCGCCGCGCAGGAGCGGGATGCCGATGCGATATTGTTCAACGGCCGGCTGATCACCATGGACGATGCCCGCCCCACCGCCACCGCCATGGCGATCAAGGCCGGGCGGATCATGGCGGTGGGCGGCGATGATGTGCGCGGGCTGGCCGGCAAGGCCACCAAACTGGTTGACCTGAAAGGCGCCTGCGTTGTCCCCGGCTTCATCGATTGCCACAACCACCCGATCGGCGATGTGCTGCTGTATGAGGTGCTGGTGGGCAATCCGTTCGAGGTGGAATTTGTCACCATCGCCTCGATCATCGAGAAGCTGCGGGCGCGGGCGGCCACCACGCCGCCGGGCTATTGGGTGGATGGCTATTTCCATGATGACACCAAGCTGAAGGACGGCCGCCAGCTCACCACCGCCGATCTCGACAAGGTGTCCACCACCCACCCGGTGATGGTGCGCCACCGCGGCGGCCATACGGTGTTCGTCAACAGCTTTGCGCTGGCCATGGCCGGCATCACCCGTGACACGCAAAATCCGCCCGGCGGCACTTTTGATCGCCTGCCCGATGGCCGGCTTTCGGGCCGCATCACCGACAATGCCATTGATCTGGTGGAGGAAAAGGGCCTGCGCCCGGTGCTGGATGCCGCCGAAAAGGCCAAGCGCGCCCGCGCCGGCATGGCGCACATCAGCGCCGCCTTCAGCCGTTATGGCCTCACCACCGTGCACCACCAGGGCGGCGACATGGCCGCGATCCAGGATGTGCGCGCCGAAGGCAAGCTGACCCACCGGGTGAGTTATGAGGCGCGGGGCGCCTTTCTGGATCACATGGTGGAAAGCGGCCTTAAAACCGGGTTCGGCGATGACTGGATCCGGCTGGGCGCCACCGCCGAACATCTGGCCGACGGCAGTTTTTCCGAACGCACCATGGCGCTGTCCACACCCTACGAAGGCCGCACCCCGCCTTATTATGGCAATATCACCGAACCGCAGGACGTGCTGGACGCCTGGGTGGAAAAGATGGTCCGCGCCGGCATCACGCCCAATGTCCACGCCAATGGCGATGTGACGATCGGCATGGCGCTCACCGCCTTTGAACGGGCGCAGGCCAAGCTGGCCGTGCGCGATCTGCGGCCCAAGATCACCCATTGCACGCTGGTCAACGAAAGCCTGTTGAAGCGCATGGCGGCGCTGGGCGCGGTGCCGGCGCCGTTCACCAGCTATGCCTATTACAATAGCGACAAGTTCGGTTTCTATGGCGAGGCACGGATGGCCAATGCCATGGCCTTCCGCAGCTTCCTCGATCACGGCATCAAGGTGTGCGCCGGCAGCGATTTCTTCCCCGGCCCGTTTGCGCCGCTGATGGGCATCCAGGGCATGGTGACGCGCACCGGCTGGAATGGTGAGACCTGGGGCGCCAAACAGCGGGTTTCGGCGCTGGAGGCCATCCGCATCAACAGCCTGAACGGCGCCTGGGCCGCCAAGGAAGAAGCGATCAAGGGCAGCCTGACCGCCGGCAAGCTGGCCGATTATGTCGTGCTGGCCGATGATCCGACAGCGATCGATCCGGCCAGGATCAAGGACATCAGGATCATCGAAACCGTGGTGGATGGCCGGGCCATGTACAAGGCCTAGTTCACCAGCCGGCTGGCCGCGGCCTGGGTGGAAAAGGCGCACAGGGCGCTGCCCGGCAGCGTGGCCGATGAATTGAAGCGGTTGTTGTAGGTGGCGGTGCCGCCGGTGTTGATGCGGTTTGACGGCACGGTGGGGCTTGAGCTCTGGATGCGGAAGACGATGTTTTCCGCCGGCGCTCCATTGGCAACATTGTTCATCTGCACATTCGGCACCACCACCCAGAACTGGCCGGCCGTGGGCGCCGTGAAGGAGAACAGGCCTGCCAGGCGCGTGGGCGATGTGATGCGCACGGTGATGGTGGTGACGCCGGGGTTCCAATTGTCCACGCGCACGATGGGGTTGCCCTGCGGCGTGGCCCAATAACAGGTGCCGGTCAGCCCCGATCCGGGGTTGCACGCCTGGCCCATGGTGACGACCGCGATGCGGCTGGGGATCGTGCTGCTGATCTGCGACAGGGTGGGATTGGATGGGCAGATGGCGATGGCCGTGGCCGAAAGATCGATGGTCTTCAGGCTGAACACCGGCGCAAAGAACAGGCGGAACGGGTTGCCATTGGCCTGCGCATAGCGCGTCGTCACCTGCACCGCGTTCAGGTTGCTGGGCCCGGTGGTGAAGCTTTTGGTGGTGTTGTTCCAGGCACCGCTTCGCACGTCAGCCGCCGCCAGCACCATGCCATGCGCTGACGGCGGCAGATTGGCCTGCGCCATGCGCACCGCTTCGGTTTGCGCCGCGCTGCTCGATTCCAGCCGGCGCGAGGCCGCAGCCGCAGCCGCATCCGCCGCCACCTGCAACCGCGCCTGCGCCAGCCGCATGGCCGCGCCATCAACCGCAAAGCCCACGCCAGCGGTGAGCGCCGGCAGGGCCAGCGCAAACATCGGCGCCATGCTGCCGCTGCGTGCCGGGAACAGGCGGCGGATCATGCCTCCTTCACCATGCGCACTTCCACCGTCACATTCTCGGGCATCGGCGCCAGCGGCACGAAGGTCGCATCGCGCGCCGGAAAGCGCAGGCGCGCCACCACTTCACCGCCCACCGCGGCATCGGTGACCTGCGCATTGATGTCGTCACCGCCGCCGGCGCTCACCCAGCCCGGCAGGGCGCCCCGCATACGCGCCGCACCGCTTGCCGCATCGATTCGGCCCACCGCCACCGCCCGCGCCGCATTGCGCGCGCCATTCAGGGCAACATTCCATGTGTAAAACAACACACCATACTGCAGTGTGCCGCACATCATCACGGCAAGTATTGGCAGTAAGAGTGCAAATTCCATGGCGGCAGCGCCGCTGCGGTCAGATCGCAGAAATGGCATGAACAATGAATCGTGAATTTTCATTTATCGTTCTTTCTGAATTGCAAAATGTAATTCAATTGTGCGACTTGTTTCGTGATTATTGCCGCAAGACTTGTGGTGTTTATCATGATTCGGCTTATTTTTTGTAACCGCGCGGTGCAATTGAGAATGGCCGCGACTTGCGGCAAAGAGTCCGCATGATAACCCATCCCCCGCTGTCGATCCGCCCCGCCCGCCTGGATGAGATCCCTGCCCTGAACCGCCTCATCACCGCATCGGCCCGGGGACTCAGCCAGGGCTTCTACACTGCGGCCCAGATCGAAGCGGCGATCACCCATGTGTTCGGGGTGGACAGCGAACTGGTCGCCGATAGCACCTATCTGGTGGTCGAATCCGCTGGCCAAACCCTGGGCTGCGGCGGCTGGAGCCGGCGGGCCACGCTGTTTGGCAGCGATGGCTTTGCCGGCCGCCAATCCGGCCTGCTCGATCCCGCCCGCGATGCCGCGAAGATCCGCGCCTTCTTCGTGGCGCCGGAGGCTGCCCGGCGCGGCGTGGGCGCGGCGCTGTTATCGGCGTGCGAAACGGCGGCGCTGCAGGCCGGCTTCACCCGCACCGAATTGATGGCCACCCTGCCCGGCGTGCCCTTCTATGCGACCAAGCATTATGTGCCCGGCGAGGCGATCAGTCTGGATTGCGGCGGCGTTGCGGTTGGCTTCGTCCCAATGGCCAAGCAACTTACCCACTGAATGGCCGCCCCGCACTGCCCAACTGTTGCGCAAAAGCCACGCCTGCCAACTGTATCATTGCAGCCACAGCCCTGCGACCATTTCGAAGCGTGCGCAAATAGCGTATGTCAGCCAAGACGTGCCTGCGCTTCAGAGGCCACGATCAACCTGTTCCGGCCCTTTCGGACAGGAAGGTTCAGGCCCCGGCGTGCTCAAGGGGCAAAAAACGATATCCACAACCCAGGGGACTGCAATGACTGGAATCCGCGAAAAGCTGCAACGGGCTGAACTCAAGCTGGCAACATCGGTGATGGCGCTGGTTCTGGCCGGAGTTGCCGCACCGGCACTGGCTGCCGACGATCAGCCGGCTGCCGCCGCTGCCGCCGCCGAAGAAGGCAAGGAAGACGCCACGATCGTCGTGACCGGCACCCGCCGCAGCGATCGCACCGTGCTGGAAAGCGCCGTGCCGGTTGACGTGTTCACTGCCGACGATTTCAAGGCCCAGCCCGCGCCGCAGCTGCAGACCATCCTGCAAACGCTGGTCCCCTCCTTCAACCAGCAGCGCAACCTGCTGGGCGATGCCTCCGCCTTCGTGCGTCCGCCCACGCTGCGCGGCCTCCCGGCTGACCAGATCCTCGTCCTCATCAACGGCAAGCGCATGCACCGTTCGGCCCTGGTGCAGGTTGCCGCCGGCGCGCTCAACGCCGGTTCGCAGGGTGCTGACCTGTCGCAGATCTCGGGTATCGCCCTCGGCCGCCTCGAAGTGCTGCGCGATGGCGCCGCCGCCCAATATGGTTCCGACGCCATCGCCGGCGTGATCAACCTGGGCCTGCGCCGCGACACCGGCCTGGAATTCACCGCCCGTTATGGCCAGACCTATCAGGGCGATGGCCAGGACACGCAGCTTTCGGCCTTCTATGGCACCAAGCTGGGTGATGACGGCGGCTTCTTCAACATCACCGGTGAATTCATTGATCAGAACATCTGGGACCGTTCGGTGGAGCGTCCGTCGGTGGCGCCGCTGCGCGCGCAGAACATCATCACCGATTTCCCCACCGGCAACCGCCTGGGCGGCCCGGAAAACCGTGCCTATCGCGCCGTGTTCAACATGGAACTGCCGGCCGGTGACACCACCTTCTATGCGTTCGGCAACTATGGCTGGCAGCGCCAGGGCAACGACTTCAACCTGCGCATCCCGGTCACCGTCACCCACGCGCCGATCAATGGCCGCCCCGGCACCGCCACCACCAACCGTTCGGTCAACCCGGTGTTCCTGAACCGCGTTGGCTTCACCGCCACCGGCACGCCGCTGTGGGATGAAAACGGCGCCACCTTCAACATCAACGACGATGCGCGCTTCCCCACCTTCCGCAACGGCTTCGTGCCGTTCTTTGAAGCGACCAACGAAGATATCGGCCTGGTCGGCGGCTTCAAGGGCGAAGAAAAGGGCATCAAGTACGACATCTCGCTGATGTATGGTCAGAACCAGATCCGCTACTTCATGAGCGACACGATCAACGCCTCGCTCGGCCCGGCGACGCCCACCGATTTCTACATGGGCAAGCTGGTGCAGCGTGAGTTCAACCTCAACGCCGATTTCAACACCGAAGCCGAAATCGGCTTCGCCAAGCCGCTGTTCATCGCCTGGGGCTTTGAAGTGCGTCGTGAGGCCTATGAAGTCGGTCTCGGCGACAAGACATCGTGGGAAGTCGGCCCCTATGCCGCCCAATCGCTGGTGCGTTGCACCCTGGCCGCGGCCACGGTGCCCTGCTCCACGCCGGGTGCGGTGCTCAACCCGACCGTGGTCCGCGTTGCGACCTCGCTGCCGGGCTCCAACGGCTTCCAGGGCTTTGGCCCGGCTTCGGTGATCGAAGGCGGCCGCAACAACTATTCGGCTTATATCGATTTCGAAGCCACCCCGGTTGAAGGTCTCGATGTCGGCGTTGCCGCGCGTTACGATTATTTCAACGACTTTGGCGACACGTTCAACGGCAAGATCAGCGCGCGTTATGCCTTCAACGATGTGGTCGCCGTTCGCGGCGCCGCCTCCACTGGCTTCCGCGCTCCGACCCCCGGTCAGCAGTTCACCCAGAACCTGACCACCGGCTTCCCGTTCGGTTCGACCGTGCCGCTCGGCATCGCCACCGTGCGTCCGGACAGCCCGATTGGCCAGTTCTTCCTGGCCCAGCCACTGAGCCCGGAAAAGTCGACCAACTTCTCGGGCGGCTTCGTCGTCACCCCGGGCGGCGGCTTCAACATCACGATCGACTTCTACAACATCAAGGTTGAAGATCGCATCGGCATCACCGGCAACCTGAACCCCAACCAGGCCAACGGCACCGGCCTGACCGCCACGCAGTTCCTGCTGGCCCAGGGTGTGGCCGAAGCCGCCGAATTGGGCGCGCTGCGTTACTTCACCAACGCCTTCGACACCCGCACGCAGGGCTTCGATCTCGTGATCCAGCACAAGGCTGACACGAGCATCGGCCGCTTCAACTCCAGCTTGGCGATCAACTACAACAAGACCAAGGTCACCGATCGCAAGGTGATCACCGGCACGCTGGCCAACGGCCAGTCGCTGTCCAACTTCCGGCCGGTTGACGATGTCCGCGTTGGCAACATCGAACAGTCGAACCCGAACTGGCGCGCCGTGCTGTCGACCACCTATCAGCAGGGCATCTTCGACGCGACCGCCCGTGGCAGCTATTTTGGCAAGTTCACCTCGTTCAACGATCCGATCACCTCGGGGATCGGCCCGACGCCGGGGATTGATGCCGCACAGGCTGCTGCCCTGTATCCGGTGCCCTTCTCCAAGAGCTTCGGCGCTCAGGTTGCCTTCGATCTTGAAGTCGGCGTGACCTTCGAAGAAAATTATCGCGTCGCGGTGGGTGCGCAGAACCTGTTCAACACCTATCCGGCCCGCGAAACCCGCAACGCCTTCCCGCAGACCGGCGGTCAGGCCAACGGCTCGCTCTATCCGGATACCGCGCCGATCGGCCAGATGGGTGGCTTCTGGTATTTGCGCGCTTCGGCTCGCTTCTAAGCCACAAAAGGCAGCATTATCGCTTGCCAACAGCGGGCGGCAGGGCAATCCTGCCGCCCGTTCGTTTTTCCAGCTCGAAGGGGAACTCACATGAAGTTGATCGCACTCGCCGCCGCCACCCTGGGCCTCGCGCTGGCCGCGCCCGCCGCCGCCCAGAATGTCGAAAAGGTCACCACCACCCCGCCCGGCCGCATCCTGGCTGCCGCCAAGGTGAAACCCGGTGCCACCACCGTCTATCTGTCGGGCCAGCTCGCCTCCCCCATCGATCCGGCCAAGCCGACCGAATTTGGTGACACCAAGACCCAGACGATCAGCGTGCTGAAGAAAATCAAGGCGCTGCTGGAAGCCCATGGCATGACGATGAAGGACATCGTCCGCATGGATGCCTATCTCACCGCCGCGCCGGGCATGGATGGCAAGATGGACTTTGCCGGCTTCAACGCCGGCTTCGCGGAGTTCTTCGGCACCGCCGAAAACCCCACCACCGTCACCCGCACCACCATGCAGGTCGCCGCACTGGCCGGGCCGAACTTCACCGTGGAATTGACGGTGATTGCTGCCAAGTAAGGCACGCGCCGCAACACGAGGAAGGGCCGTCGCAGCGATGCGGCGGCCCTGCTTTTTTTGGGCCTCACCACCAACAAGACCTCGTCATGCTGAACTTGTTTCAGCATCCATGGGAGCTTGCCCCGAAAAATGCGCTTTTGGGTGATTGCGCTCCATGGATGCTGAAACAAGTTCAGCATGACGAAGTTCTTGTGGGGGAATGAACCTACAACAACACCCGCTCCGGCTTGGGCACCTCGTCCAGCACGGTGCCGCCATCGATGCGCATCAACGGCTTGATATGGCCATCGCGCAGATCATAGACCCAGCCGTGCAGCTGCAACGGCCGGCCATCGGCAAAGGCCGCCTGCACCGCCGGCGTGCGCGCCAGGTGCAGCAGTTGATCGCGCACATTCACTTCCACCAGCCGGTTCACCCGCGCCTCGCCTTCCGGCAGGGCCTCGATCTCGCTGCGGTGATCGTCCAGCACCTGGCGGGCATGTTCCAGCCAGTGCGAAATCGGGCCTTCGGGGGCACCATCCAGCGCGGCCTGGATGCCGCCACAGCCATAATGGCCGCAGATCACCACATTGGGCACCTCCAGCACGTTGATGGCATAATGCAGCACCGCCATGAGGTTGCGATCATCGGCATAGACCAGATTGGCGATGTTGCGGTGCACGAACAGGCCGCCGGGCACCGCCTGGGTCATCTGATCGGGCGCCACCCGGCTGTCCGAACAGCCGATCCACAGGAACACCGGGCGCTGCCAGTTGATGTTGCGGTTGAAGAATTCCGGATTCTCGGCCAGCATTTCCGCCGCCCATGCCCGGTTTGACAGCAGCAGTTGATCGACTTCCTTCATGGCTGGCTCTCAAGTGGCGCGCGCGCGGGTGATGGGGGCGTTGATCATCGCGGCGCTGCGCTGGGTATGGTCGGCACGCACCCGCACATTGATCCCGCGGTAGGCGGCGCCCCGCAGGAAGCTGTTGATCATGTCGATACAATCCAGATCGACATAGTTGGTCGCCGCCAGATCGATCAGCACTTCGGCGCCGTCCGGCACCCGGCCCAGCGCTTCCTGCAGGGCAGGCTTGTGCATGAAATAGAGGTTGCGCCGCGCCCGCACCATCACCGTGCCGCCATATTCGACATAGGTGATGATGTTGCCGGTGGAGCGCCAGATCACGAAGGCAAAACCCACCGCCAGCCCGATGGCGATGCCGATCAGCAGATCAGTGAACAGGATGGCCGCCACGGTGATGAAGAACGGGATGAACTGGCTCATGCCCTGGCGCCAGCGCTGGATGAACAGCGCCGGCTTGGCCAGTTTATAGCCCGTGGCGATCAGGATCGCCGCCAGCGCTGACAATGGGATGAGGTTGAGCACTGCCGGCACCAGCGCCAGCCCCAGCAACAGCCAGGCCCCATGCAACATGGTGGACAGCCGCGAATCGGCCGAGGACTCGACATTGGCCGATGATCGCACGATCACCGATGTCACCGGCAGGCCGCCCAGCAGGCCGGAAACGAGATTGCCGGTGCCTTGCGCCAGCAGTTCGCGGTTCTTGTCGGTCACCCGGCGCTTGGGATCAAGCTCGTCCACCGCCTTCACGCTGAGCAGCGATTCCAGGCTGGCGACGATGGCAAGGGTGAGCGCCACCGTCCACACCTTGGCATTGGTGATGGCGGAAAAATCCGGCAGCCGCACCTGGTCCACCAGCGCCAGCGGCGTGGCCGACACCGGCACCTGCACTAGATGGGTGGTGGCAATGGCAAGGTCGGGCGCAAAGGTCTGGAAGCCGGCATTGGCGCCCACGCCAAACAGCACCACCACCAGCGGGCCGGGCAGCAGCTTGAGCGGGCCATGCTTGGGCCGCGCCTTGTCCCACCAGAACAGGAAGATCAGGCTGAACGCCGCGATGATCGCTGCGCCCCACAGGAAATCATTCGACAGCATGTGGGTGAGCGCGGTGAGCGTGTTGTCACCATCGGGCTGGAAAAAGCCGAAATCGCCTTCGGGGTCGCCATCATAGCCCACGGCGTGGGGCAATTGCTTGAGGATGAGGATCAGGCCGATGGCCGCCAGCATGCCGGTGATCACCGCGCCCGGCACGAATTCGGCAATCACCCCGCCGCGGCTGGCGGCAAACAGCATCTGCAGCAACCCGGCCAGGCACACGCTGAGCAGAAAGGCTTCGAAGCTGGGCAAGCTGGTGATGGCCGCGAGCACGATGGTGGTGAGCCCCGCCGCGGGGCCGGCGACCGACAGGGCAGAGCGGCTGACGGCGCCAACGACGATGCCGCCCACGATGCCAGCCACCAGGCCCGACATCAGCGGCGCGCCCGACGCCAGCGCCACACCCAGACACAAGGGCAGCGCCACCAGCGCCACCACGATCGAAGCCGGCACATCCTGCCGCCAACTGGCCAGCAGGCTGTTGCTTTCCTTCATCCTCTCACGTCTCCAAACGCATTGCCGCGCAAGCTAACAGGCCGGGGCAATCCCGTATCATTACAGACGCGCAATGCGGCACGGCTTGCGCCGAACCGAGGGCTTTGCCATGCATGGCGGCATGAACGCCAAACCGCCGCTTCAAGCCGTCATCGTGCCGGTCACCCCGCTGCAGCAGAATTGCACCCTGTTGTGGTGCACGAAAACCATGCGCGGCGCCTTCACCGATCCCGGCGGCGACCTCGACCGGTTGAAGCAGGTGGCGGCCGATCATGGCGTGACCATCGAGAAACTGCTCGTCACCCACGGCCATATCGATCATTGCGGCCTCACCGGCGTGCTGGCCGAGCAGCTGGGCGTGCCGATCGAGGGCCCCCACCCGGATGACAAGTTCTGGATCGACATGAACCCGGCGCAAGGTGCTGCCTATGGCGTGCCAGGCGCCACCGCTTTCACGCCGGATCGCTGGCTGCACGATGGCGACCAGGTGACGGTGGGCGAACTGGTGCTGGATGTCTATCATTGCCCCGGCCACACGCCCGGCCATGTCGTGTTCCACCATGCACCGTCGCAGCTGGCCATCGTGGGCGATGTGCTGTTCCAGGGCAGCATCGGCCGCACCGATTTCCCCAAGGGCAACTATAATGATCTGGTGACGGCGATCACCACCAAGCTGTGGCCGCTGGGCAATGAAACTGCCTTCGTGCCCGGCCACGGCCCGATGAGCACCTTCGGCCGCGAACGCCAGGCCAATGCCTATGTGTCGGACCGGATGCTGGGCTGAGCATTTTCAGCTTCGCGGCTCGGAAAATGCGAAAAACCAAAAAGCCCTAGACGAAATCATGTGGCGATGGCGGCGGCATCACGCCCAGCCACAAGGCCCACAGGCTGAGCCCCAGAATGATCACCCAGCTGATCAGCGCACCGGCGGCCCGGAACGGGTTGGGCGCCGGCCGGCTCATGCCGATGGCGTGGGCGATGCGTGCCAGCACCAGCGCAGCGCCAGCGCCCCACAGCCACAGCGAACCATGGCCCGCGGTCACTTCGATGCCGCCCATCAGGATGAGCGTGAGCGGTACATGTTCGGTGAAATTGGCGTGAGCGCGGATGCGTTCCAGCATGTCGGCATCGCCGCCGTCCCCGATCATGATCTTCCGCCCGGCACGGCGCGCCACCACCCGAAGGGTCAGCGCCATGAACACCAGGCCCAGCAGGCCGGCGGTGATCAATGTGACCGGGATCAGCATCAGCTGGCCTTTTTCTGCGCGTCCGGCACCCAGCGCGCCACCAGCTTGTAGCTGCGGTCATACCATTTGGAGCCGGGGTAATTGTTGCCCAGCACGGCGGCCGACTTCACCGCCTCTTCCGGGATGCCCATCGCCAGATAGGATTCGACCAGCCGGTGCAGCGCCTCGGGCGCATGGCTGGTGGTGTCATATTTGTCGATCACGGTGCGGAACCGGGTGATCGCCGCCAGATACAGGCCCTGGTGCTGATAGAATCGGCCGATGTCCATTTCCTTGCCGGCCAGATGGTCGCGCGCCAGATCGATCTTCAACCGGGCATCGGCAGCAAAATCGGTGTTGGGATAACGCCGCACCAGCTCGCCCAGCGCATCCAGCGCCTGCTGGGTGATCTTCTGATCCTTCCCCACCGCCATGATCTGGTTGTAGTAGCTCAAGGCCACCATGTAATAGGCATAGGGTGCTTCGCGGCTGCCGGGGTGCAGCGACAGGAACCGCTGCGACGCGCTGATCGATTCGGCATATTCGCCCGAGACGAAATAGCTGAAGCTGCTCATCAACTGCGCACGCCGGGCCCACACGCTGTACGGGTGCTGGCGCTCCACTTCGTCGAACTGGGCGGCGGCCAGGCGATATTGCCGGCGGTCCAGCGTCTGCTTGGCGGCGGTGTAGAGGGTTTCCACATCCTGCGCGATATAGCGCTGATCCTTCTTGCCCTTGCCGCCGCGCCCGCTGGCGCAGCCAGACAGAACGGCAAGCACCAGCAGGGAGGCAATGGCTGAACGATTGATCCGGGACATTGGGCTTCCCTAGCAGGGTGGGCGGGCGCTTGGAAGTAGCGCCCGGCCGATGAACCCGCAGTGAGTGCGCGTCACAGATCCTGCGGCCGGCGGCGGATCACCAGGTTCCGGATCTCGGTCATGTCTTCCATGGCAAAGCGCACGCCTTCGCGGCCCAGCCCTGAATCCTTCACGCCGCCATAAGGCATGTTGTCGACGCGATAGCTTGGCACATCGTTGATCACCACGCCGCCCACATCCAGATGATCCCAGGCCTTCAGCATCTCGAACAGATCGCGGGTGAAGATGCCGGCCTGCAGGCCGAACTTGCTGTCGTTGACCATGTCCAGTGCCTGTTCAAAGCTGCTGAACCGGGCAAAGAATGCCACCGGGCCGAACGCCTCCTCGGTGTTCAGCTTGGCCGAATTCGGCACATTTTCCAGCAGGGTCGCCGCCAGCATCGCGCCTTCGCGCTGGCCGCCGCACAACAGGGTGGCGCCGCCGGCCACGGCCTCATTGATCCATTTTTCCAGACGCGCGGCTTCCTTCACGTCGATCATCGGGCCCACGAAGGTGGCTTCCTCGCGCGGATCGCCGGCGATCAGCCTGGCGGTGCGCTCCACCAGTTTGGCCTTGAAGGCATCATAGATCGCATCATGCACCAATATGCGCTGCACCCCGATGCAGCTCTGGCCCGATTGATAAAAGGCACCGAACACCGTGCGATCGGCGGCATCATCCAGATCGGCATCGGGCATGATGATCACCGCGGCATTGCCGCCCAGTTCCAGCACCACCTTCTTCTTGCCGGCGCGCGCCTTCAGATCCCAGCCCACATCGGGCGATCCGGTGAAGCTGAGCAGTTTCAGCCGGTCATCGGTGGTGAACAGATCGGCGCCGTCGCGGCTGGCCGGCAGGATCGAAAACGCCCCTTCCGGCAGATTGGTTTCGGCCAGCACCTCGCCGATGATGATCGCGCCCAGCGGCGTGCGGCTGGCCGGCTTCATCACGAACGGGCAGCCCACGGCAATCGCCGGGGCGATCTTGTGCGCCGCCAGATTGAGCGGGAAGTTGAACGGGCTGATGAAGCTGCACGGCCCGATCGGCACGCGCTTCCACATCCCCTGATAGCCCTTGGCCCGCGCCGAAATGTCGAGCGGCTGCACCTCGCCGGTCATCCGCACGCTTTCTTCGGCCGCAATGCGGAACGTGTCGATCAGGCGGCCCACCTCGCCGCGCGCATCGCGGATCGGCTTGCCGGCTTCGATGCACAGGGCATGGGCCAGTTCGTCAAACCGCTCGGTGAAGCGCGTCACGCAATGCGCCAGCACGGCCTGGCGCTCGAAACTGGCCATGGCGGCCATCGGCGCGGCGGCCGCCACGGCGGCGGCGATGGCGCGATCGATCATCGCGGCATCGGCCTGCGCCACGCGGGTGGCGGGCAGGCCGGTGAACTTGTCGGTCACCACCAGATCGGTGTTGGGCTGTTCCGGCCGATTGGCCACATACAGCGGATAGACGTCTCGCAAAGCCATGGCCTGTTTCCCCCCGAAAATTGCTGACGTTCAGATGGTCAGCACGATCTTGCCCAAGGCCTTGCGGTCCATCATCCAGCGGATGGCCTGCGGGCCTTCATCCAGGCTGAAATGGCGCGACACATGTGGCTTGAGCTTGCCAGCGGCATACCAGCCGAGCAGCTCCGCCATATTCTCCAGATGCAGCTTGGGTTCGGCCTGGGTGAACGCGCCCCAGAACACGCCCACGATGCTGGCGCCCTTGATCAGCGGCAGGTTCAGCGGCAGCGCCGGGATGTTGCCGGCGGCAAAACCGATCACCAGATAACGGCCATTCCAGGCGATGCCGCGGAACGCCGGTTCGGCAAAACGATCACCCACCGGATCATAGATCACGTCAGCGCCGCGCCCGCCGGTGAGGGCCTTCACCCGATCCTTCAGATCTTCGGTGGCATAATTGATCACCTCGTCGGCGCCCATCGCCTTGCACAGTTCCAGCTTCTCATCGGAACTGGCCGCCGCGATCACCTTGGCACCCATCACCTTGCCCAGCTCCACCGCCGTGAGGCCCACGCCGCCGGCCGCGCCCAGCACCAGCAGCGTCTCGCCGGGCTTCAGCGCGCCGCGCTGTTTCAGGGCGTGGTGGCTGGTGCCATAGGTCATGGTGAAGCCGGCCGCGATATCGAACGGCATGCCGGGCGGCATCCGCACCACCTGGCCGCGATTGGCAATCGCCTCTTCGGCCATGGCGCCGTGGCCGATCATGGCGATCACATGATCACCCACCGCCACATCGGTGACGCCTTCGCCCACCGCGCTCACGATGCCGGCGCATTCACCGCCGGGGCTGAACGGCAGCGCCGGTTTGAACTGATAGAGATTCTGGATGATCAGCGTGTCAGGGAAATTCACCCCCACGGCCTTCACGGCTATGCGCACCTGGCCCTTGCCGGGTTCCGGCACCGCCACATCCCGCACCACCAGCGCTTCCGGTGGCCCGTGTTCAACGCACAGCACGGCCTTCATTCGATGATCTCCCCAGAGTGTTCGCGCGCAGCATAACGGCGGCTCATGACAGCGCCAATCCTGCCACTATTGTGTCGCCCAGCAAGCGGAATTCCGCTTCACGTGGGGACCCCTGCCGCCACACCAGCGCCAACGTGCGCGAGGCTTCGCCGGACAGCGGCCGGGCGATCAGATTGGTGTGGGCGATGATGCCGGCATCCAGCGCCAGCTTGGGCACCAACGTCTGCCCCAGCCCGCCGGCCACCATCTCCACCAATGTCACCAGGCTGGTGCCGCGATGCGCCGGATCGGCGCGCAGTTCCGGTCGGCCGCAGGCGGAAAGCGCCTGGTCCTTCAGGCAATGCCCGTCTTCCAGCAGCAGCAACTGGTGCGCATCGATCGAATCGGGCGCCACCGATGGCGGCGGATCGGGCAGGTCGCCCGGCGCAAACACCAGGAAGAACGGGTCTTCGGCCAGCGGCATCACCGCCAGCCCCGCCGTGTCCCATGGCAAGGCCAGCAACACCGCATCCAGCATGCCGCGGCTCAGCGCCTCGCTGGCCGGGCCGCTCATGTCTTCGCGCAGATAGAGTTTCAGATCGGGATAATCGGCCCGGATGCGCGGCGCGACCCGCGGCAACAGGAAGGGCGCGATGGTTGGGATCACCCCCAGCCGCAGCGGGCCGGCCAGCGGCTTGTCCCCACCCACCGTCAGGCCCACCAGCTCATCCGCCTCGCGCAGCACGCCATAGGCCTTGGCCACCACCCGCTCGCCCATCGGCGTGAAGCGCACCACGCGGCGGTTGCGCTCCACCAGCCGCACGCCCAACAGCGATTCCAGTTCGGCCAGGCCGGCCGACAGGGTGGACTGGGTGACGAAACAGGCTTCGGCGGCGCGGCCGAAGTGGCCGTGGATGTGCAGGGCTGCCAGATATTGCAACTGCTTCAAGGTGGGCTGAAAGGCTGTCATCGATAGATTCGATTTGTCACACCAATATTATCGATTGGATTTCTATCTCGGCGGGCGGCATTGGGCAAGGCGTCGGCACTGGCCGCACCAAGATTCAACCCCCCAGACAAGGATCACCCCCATGGCTCTCACCGTTGGCGATACCATCCCCTCCTTCGATCTGCCTGTGCAGCAGGGCGTTGCCGCGCTGCCCGCCGGCGAAACGCTGGACATCACCACCGCCTATCCCGGCAAGTGGAAGATCCTGTTTTTCTGGCCCAAGGATTTCACCTTCGTCTGCCCGACCGAAATCATCGGCTATGGCGAACTGAAGGGTGATTTCGAAGATCGTGACGCCGTGCTGATCGGCGCGTCGACCGACACCGATTTCGTGCACTTCGCCTGGCGCAAGAGCGATGAGCGTCTGGCCGCCTGCGATTTCCCCTGGCTGGCCGACAATTCCAAGCTGCTGGCCGACGCGCTGGGCATCATCGTTGCCGGCGCCGGCGTGCCGCTGCGCGCCACCTTCATCATCGATCCGGACAATGTGATCCAGCACGTCACCGCCAACGGCCTGAACGTCGGCCGCAACCCGGCCGAAACCCTGCGCATCCTCGATGCGCTGCAGACTGACGAGCTGTGCCCGTGCAACTGGCAGGGCGGCGAAGAAACGCTGAAGCCCGCCGCGTGACGGCGTGGGGATAGCGCCCTGGCGCTATCCCCCGACTCGTCAAAGGCCGGCCGGCGGGGCGGCGGGCAAGCTTGGGAAGGCTTGGATTTCCAAGCCAATCCAAGCGCCCGCCGAACCCGTTCGACGTCAGCCGCGGCTTTGCCGCGGCCCCTTCCCCTCTTCAACAACAAGCCTTCCCCCTAGAGGGGAAAGGAGCCCCCATGCTTTTCTCCGAACTCGCCAAGACCCTGCCGGATTACGCCAAGGATCTGCGCCTGAACGTCTCCAGCCTGCTCACCGAGCAACTGCTCAATGATCAGCAGAAGTGGGGCACCATCGTTGCCGTCGCCCATGCCTGTTCGCACAAGCCGCTGATCGACGCCGTGGAGGCCGAGGCCGCCACCAAGCTGTCGCCCGAAGCGCTGAACGCCGCCAAGGCCGCCGCCAGCATCATGGCGATGAACAACATCTATTATCGCTTCACCTACATGGCCTCGCGCCCGGATTATAAAACCATGCCGGCCAAGCTGCGCATGAATGTGATCGGTGCGCCCGGCATCGAAAAGGCCGATTTCGAGCTGTACAGCCTGGCGGTTTCGGCGGTGAACGGCTGCGGCATGTGCATCGACGCGCACGACAAGGTGCTGGCCCAGCATGGCGTGGGCGCGGACAAGATCCAGGCCGCCGTGCGCATTGCCGCCGTGGTGCATGCCGTGGCGCGCACGCTTCAGGCGATCTGACAGCGCTTCCCACCCAGGCGCCAACATGAAAGGTCAGTCATCCCGGCCGGGGTGGCTGGCCTTTTGCGGTGAAATGGCTTAAGTGGCGCTCAAATCGTTCGCCCAATTCCTTGGCGGCGGAGAACAGCCATGGGTTTGATCGCCTATCTTGATTCCGTGAAACAGCGCGACCCGGCGCCGCGGTCAAAGCTGGAAATCCTCACCTATCCCGGTGTGTGGGCGCTGGGCATGCACCGCATTGCCCATCTGCTGTTCCGCGCCCGCTTCTTCTTCCTGGCCCGGCTGGTCAATCACATCAGCCGCCTGCTCACCGCCATCGATATCCACCCCGGCGCCCGCATCGGCCGCAATTTCTTCATCGATCACGGCTTTGTGGTGATCGGGGAAACGGCCGAGATTGGTGACAATGTCACCATCTATCAGTGCGTCACCCTGGGCGGCACCGATCCGGCCGGCGGCATTGGCGGCAAGCGCCACCCCACCATCCTGGATGGCGCCATCATCGGTTCCGGCGCACAGGTGCTGGGCCCGATCACCGTGGGCGCCAATGCCCGCGTGGGCGCCAACGCCGTGGTGACGCGCGATGTGCCGGAAGGCGCCACCATGGTCGGCATCCCGGCCAAGGCCGTGGTGGTGGCGGCCGAGGATTATGCCCGGCCGTTCATGCCCTATGGCACGCCGTGCGCGCAGAAATTCGATCCCGAAACCCAGAAGCTGGAGCTGCTGCGCTGCGAGATCGAGGTGCTGAAAGCCCGGCTCGACGATCTGACCCGGGAAGAGGCGCACAGAAAGGCCGGTTGACCGGCGTTCGCGGCCGCGCCACTCTGGGAGGCGTGAGCAATGTCATCCCGTTTGCCGCCACCAGCGCCCCGCGCGCTGCCCAAGTGGCCTTCACCCGCGCCGAGCTTGATCGCATCATGTCGCTTTATGGCCGCATGGTCGCCGCCGGCCAGTGGCGCGATTATGCCCTGGAACTGGGCCCGAAGGTCGCCAGCTTCTCCGCCTTCCGCCGGGCCGCCGAGAACCCCGATGTGCGGCTGGTGAAAGACCCGGCGCTGCGCAGCCGCCAGGGCGAATGGGTGCTCTATGGCGAAGCCGGCGTGATCCTGAAACGCGGCCACGAACTGGCCAGCGTGCTGGCGGTGCTGGAACGGCGCTTGCTTAAACTCCTGTAATTCCCGGCACCCGCACCCCGGCTTTCCCCAGCGGCCGGACCCCGCCGGCCAGCGCCCGGACACCAACCGCGCCAATGCGCCAGCAGATCCGGCGGTTTTTCATGGGGGAAATCCCGGCGAATCGGCCAAAATCGCCTGCCGCAACGCTGGACGGGGCAAATAATCCATGATTTTCAGTGCCTTGGAAGCGCGCTGTCCTACACCCCGGCCAATGCGGTACCATCAACCGTTCTTTGAAATTCCAGCAAAAATTTTCCGGCCGGACTTTTCCGGTCAACGCGCCGGTGCGGGCAGTTTGGCCTGCAGCCCCAGCGGCAGGCGGTGGACCAGCAGGGCGCGCGCCGATCGCCAGCCGGCAGAGAGCAGCACCAGCATCAGGCCCACGATCAACAGGCCGACATTGGTGCTGATCGAAAGATCATTGCCCTGTTTCACCAGCGTCTGGATGGCAAAGATCGCATAGCCCAGGCCCGACACGATCAGGGCGCGGCGATCAATGGCCAGGGCCACCAGCGTGAGCAGCAGAAAGGCCAGCACCACCAGGGCGGCTGCCACCGGCTGGCCAGCGCTTTCCACCAGGCCGGTGCCATTGAACAGCGGGTGCACCAGCATGGGCGCCGCCAGCAGATGCAGCCAGAACGCCACATCAGACCAGCGGGTGATGCGGGCCGGATCGCGGGCATCAAAGGCCATGGCCAACGTGAACACACCCACGCCGCAGATCAGCACCAAAAGGGTGAGGATGTTGGTGCCAGCCAGGGCAAAGGCCGGGCCCAGCACGCCGCCGGCCAGGCTGATGGCGGCCAGGCTGATGGCGGCAGCGCCCGCCGCGATGGTGATCGGCACGCGGAAACGCCACCAATGGGCCGTGGCCGCCACCGCCCCCGCGCCGCCCACGCTGGCCAATATGCTGCTGATCTGCAGCGCCTGCCCGGCTTCGGCCCCTTCACCCAGCCGGGCCACGCCGCCAAGCAGGCTGAGCGCTGCCCACAGACTGGCGCCGACAAAGGCCAGCAACAACAGGATGCTGGGCAAGGCCATGCGGCGCTGGCGGGTGAAATATTCCGCCAGCAGCCAACTGGTCCCGGCCACCACCAGCGCGGCGGCCAGTTCCGAAACCAGGCTGGCAATCCCGGCCAGCGCCACCAGCAACAGGCCGATGGCGATGGCCACGAAGATATCATTGAACCCGGTGAGCAGCCGGAAGCTTTCCTCGTCGCCGCCGGCCGTGCCCCGCTTCAGATCGCGGCTGAACTGCACCAGCCGCTCCCGCGTCGGCGCATCGATCACGCCGGCCGCAACCGCGGCATCCAGATCGCGCTCTTCGATCACCCGCGGATCAGCGGCCGCCCCCCAGCGCCATGGCCGCCTGGGCACCGCCATTGTCCGGCGCGATTTCGCCGGTGCGGTCGCTGATTTCGGCAAAGCGGGCTGCCACGGTTTCGGCGGTCATTTCGTCCGCCGTCAGATGGATGCCGCGGGTGAGCGTGACATAGGCGCGCTCGATACCGCCGCCGCCAGCGTTCAGAATCACGTTGGTCGGCGCTTCGTCCGACACCAGATAGACGCTGGCCGGCACCACGGTTTCCGGGCCCATCTTTTCCAGCATGGCCGGCGGCATCAGATCCTCGGTCATGCGGGTCGCGGCCAGCGGCGCGATGGTGTTCACATGCACGTTGTATTTGGCACCTTCCAGCGCCAGCGTCTTCATCAAGCCCACCAGGCCCAGCTTGGCGGCGCCATAATTGGCCTGGCCGAAATTGCCATACAGGCCGGTGGAGCTGGTGGTCATCAGGATGCGGCCATAGGCCTGCTCGCGCATGATTTCCCACACCGCCTTGGTGCAGTTGACGCTGCCCATCAGGTGCACATCCATCACCAGGCGGAAATCATCCACGCTCATCTTCACGAAGGTCTTGTCGCGCAGGATGCCGGCATTGTTGATCAGGATATCGATGCGGCCCCAGCGCTCGCGCACATTGGCGACCATCTTTTCCACAGCCGCCATGTCGGTGACGCTGGCGCCATTGGCCATGGCTTCGCCGCCAAGGGCGGTGATCTCGTCCACCACCGCCTGCGCGGCCGACAGCGAGGCCCCCGAACCGTCACGGGCGCCGCCCAGATCGTTCACCACCACCTTGGCCCCGCGCCGGGCCAGATCAAGCGCATAGGCGCGACCCAGACCGCCACCGGCACCCGTGACAATGGCAACACGACCTTCAAACGAAATGGACATTGGTCAACAATCCCTGAACAGATGGAATCAACACAGTGCTGCGGTTTAGCCAAGCCAAGCCGGCATGCAAAGCCAAATACGGTTCAGAGCGGTTGGCGGTTGTCAGGCGGCCTGTGCTTCGGGTGAGGTGTCGAGCGAGTAACCGGCCGAACGCACGGTGCGGATGAAGTCCGGCAGTTCCTCGCCCGCAGGCCCAGCATTGACCGCCTTGCGCAGCCGGCGGATGTGCACATCGACCGTGCGCTGCTCCACATAGACATCGCGGCCCCACACCGCATCCAGCAGCTGCTCGCGGCTGAACACCCGGCCCGGATGCTCGAGGAAGTGCCGCAGCAGGCGGAATTCGGTGGGGCCCAACTGCACGGTTCGGCCATCGCGCGTCACCCGGTGGGCGGTGGTATCCATGGCGATGCCGGCAAATTCCAGCTGGCCGCCCTGCAGGGCCGGGCGCAGGCGGCGCAGCACGGCGCGGATGCGGGCGATCAGCTCGCGGGGGCTGAACGGCTTGGTCATATAATCATCGGCGCCGGTTTCGAGGCCGCGGATACGGTCCGCCTCATCGCCGCGCGCCGTCAGCATGACGATGGGCAGATTGGCCGTGGCCGGGGATCGCCGCAGCCGGCGGCACACTTCGATGCCGGACAGATTGGCGATCATCCAATCCAGGATCACCAGATCGGGCTTTTCCTCTTCGGCCAGGGTGAGGGCCTCCTCACCGTCGCCGGTGCGGACGACGTCAAAGCCTTCCTTTTCAAGATTATAGGTCACCAGCTCGATCAGGCTGGCATCATCTTCAACCAAAAGGATCTTGGCACGCATCGATCATTCTCCCGTGTTACTGGGGGGCATAAATAGTTGAAGTGAAATCATTTTTCGGCCGCTCGCCCGGCCGCTGACCCGTCGCGGTGAAATAGACCATCTCGGCAACTGATGTGGCATGATCGCCGATCCGTTCCAGATTCTTGGCAACGAACAACAAATGGCTCGATGGCGTGATGTAATGCGGATTTTCCATCATGAACGTCAGCAGTGACCGGAACAGCGCGTTGTAATATTCATCAACCTGCTGATCACGACTGAGAATGGCCTTGGCCTTTTCGGCATCGCGATCCACGAAGGCATCCAGCGTATCGCGGATGATTTCAACCACGGCGCGGGCCATTTCCGGAATGATCACCGCCGGCGCAATCGGCTTGGATTGCGCCACCACGGTCGCGCGCTTGGCGATATTCTTGGCATAATCGCCGATGCGCTCCATCACGCCGGCGATCTTCAGGGCGGCCACAATCTCGCGCAGATCACCCGCCAGCGGCGCGCGCAGGGCGATGATGCGCAGCGCCTGCGCCTCGGCCTCGGCCTCCAGCGCATCCAGCCGCTTGTCATTCTCAACCACCACCGCCGCCGCTTCCAGATTGCGGTTCACCAGCGCATCGACAGCATCGGAAATCTGGGTTTCGCACAGACCACCCATGCGGGTAATCAATGCCCGCAACTGAGCAATATCCTCATCGAAGCTCTTGACCGTGTGGGCAGAAAATTCGGCCATGGGGGAAGCCTTTCAGTTCGGGGTCAGCCGTAACGGCCAGTGATATAATCTTTGGTGCGGGTTTCGCGCGGGTTGGTAAAAATGGCCGACGTGTCGTCATATTCCACCAGCGTGCCGAGGTGGAAAAACGCCGTCTTCTGGCTCACCCGCGCCGCCTGCTGCATGTTGTGCGTGACAATCACGATGGCATAACGGCCGCGCAATTCGTCGATCAGTTCCTCGATGCGGGCGGTGGCAATCGGGTCCAGCGCCGAACAGGGTTCGTCCATCAAAATCACTTCCGGATCGACTGCGATGGCCCGGGCGATGCATAGCCGCTGCTGCTGCCCGCCCGACATGGCGGTTCCGCTTTCGCCCAGGCGATCCTTCACCTCTTCCCACAGGCCGGCGCGGCGCAGCGCGCTTTCCACGATATTGTCCATATCGGCCTTGGCCTGGGCCAGGCCATGGATGCGCGGGCCATAAGCCACATTCTCATAGATGGATTTCGGGAACGGGTTGGGCTTTTGAAACACCATCCCCACCCGGGCGCGCAGCTGCACCACGTCCATGGCCGGCGCATAAATATCCTGCGCGTCCAATTCGATACGGCCCTCCACCCGGGCGCCATCCACCGTGTCGTTCATGCGGTTGAGGCAGCGCAGGAAGGTGGACTTGCCGCAGCCAGACGGGCCGATGAAGGCCGTGACATTGTCGCTGGTCACATCGATGGAAACGTTCCTGATGGCCTGCTTCTGGCCATAGAAAACATTCACGTCGCGGGCCGTCATCTTGGGCACATTGTTGTGGCCCATTGCCGGATTTGGGGCAGAGTTCGGGTTCACCAGCGCCTCTCGAAACGGTTGCGAAGATAGATGGCCAGGCTGTTCATCGCGATCAGGATGACAAGCAGCACCAGGATGGCGGCAGAGGTTTTCTCGACAAAGCCGCGCTGCACATCATCGGACCACAGGAACACCTGCATCGGCAGCACGGTCGCGGGCGAGGTGAAGCCCTGCGGCACGTCGGTCACAAAGGCACGCATGCCGATCAGCAGCAGTGGCGCGGTTTCGCCCAGCGCGCGGGCCACACCGATGATGGTGCCGGTCATGATGCCGGGCAGCGCCAGCGGCAGCACATGCTGGAACACCACCTGAATGGGCGAGGCCCCGATGCCCAGCGCCGCATCACGGATCGACGGTGGCACGGCCTTGATGGCGACGCGCGCGGCGATCACGATCACCGGCATGATCATCAGCGCCAGCGTGATGCCGCCCACCAGCGGTGCCGATCGCGGCATGCCGGCAAAGTTCAGGAAGAAGGCCAGGCCCAGAAGGCCAAAGATGATCGATGGCACCGCCGCCAGATTGTTGATCGAAAGTTCAATGATATCAGCCAGTCGGCCCTTGGGCGCGAACTCCTCCAGCCACACGGCCGAAAAGACGCCCAGCGGGAAGGCAACACCAATGGTGATCACCAGCGTGAGCAGCGATCCCAGCGCGGCGCCGCCGATGCCGGCCAGTTCCGGCTCGGTGGAATCGGCGTTGCGCAGGAAGGCCATGTTGAAATTGGTGCGCAGCCGGCCCTCACGCTCCAGCCAGCGCCACGCCGCCACCTCACGATCGCTCACACCGCGGCTGTCGGCCGGGGCGGCCAGATCAAACTTGCCCTTGGCCAGCAGATCGATGGTCGATCGCACCGGCACCCACACCGGGACCGTCTTCCCCAACAGTGCCGGATCGGCGACCAGCCGCTCGCGCAGCTCCAGCCACGCCGCGTCAGACAAGGTGCCAGAGGCCGGGCCAAGCGTCAGGGCGGCTTCGTTCATCAGCGCCAGATAGTCGGCGCGCGCCAACAGGACTTTGCCTTGCGGCCCGGCCACTGCGGCCGGATCAAGCCCCAGGGTGGCCGGCGTGAAGGTCACCACCACCCGGGCTTCGCTGCGCAGGAAGCCGCTCCAGCCGTCGCGCACGATGGTGAACAACAGGAAGGCGAGGAAGCTGGCGGCAATCACCAACGCGGCCGCCCCCAGCCGGCGGAAGTTGCGCTCCGCCCGATAGCGCGCCGCGATGCGCGCGCGCATGGCCGGCGACTCCCAATCGGTGGGCAGGCGTTCGGAAAGGAGCCGGCTGGGCTGCAAGGCCGTCATTCGTAAGCCTCCCGATACCGTTTCACCACGGCCAGCGCGTAGATGTTGAGCACCAGGGTCATCATGAACAGCACAAGGCCGAGCGCGAAGGCCGACAGGGTCTTGGCGCTGTCAAACTCCTGATCGCCGGTGAGCAGGGCGACGATCTGGGTGGTGACGGTGGTCACGCTGGCGAAGGGATTGGCGGTCAGATTGGCGGCGAGGCCGGCAGCCATAACCACAATCATGGTCTCGCCAATCGCCCGGCTCACGGCCAGCAGCACGCCGCCAATGATGCCCGGCAGGGCCGCGGGCACCATCACCTTCTTCACCGTTTCTGACATGGTGGCCCCCATGGCCAGGCTGCCATCGCGCATGGCGCGCGGTACGGCGGTCAAGGCATCATCGGCCATGGAGGAGACGAACGGGATGATCATCACCCCCATCACCAGGCCGGCAGCCAGCGCACTGTCGGCCGAGGCATCGACCATGCCCAGCATCACGGCCAACTGGCGCACCAGCGGCGCCACGGTGAGCGCTGCAAAAAAGCCGTAAACCACGGTCGGCACACCGGCCAGGAGCTCAAGCACCGGCTTCATCCATTTGCGCAGGCTCGGCTGTGCATACTGGGTGAGATAGATGGCCGACATCAGGCCCAGCGGGATGGCCACCGCCATGGCAATGATGGCACCAATGAAGATTGTGCCCCAGAACAGCGGCACCGCCCCGAAGGCACCAGTGGAACCAACCTGGTCAGCGCGCAGTGCCGTCTGCGGGCTCCAGGCCAGGCCGGTGAGAAATTCCACCGGCGACACCATCCGGAAAAAGCGGATCGATTCAAAGATCAGCGACAGCACGATCCCGAATGTGGTGATGATCGCCACCACCGATGCCACCAGCAGCAGCACCCGCACCTGCGCCTCCACCCGGTTGCGGGCGCGGAAATCCGGGCGGATCCGGCTGTATCCCCACAGGCCGCCCAGGCAGAGCAGGGCCACGGCAAGCGCGCCGGCGAGCAGATCGAGATTATTCTTGATGGCGGCATAGCGCGGCGCCAGGACCGGGGCGAGCGGGTTGAACGCCTGCGGCAGATCGCCGGTCACCAGCCCGCGCACTTCGTTCATCAGGGCAACGCGGTCATTGCCGGGCGCCGGCTGGCTGGCCGCTGGCATGGTGGCAACCACCTGCCCTTCAATGACATTTTCGCCAACGATGGCCCATCCAGCCAGCAGCAACAACGCCGGCGCCAGCGCCAGCACGGCCATATAGGCACCATGATAGACCGGGCGGGAATGCACCGCGCCGATGCGGTTGCCGCCGGCCAGCACCAACCGGTTGGCCCGCCCGCGCCCGGCCAGATAGGCCAGGCCAGCCAGGGCCAGCACCATGGCAAAGGCAATCAACAGCCTCACGAGATCGCGTCCTTGTCCAGTACGGTCAGGTTGCGGGCGATGGCCTCGCCCTGGCGGCGAATGGCTTCGGGCGCGGCCACCAGCCCCTTGCGGGAGAGATAACCGCTGCGGCCCCAAGTGGATTCCCGGGCATACTCACCCAAAAACTCGCGCATGCCGCGTACCGCCGGCACATGCTGCGCCTTCACGTAAAGATAAAGCGGGCGGGACGCGGGAAAGGCGCCACTAGCGATATTCTCATAGGTGGCGGGCACACCGGCCAGCGGCACATCCTTCACCTTGTCGCCATTTTCCTCGACAAAGCTGTATCCGAACACGCCCAGCGCCCGCGGGTTGGCGGCCACCTTCTGCACGATCAGATTGTCATTCTCGCCGCCTTCCACGAACGGGCCGTCTTCGCGCACCTTTTCGCAGACCTGCTTGTGCGCGGCCTCGTCCCGCGCCTTCAGCGCTTTCATCGCCGGCTCGCTGTTGCAGCCCTTGAGCATGTAAAGCTCGTTGAAGCTGTCGCGGGTGCCGCTGGTGGGCGGCGGGCCGATGACTTCGATCTTGATGTCGGGCAGCGCCGGGTTGACGTCGCGCCAGGTGCGCGCGGTGTTGGGCCCCTTGCCGAACGGATTGGCGGCCAGCGCCAGATAGACATCCCGCTCCGTCAACGACGGGAAATTGGCTTCGCGGCTCTGGGCGATCACCAGGCCATCGATGCCCACCTGCAGTTCGATCAGGCCGGTCACGCCGTGGCTGGCGCAATCATCCACTTCGCTTTTCTTGATGCGGCGCGAGGCGTTGGCCGCATCGGGAAACTGGGCTCCCAGGCCAGCACACATCAGCTTGATGCCGCCGCCCGTGCCAGTCGATTCCACGATCGGTGCCGGGAATTCCTGCCATTTGCGCTTGAACTGTTCGGCAACCGCCGTGGTGAACGGATAGACGGTTGAGGAGCCGACAATGCGGATCTGGGTGCGGCTGCCACCCGAACAGGCGGCCACCAGCGCTCCGCCCACCCCGAGCATGGTCAGGGCCAGACCGGCACGACGCCAGTTGTTCCGGTTGCCCGTGGCCGCTTCAGCCTGGGATGTCGCCTGCTGCAAGATCAACCTCGTGGTGATGGCAGACCGAATCGCCTGCCAATATTGCCCATCCCTGTGCCCTAACGAACGGCGATGAGGGGCATATGACGAATATTTGACACTATTGTTACATCGCCAACGGCAGAGTGAAGCTCACCACGGTGCCTTCGCCTTGGCGGCTGTCTATTTCCAGCCGGCCGCGGTGCCGCTCAACGATATGCTTGACGATGGCCAGCCCCAGCCCGGTGCCGCCCATGGTGCGGCTGCGCTGGGAATCGACGCGATAAAAGCGCTCGGTCAGCCGGGGCAGATGTTCGGGCGCGATGCCATCACCAATGTCGCGCACACTGATGCGCAGATGATCGGGAGTGGCCGCCAGATTGACGATGATCGGGGTGCCGGTGCGGCCATATTTCAACGCGTTGGACACAAGATTGTGCAACACCTGCAACACCTGATCCCGGTCGGCCCGCACCGCCGGCAGATCGGCCTGCTCCTCGATCACCAGTTGGCGCTGGTCGGCTTCCAGCCGCATTGCTAGGGTGCGAGCCACTTCGGCGGCAATGCCGGTGAGCAGCAACGGCTGGGTGGGACGAATGAACTTGTCCAGCTCGATGCGCGACAGGCTCATCAGATCGTCGATCAGCCGGCGCATGCGATCAGCCTCTTGCGCCATGATCGCCAGAAAGCGCTGGCGGGCCGGCTCATCCTCGGCCGCAGGGCCTTGCAGCGTTTCGATGAAGCCGGTGAGCGTCGCCAGCGGGGTGCGCAGTTCGTGGCTGGCGTTGGCCACAAAATCCACCCGCATCCGTTCGGTGGCCTTGGCCTGGGTCACATCATCCAGCAGCACGATGCAGCGTCCATCGCCATCCGCCAGCGCGCGCAACCGGAAGCTGCGGTTGGCGCTGCCCAGCCCGGTGATCTCACGCTCGTCCGACGCGCCGTCGGCCATCACCTGGTCCACAGCGTCGAGCAGGGCGGGATGGCGCACGGTCAGACGGATGTCGCTGCCCACGATGCGGTTGCCCATCAGGCTGCGCGCCGCGCTGTTGGCGGCATCCACCAGCGTGCCGGTGAGGATCAGCACCGGGCCGTTGAGGCTTTCGATGTGCAGCAGATCGGCACGCGGGGCATTGGCCTTGGCTGGCACCGGATCATCCACAACCACCGGCGGCGGCGGCGCGGCATCCGGGGCCGTCACCCGGCCCAGAAAATAGCCAAGCAGCATCACTGCCAGCACCAGCAAGGCAATTTCCACCGAGGTCATGACGGCGCCAGCCCGGCCAGCGCCGGCAGCAATTGATCATAATGATCGATCAGCACATCCGCCCCCAGCGTGGCGGCCGGCACATCGCTGTAGCCAAAGCTCACCAGCACCAGCGGCAGCCCGGCATTGCGCGCCGCGCCGGCATCGGTGGCCGAATCGCCGACAAACACCGCAGACGCCGCGTCACCACCACAGGCCACCAATGTTTCCAGCACATGCGCTGCATCGGGCTTGGCGCGCGTGGCGCGATCCTGCCCGATCACGGCGGCAAAGCGCCCCTGCCAGCCGAGCGCCGCCACCAGCGCATCGGCCAGCGCGGTTGGCTTGTTGGTGCAAATGGCCAGGGTGCAGCCCGCCGCCGCCAGCGCGTCCAGCGCACGCTCCACCCCGTCAAACGGGCGGGAGGAATCGGCGATATGGGCGCCATAATATTGCAGGAACAACGGCATGGCCGGTTCCACCAGATCCGGCCGCGCTTCCCCCGTCACCTCCAGCCCGCGGCTGATCAGGGCGCGGGCGCCGTGGCCCACCAGGTGGCGCACCGTATCAACCGGCAGGGTGGCACGCCCCAATGTGGCCAGCACGTGGTTCATCGCCCCGGCCAGATCGGGCGCGGTGTCGACTAGGGTGCCGTCCAGATCGAACAGGATGGTTTTGGGGAACATCGACTGGCCCTGCCCGAAAATTGTTGCAGTTCAGCGACGGTCGTTGCGCGCAGGCCCGCCACTTTTCAAGCCCGTGGCGTTGTGGCAGGGCAACGGCGTGAGCCAAGCGCCTGCCCCCATCGCCGCCATCATCCTTGCCGCCGGCATGGGCACACGCATGAAATCGCGCTTGCACAAGGTGTTGCACCCGATCGCCGGCAAACCCATGCTGCGCCATCTGATGGACAGTCTGGCCGAACTGGCCCCGGCCCGCACCGTCGTGGTGGTGGGCGCCCTGAAAGACCAGGTGGAGGCCGAAGTGGCGGGCCGTGCCGCCGTTGCGGTGCAACAGCCGCAGTTGGGTACCGGCCATGCCGTGCAGCAGGCCCAGGCGGCACTGGCCGGCTTTGATGGCAAGATATTGATCCTGTTCGGCGATGCCCCGCTGGTGCCGGCCGCCACCATGCAACGGCTGGTCGACGCCCTCAGCGATGATGTCGCGGTGGCGGTGCTGGGCTTCCGGCCGCCTGATCCGGGTGCCTATGGCCGCATCCTGGCCGACGGCGGCGCGATCCGCCGGATGGTGGAGTATAAGGACGCATCGGCGGCCGAACGCGCTGTCACCCTGTGCAACAGCGGCCTGATGGCGGTGCGCAGTGCCGACCTGTTTGCCTTGCTGGCCAAAGTCACCAACAACAACGCGGCGCAGGAATATTATCTTCCTGATATTGTTGGTATATCCTTGGCCGATGGCCGTGCCTGCACGGTGATTGAAACCGCCGCCGAAGATGTGGCCGGCGTCAACAGCCGCGCCGAACTGGCCGCGCTCGAAGCCATTTTCCAGCGCCGCCGCCGCGCCGAGCTGCTGGCGGCCGGGGTGTCCATGCAGGCACCCGAAACTGTGTTTCTGGCGGCTGATACACAGATCGCGGCCGACGTGGAGATCGAACCCTTTGTGGTGTTCGGCCCCGGCGTTTCCATCGCCAGCGGCACCCGCATCCGCGCCCACAGCCATATCGAAGGCGCCACCATCGGCCCTGATTGCGAGATCGGCCCCTTCGCCCGCCTGCGCCCGGGCACCGTGCTGGGCGAAGCTGTGAAGATCGGCAATTTCGTCGAAACCAAGAAGGCCGTGTTTGGCGCCAGGGCCAAGGCCAACCATCTGAGTTATCTGGGTGATTCCACCGTGGGGGCCAAGGCCAACATCGGGGCTGGCACCATCACCTGCAATTATGATGGCTTCTTCAAATATCAGACGGTGATCGGCGCCGGCGCCTTCATCGGCTCGAACAGCGCACTGGTCGCCCCGGTGACCATTGGCGATGGCGCCATTGTCGGCGCCGGCAGCACCATCACCGGCGATGTCGCGGCCGATGCCCTGGGCGTGGCGCGCGGCCGGCAGGATGAGCGGCCGGGCTGGGCGGCGCGCTTCCGCCGCCAGCAGGCGGCAAGGAAAGGCAAATAGGCATGTGCGGGATCATCGGCATCCTGTCGACCGAGGCGGTGGCCGATCGCCTGATCGATGGCCTGCGCCGGCTGGAGTACCGCGGCTATGACAGTGCGGGCATTGCCACCATTCACGACGGCCTGATGGATCGTCGCCGCGCGTCGGGCAAACTGGCCAATCTGGCGCGCGAACTGGCGATCAACCCGCTGCCCGGCAGCATCGGCATCGCCCACACTCGCTGGGCCACCCACGGCGCACCCACCACCGGCAATGCCCACCCGCACGCCACCGAGAATGTCTGCCTGGTGCACAATGGCATCATCGAGAATTTCAAGCCGCTGCGCGCCGAGGTGCTGGCCGCCGGCCGCACGCTGGCATCGGAGACGGACACCGAAGTCGTTGCCCATCTGATCGAGCTGGCGCTGGCCGCCGGGGCCACACCCGATGCCGCCGTCGCGCAAACCCTGAAGCGGCTGCATGGCGCGTTCAGCTTTGCCATCCTGTTCAAATCACACCCGGATGTGCTGTATGGCGCGCGGCGCGGATCGCCATTGGTGGTGGGTCAAGGCCAGGGCGAGATGTTCCTGGGCTCCGATGCGCTGGGCCTGGCGCCCTTCACCAACCGCATCTGCTATCTGGAAGAAGGCGACTGGGTGCGCCTGTCGCCCAGCGGCGCAGCGATCTTTGATGGCGATGATCAGCCGGTCAATCGCCCCTTCATCACCTCGTCTGCCAGCGCGGCGGTGATGGAGAAGGGCAACCACCGCCATTATATGGAAAAGGAAATCCACGAACAGCCGATCGTGGTGGCGCAGACGCTGGGCGCCTATCTTGATCCGCTGGCCGAAACCGTGGCCCTGCCCAGCGAACTGCCCTTTGATCTGGCCGACGTGAAGCGGGTTCAGATCGTTGCCTGCGGCACCGCGCTGCTGGCCGGCCAGGTCGCATCCTATTGGATCGAAAGCCTGGCCCGGGTACCGGTCGCCATCGAAAATGCCTCCGAATATCGCTATCGCGATCCGGTCTATGAACCCGGCGGCCTGTGCCTGTTCATCAGCCAGTCGGGCGAAACAGCCGACACGCTGGCCGCATTGCGCCATGCCACCGCCGGCGGCCAGATGGTGGCGGCGGTGGTGAATGTGGACAGTTCCACCATGGCGCGCGAAACCCAGTTGCTACTGCCCACCCACGCTGGCCCGGAAGTGGGCGTGGCCTCCACCAAGGCCTTCACCTGCCAGTTGGCCGTGCTCGCCGCCTTTGCCATCGCGCTGGGCAAGGCCAAGGGCCGGATCGATGCCGCCGAAGAGGCGCGATTGGTCCATCTGCTCACCGAAGTGCCGGCGGCGATGAACGCGGCGCTGAAGGGGGAGGACGCCATTGCCGCCATGGCCCCAAATCTCGCCAAGGCGCGCGACATTCTCTATATCGGGCGCGGCCCGGATTATCCGATGGCGCTGGAAGGCGCGCTGAAGCTGAAGGAAATCAGCTATATCCACGCCGAAGGCTATGCCGCGGGCGAGCTGAAGCATGGCCCCATCGCCCTGATCGATGAACATGTGCCGGTGATCGTCATCGCGCCATCGGGTCCGCGCTTTGAGAAGACCATTTCCAACTGCCAGGAGGTGATGGCGCGCGGCGGCCGGGTCGTGCTGATTTCCGATGCGCCGGGCATTGCCGCCCATGGCCAGGGCACGATGGCCAGCATCACCCTGCCGCTGGTCGATCCGTTCATCAGCCCGCTGGTCACCGCCATTCCGGTGCAGCTGCTGGCCTATCATGTTGCCCTGGCCAAGGGCACCGATGTCGATCAGCCGCGCAACCTGGCCAAATCGGTGACGGTGGAATAGCGCCCGGCTGCGCGGCCGGGCCTGTGCGGATTTTCAAAGAACGTCCGCAGTTTAGCGCAAAGGGCGACCTGTAGGACAGGGCTGGATTTAAACCATTGAAACTACGTATAATTCATGGTTCCGGCTGTGACAGACGGCCCCATCAGCCGGCAATTTGATGGGCTCGTGCGGAACTCTGCCGGCACATTATCCTGAAATATCCGGCGCTTTGGCCAGGCTGGTGGCCAAAATCCGGGCATTGGTGACCAATTCTGCCGGCC
>JAIXQY010000119.1 GCA_027485485.1 Sphingomonadales bacterium | reverse complement strand
GATGGCCTCACCATCGCCACCTCCGGCGTGTCGCCCTGGCTGGCCACCGCCGGCGCGTTGCTGCCCGAGCAATCCGCCGCCAGCGAAGGCCAATATTGGCTGGCCAGCACCATAGACGCTCACCTGCCGACTGCCTCGCTGTTTGGCCTGATCCTCACCCCCAACCCGCACGATCGCCGCAGCGCCCTGCTGGTGGGCAGCGCCTGGCAACGCCTGCATCTCAACGCCACTGCCGCCGGCCTCGTCGCCCAGCCGCTCAACCAACTCCCCGAAATCATCGACCGCGAAGCCCAGCTCGGCCAACCCGCCCGCTTCGCACGATTGGCGGATGCCCTGCTCGACGATCCCAGCTGGCGCCCTTCGTTTGCCTTCCGCCTTGGCCAAGCCGACGCCCCGGCCCGCCCCGCCCTGCGCCGCCCGGTCAGCGAGGTGATGGGCCCGCCCGCCCGGCTGGAATGGGAAGTGGAACAATGGCGCGCGGCGGGCGGGGCGTTCTGAGGGGAAGGGGAGGCGCCTCCGGCGGCAAGGGGCACGGCCCCTTGACCCATGGGATTTGCGGTACGCGTGATGTCAGCAGTTGCGCCGGGATGAGACGGTCGGGTTTCGGATGGACAGGATCGGAAAGCACCTCGCCGGCAGCCAACCCAATATACGCCGTTCCGATTATGTAAGTGGATTGACGCGGGACGGGTTGCCGCTCGCGAGCGCCTCCACCTGCTCGACTGCCGCGACCTGACCCTAGCTCAGCGCGGACCCTTGCCCACGCGTGAGATGAGATCGGGATCGGGGTTGGTGTCTCCGTTGCGCGGGCAGATCGCGCCGATCTCGGCCCGCCGCTGGGCCAGATAGACATCGCGCACGGCGACGTAGGGATCGCCGCTTTCGTTGCGGATGCGCTGGAGCTGGCTGTCGATCTCCACCCGGTCGGTCACGGCGTCAACAACGCCGAGCGCCACGTTCACCTTGCCGTCATCGAACGGCTTGCCCACCACTATGGGCAGGACCGCCTTGTCCAGGCCAAGGCCGAAGAGATCACGCAAGGTAGTGGGGCCGACGATGGGGAGGAAGAAATAGGGGCCATTGCCGACGCCATAGCAGGCAAAGGTGTTGGCGAAGCTGTTGGGCCGGTAGGGCAGGTTGAACGGCTTGCGCCGCGCCATGTCGAACAGTCCGCCAACGCCGATGGTCGAGTTGATCCCGAACCGTGCCGCCGACTTGGCCGCGCGCCCGATCTTGAGCTGCAGGATGTAGTTGAGGAAGCTGGCCGGCTCGTCGAGGTTGCGCAACACGTTGCGCAGGCCATTGCGGACTGGCTTGGGAACCGCCGAGGCATATCCCAGCGCGACCGGTGCGACGACAGCCTTGTCGATCGCCTGAAGGGCCGCGAACGACTGCGCGTTGAGCTTGGCAAGCGGATCGATCCGCGACGATTGGCGCGCGGTGACGATGATCTCGGTGGCCTCGTCTGGCGCAGTGCCGGCGGTCGAACCCGGACTGACCGGTGTGCCGTCGGCTTTGGTGGGTTGAGCGGGCGCTGCAACCTGAGCCATGTCGCCGACCAATATGGGAACGGCCACCCCAACCGGCGGCTGGGTAGCGGGCAGCGTTGCCGACGGCTCCGGTGCAGTGGCAGCCGGCTGGCTCTCCTGAGCGGTAAGCCGAGCGGCAGATGGCGCTGCCGAGGTGCCTATGGCAAGGGCGGCGGCGGCGAGTGCGCCAACTGCGATCACGCCCATGCGCCGGGCGCCTGCTGTGCGCCGTGCGTGATCATGCGTTCTCTCCCGTGTGCCGTCGCTGACAGGCAGCGCCATTGCCGGAGGGCATGATCGACTTCATGCCGTCGATCCCTGTCAGCATGAAGCACGTCTGAGAGGTGCGGATTGATGAAGCCCCGGATGCCGGTGGTAAGCCCTTCCGCCCCTTTGGCAGTCGGGCCGGAAAGCTCCATTGTCCACGACTTCGACATGAGCTCGACCATATTCACAATATAGCCTTGGTGGCGCTGACGGACGTGCCCTCGAAGCACTGGAGCGATTTGTCGGTCATGGTGTTCACCATGATCTCATGGAGTTGCGATCCGTTGAGGGTCATCGACCAGTCGCCCCCCAAGAGCAGGCGTGCCCAATTGCTTGGCCGGTATGAGCGAATGCGATCCAACATCGCTATCCCGCTACCATATCAGCGGGCTCAAGGCTTTGGCAGATTGGCGTGGATCATCGAGGTCAAGTCTTGCCGCAAATCGGCCATGGGGCGCGCTGGAAGACGGACGGGTCAAGGGGCTGCGTCCCTTACCGCGGGAGGCCCCTTTTTCTCTGAAACGGCTTAGCCGTCTGCCGGATTGGCGGGGTGTGCTGCTGTGTCCCCGGGCTCATTGTCCGCGCCGCGTGTCACCTGGCGTGTCATATTGCGTGTCTGGCGGCGTTGTTTCCGCAGGGCCGGGCGTATCGCGGGTGGACAGGGCTGCGCCGCAGCCGGTATCCAGAAATGATATTCCAGAGGTGGGCACCGGGTGCGATGAGCAAAGAGCCGGACAGGATGCGGATCGATCTGCTGGGCGGCCTGGTGGTCAGCATCAATGATGTGCCTGTGGCCATGCCGGCTTCGCGCAAGGCGCGTGCCTTGCTGGCGTTTCTGATCCTGACCGGGAAGCCCCAGCATCGTGACCGGTTGTGCGATCTGTTCTGGGAAGCGCCGGACGATCCGCGCGGCGCCTTGCGGTCGGCGCTGTCGCGGTTGCGCCCGCTGGTCAACAGCGATGGCCATGAGCGGTTGCAGGCGGATCGGGAGCGGGTCTGGTTCGACCCAACGGCCGTGTCGATCGATTATCGGGAGTTGGCCGATAGTGTTGCACCGCTGGATGGCAAGACGCTGGCCGTGGCGCGGGTGGCCCTCGATCAGCCGTTGATGGCGGGCCTTGATCTGCCCAACCTGCCCGAGTTTCAGGCCTGGTTGACCGGGATGCGCCGGGACGCCGAAGCATTGCGGGCCCGGTTCAGCCCCGGCCTGAGTGTGGTGTCACCGCAATTGTCGATCGCCGGCGATCTGAATGCCGCACGCCAGCGGATCGGCTTTACTCGGTCGCCCGACGGCACGCGCATCGCCTGGGCGCGGATTGGTGAGGGGCCGCCCCTGATCAAGGCTGCGAACTGGCTCAACCATCTGGAGCTCGATTGGCAAAGCCCCATCTGGTCCCCGCTGTTTCAGGAACTGGCGCGTGACCATTGCCTCGTCCGCTATGACGAACGGGGCAACGGCATGTCGGATTGGGGGGTGCAAGACCTGGGGTTCGACGCCTTTGTCACCGACTTGGAGTGCGTGGTGGAGGCCAGCGGCCACGATCGCTTTCCGCTGCTGGGGCTTTCGCAGGGCGTTGCGGTTGCCATCGAATATGCCGTGCGGCATCCGGAAAAGGTGAGCCATCTCGTGCTTTGGGGCGGCTATGCCGCCGGCTGGCGCATTGACGGTGACCCGGACCTGTGCGCCGAGCGGGAGGCGATCATCACGCTGGTTGCCCATGGCTGGGGCCGGGATGATCCCAGCTATCGCCAGATTTTTTCGCGAGCGTTCCTGCCATCAGGCAATGCAGAGGAACTGGCCGGGTTTGATGATCTGCAGCGACGCTCGACGTCGGCGGCCAATGCAGCACGATTCTTGCAAACGTTCGCGGATATCGATGTGAGGGACCGGCTGAAGGATGTTCGGTGCCCGACCCTGGTGATGCACGCCAGCGGCGATCGCCGCGTGGCTGTGGACAAGGCGGCGGAACTTGCCGCCGGCATAGCGGGCGCTGAGTTCCTGACCCTGCCGACCGACAATCATCTGCTGCTTGGCAGCGAGCCTTCGTCAGCCTTGTTCGTGGCGCATGTGCGCCGGTTTCTGAGCAAGACCGGCTGACGCCCTCTGCAGGACGGGGGGTGGGGCAGGCCGGGCATGACGCCCTGCCTGCCCCGACGGTGGGGATTTCAGGCCATGGCAAGCACTGGCTTGCGTCGGCGAGCGGCAGCGCCAACAAGCCCAAAGCCGGTGAGCATCATGGCCCAGGATGCCGGTTCGGGGACAGCACCGATATTCTTGGCGGAAATCTCAGGCATGATCGCCTGTCCCGCGTCACCCGTCAGTCCGGTGAACCGCGCCAGGACCTTCAGATCCGCTGTTGGCGTGCTCAGATCGGTGGAGAAGACCAGACGCGGGAGGTTGAGCCCGCTGTTGAAATAGATGAAGAACCCGGAGCCGGTCTCGGTGACGGCATTGGCAATCAGGGTCGCGGCCTGACCGGCGTTGAGCTGGTTGCCGTTTGAAAAATCGCCATCGAAATCGAACGTATCCAGCACGATGAAGTTTACACCGCCGCTTGGAATGTCGCTGGCAGACCCATTGAACAGCTGGATGCCATTTGCGGTGCCGAACGCCTGGCGATTGAAGGCGAATTTATCATTGAGAACGTCAAAATCGGGAATGAAACGTTCGTTGCCGACGATCTGGCGGCCGGGTGTGGTGAGTGCGGTCGATCCGGCAAAGGGATCATCTTCGAACTTGAACACCTCTGCATGGGCGGCAGGGGCAATGAGCAGCAAACCGATTGTGGTGGCCAGCAAGCGTGAAAGACGGATTGGGATCATCATGCTATCTCCTTTCTGAGACTGACTTGGACTTGTGTGGTCAGCTCATCTTTCGCGCGACTGTTTCCACAATGGCGCGTGCCGGCATTCCCCGGATCACTGCCACGCGATTGTTTTTGTCATTGCCCCGTGTCAGCGCGCGTTGCAGCGAGCGTGGAAATACGGGGCCAAGTGCGTGGATTTTTCGCCGTCACGCCATCAGCGCCGCCTGAGCGGCCGGATTGTGGGCGCTAAGCTGCCATCCCGTTTACACGCAACCGTGCTGCTCAAGGGGCCTCGCCCCTTGCCGCCGGCGGCTGCAATTTTTCTTGAAGTTACTTCGCCGCCTGCCGGATCGGGTGGCTCAGGAAGCTGGGAACGCCTTCGGGGCCGAAGCCGATGAAGGCTTCGCCGTCGTCATCGGTGCGGTGGCGGGTGGGCGCCTGGGTGGCGAGCGCGCGATAGCTGGCGAGGGGGTCGCGGGCCGGGGCCGGGCGTTTGGGTTCTGTGCGCGGGGCCTCGGCGCGTGGTGAGTCAGCACGGGGAGCCTCAGCGCGGGGTGCGCGGTCGGGCCGTGGGGCTCGGGGCGTTTCGGCGCGCGGAGCGCGCTCTGGGCGCGGCGGGCGGGGGGCACGTTCGGCAGGCGCGCGTTCCGGGGCGGCTTCGGCGGCGGGTGCGGCTTCGGCGCGCGGGGCGCGATCGCGAGCGGGCTTCTCGCTGCCGCGGCGCTTGCGGTCGCGCTTGCGCTTTTCCGGGGCTTCGGCGCTGGCTTCGGTGGGTGCCGGCGGGGCGGCTGCAACCGGGGCTGCAACGGGTTCCGGCGCGGCCACGGCGGCTATGGGTGCGGGCGTGCCGCTGCCGGTCCAACGCGGGATTTTCTGGCGGGTGAGCTTTTCGATATTGGCCAGATTCTCGGCATCGTCGGGCGCGGCAAAGCTGTAGGCGATCCCGGTGCGGCCCGCGCGGCCGGTGCGGCCGATGCGGTGGACATAATCATCCGGGTGCCACGGCATGTCATAATTGATGACGTGGGAGACGCCGGGCACATCCAGCCCGCGGGCGGCGACATCGCTGGCAACCAGGATGGTGATGGCGCCGGATTTGAACCGGTCAAGCTCGCGGATGCGATCGGCCTGTTCCATGTCGCCATGGATCTGGCCAACGGGCAGGCGGGCGCGCTTCAGCGTGTCGCACAGTTCGCGCACCGTGGTCTTCTTGTTGCAGAAGATGATGGCGGTGGTGACTTCATCCTGGCGCAGGATGGAGCGCAGCAGCTCGCGCTTGTCGCGGCTGGGGGTTTCAACCACCCACTGGGTGATGTTGGTGTTGGTGCTGGCCGCGCGGGCGACTTCGATGCTTTTGGGGCTGTCCATGAACTGATCCGCCAATTTCTTGATCGGCGGCGGCATGGTGGCGGAGAACAGCAGGGTTTGCCGCGATCTGGGCAGTTTGGAGCAGATGGTTTCGATGTCGGGGATGAAGCCCATGTCGAGCATGCGATCGGCTTCATCGATCACCAGCATGGCGCAGCCGGAGAGCAATATCTTGCCGCGCGCGAACAGATCCATCAGGCGGCCGGGGGTGGCGATGAGCACATCGACGCCCTTTTCCAGGGCGGCCAGCTGATCGCCCATGGAAACGCCGCCGATGAGCAGGGCCATGGAGAGCTTGTGGTTCTTGCCGTATTTTTCGAAATTCTCCGCCACCTGCTGGGCCAGCTCGCGGGTGGGTTCCAGGATCAGGCTGCGCGGCATCAGGGCGCGGCTGCGGCCTTCAGCAAGGATGTCGATCATCGGCAGCACGAAGCTGGCGGTCTTGCCGGTGCCGGTCTGGGCGATGGCGATGATATCCTTCCCCATCAGCACGGATGGGATGGCCTGGCGCTGGATGGGCGTGGGCGTGTCGTAACCGCTGTCTGCAACGGCGCGCAGCAGGGCATCAGAAAGGCCCAGATCGGAAAAGCTCATCGTGTTCCTGTGAAAACAGCCGCAACCCGGCTTGCATGGGGCCATGCGGTGGAAGCGTGCAAAAGTCAATGGAAGGGCAGCGTATCCCAAAGCGAAGGGGGCGGCCATTGCTGGCCGCCCCCTGCTTTTTGGTGTCCGCTGTGATCAGAAGCGGAAGCCGGCGGCCAGACCATAACGCCGGGGTTCCAGCGTGAAGATGTTGGTGAACAGGCCCGACGACTGGTCGGTGACATACAGGCCGGTGACGGCGCTGTTGTTGGTGAGGTTCTGCACAAAGGCGCGGACATACCATTTGTCGTCCTTGCCGTTGAACTGCGCCTGGGCGTTGATCACGGTGAACGACGGCACACGGTTGATCGCACCGTTGAAGATGTTGCCGAAGCTTTCACCGGTGTGGGCCAGATCGACGCGCGGGATGAAGCTCATGTCGTCACCCACCGCGAAGGTATACTGCGCGCCTGCCGAGAATTTGTAGGTCGGCGCCTGCGGCAGCTGGTTGCCACGCAGGTTCTGCAGCACGCCTTCCGGCAGCATCTGGAACTGCGTGCCGGCACCCACGGCTTGCAGCACGCCGCAGATACCGAAGGCACCGCCCACGCCGGCCGGCAGGCCGCTGTCAGACGGGAAGTCGGTGGGCCCGCGCAGTCCAGCCCCGGCCTGCAGGCCCGGGATGGCACCGGCATTGATGGCGTTGTTGGCGCCGGTCACGAAGGCACGGGTTGCGGCCTGGCCACCGGCGCCGTTGTTGACGACGGCGCAGTTCGAACCGTTGGTGATGTCCTTGACGATCACCGCATCGCTGCGGTTGCCGGCCGGATTGCGCGGGTTGGCCAGGAACTTGTCGCTGGACACCTGGGTGTACAGGTAGGACGCGTTCAGGTTGACCGCGAGGCGCCGGGTCGGCTGGATGATGAATTCACCTTCCAGACCATAGACCGTGGCATCGACGTTGTCGTTCACCGAGGTGCGGGCGGTGATGCGGCTGAGCTGCAGGCCCTTGTATTGATAATAGAAGGCCGTGATGTTGGCGCGCAGTTTGCCATCGAGGAAGCTGTTCTTCGAACCGATTTCAAACGCGTTGACGAATTCCGGCGTGAACGTGTCCGGCACCGCGAAGATCGGCTGGAGCGGCGGGTTGATGCCGCCCGACTTGTAGCCGCGCGAGTAGGACGCATAGATCAGATTGTCTTCGCTGATCTTCCAGTCGAGCACGACACGGCCGGTCATTTCCGAGAAGCTGACTTCGCGGTTGGAGAAGGGCTGGATGCCGGCGCGGTTGGGATCGCCATCGAAACCGGCAGCCGCCGGCGAGTTGAAGGCGCTGCCGCGCGTGCCGAACGGCACGAAGAAGCTGGCGAGCGTCGAGCGGGCGCTCACGAACTTCTCGTCATTGTTGAGACGCAGGCCGGCGGTGAGCTTCAGCTTGTCGGTGAAGTTGAAATAGGCTTCACCGAACACGCCATAGCTCTTGAGCGTATAGCGCTGGGTGTTGTTGCGGAAGAAGGGCGTGCCGAGGAAGCCGCCGTTGGCCGCGCCGAGCACGCCCACCAGATAGTCAATGCCCCAGCTGTTCACATAATAGCTGTTTTCCGGCAGGATGGTATCAACATAGATACCGCCGACCAGGAAGTTGAACTTGCCATCGAACTGCGAGGAAATGATCGCTTCCAAGGTCTTGCCGCGCACGATCTGGTTGGACCGGTCATAATCCTGCGGGGTGGAGAAGCAGTTGCGCAGGCCGCCATAGGAGCCCAGGCCCGATTCTTCCGCCTGCGAGGTGCAGAACTGGCTGCCCGAGCTAACGGCGTTGACCACGTTGGCCAGACCCGGGATGGCGGCCGAGAAGGCGCGGGCCGTGGCCAGCGCGCTGTTGGCGACGGCCGGGTTGAACACGCTCTGGTTATAGTCGATCGAGCTGTCCACCGCGTTGCGCTGGTACATGCCGGTGACCTGGGCCTTGATGCTGCCGAAGTCATGCTGGATGCGCAGCATATATTGTTCTTCTTCGGCGAAATAGCTCGGCGTGTAATCGGTGCGGATCTCGCGCACGTTGGCCGGGTTGGTATGACCGGCATAGTTGTAGGGATCGGGCGCATAGAGGCTGCCGAGGCCCAGCGCGCCAAAGGCGGCGCCGCCCTGTGTGGTCAGGAACTCGCGGCTGGCCAGCGTGCCGACAAAGGTGGCATTGGCGTTGATGAAGCCATTGTCGCGTCGGCCCGGCAGACAGCCCAGCACGCCGGTGGGATCGGTCTGGCACAATTGCTTCTGGTTGCGGTTGCGATCATCCTGCTCGCGGAAATAATAGGCCATCGCGTCGATGGTGGTGTTCTCACCCGGCTGCCAACGGATGCTGCCGCGGATGGCATAAAGATCGCGGCCATCGATGCGGGTGTTGTTGAACACGTTGGTGGTGAAACCATCACGCTTCAGATAGGTGCCGGCCACGCGCACCGCCAGATTGTCGGTGATGGGCAGGTTGAACATGCCCTTCAGGCGCAGCGAATCGAAATTGCCATATTCGATTTCGCCAGCAGCATGGATGGCGTCCATCTGCGGCTTGGCGTTGACAAAGTTGACCACACCGCCGGTGGCGTTGCGGCCGAACAGCGTGCCTTGCGGGCCGCGCAGCACTTCCACGCGCTCCAGATCGAAGAACTCGGCTTCGAACAGGCGGGTGGCAAACAGCGGCATGCCTTCAGCGTGAATGCCGGTGGCCGAATCGCAGGTCACGCCTACGCACAGATCGCCGATGCCGCGGATGGTGAAGCTGGACCCGGTGAAATTGCCCTTGGTGAAGGTGATGTTGGGCAGGGTGAGCTGGATGTCGAGCGGGTTGTTGATCTGCTGGCGCTGCAGGGCGCTGGCGTCAAAGGCGGTCACGGCAATTGGCACGTCCTGCAGGCTTTGCGCCGTGCGCTGCGCGGTAACGACGATTTCCTCGATCCCGGTGTCTTCGGCCTGGGCGGCCTGCTGCGCTTGTGCCGGCAGGGCCAGCATGGCGATCAATGATGCGCTGGCGACAAGGCCGGCACGGAGTCCAGTTGCGGTTTTCATGATAGTTCCTCCCCTAAAGCCCTGATGATGGGACCTTGTGTGTGGGCTCTGGCGGCCCGGTCCTTCAACCTGTGCAACACGCCGTTGATTGGGCGCTTGCTGCAATCATCAGTTTGGACAGGAGGCCAAGCCTTTGTCCAGCCTCGCACTATGCGCAGAGAGGTCGCAGATGGATGTGGTGGGCGATTGTGGCGCTGCGGCAACAGTTTGTGTGCCAGCCCTCAGCGCCGCGCCTTGCCGGCCGGCATGATCGAGGCAATGGCGCATTCCCCGCCCGAACGCGCACCGATCACATCGCGGCCGGCGCAAAGGCGGCCCGCTTGCGACTGCTGGTAATAAAAGCCCTGATAGAAGGACAGCGCCGGGCACTCCTGCGCCAGATAGAGCCGCCAGCGCTTGCCGCCCTTCAGGGTGAGTTCGATGGCGCGATCGCCAAACAATTGGGCGGCGGCGATATTGTCGATGGCGATGCAGCGGCGGCGGCCCTGGCGCGGCACCACCGGGCGCGCCACACCGGCCAGCACCGGGCCGCCCGGCCGCACCGGCACCCGGCGCCAGGCCTGGCCGTCAAAGCTTTGCAGGGGTGGGCTTTGCAGGGCCGGCGGCGTGCGCGGCGCCGGCCGCGGCTGCAGCGCGCCGGCCGGCTGGGCCAGCAACAGCACGGGCACCCACAGGGGCCAGATGATCCGCCAGATTTGCACCCGTTGCTCCACGCCCCTTGTTTAGCCCTGCCGAACCATGGCAGCGTTGCCCCCGCAACGTGATCGAACCTGATGGCATCAGGATCAGCATGCCACCATGCCGGCCAGCGTTTGAACATCCGCTGAATGATCAGGCCCCTGTTGCCGCCGGGCAAAAGCCGATAAAGCCTGGCCATGCCCAACAGCCTGCCACAGCCATCGGCCACGGCGCTGGCCGCCCTGCAAGCGGCCGCCGGCGCGGATTGGACGCGCGATCCCGATCTGATCTCGCCGCGCCTCACCGATTGGCGCGGCCGCTTCGCCGGGGCGACCCCGCTGATGCTGATGCCGCGCGATGTCGAAACCCTGGCCGCCATCGCGCGGGCCGCGGCGGCACACCGGGTGGCGCTGGTGCCCCAGGGCGGCAACACCGGGTTGGTGGGCGGCGGCATTCCGCCGGCCGATGGATCGGCGGTGCTGGTCAACCTGTCGCGGTTCAACCGCATCCGCGCGGTGGATGCCGCCGGGCAGCAGATCGTGGCCGAAGCCGGGGTGATCCTGGCGGATGTGCATGATGCCGCCGCTGCGCTGGGTCTGCGCTTCCCGCTGTCGCTGGGAGCCAAGGGATCGGCCACGGTGGGCGGGCTGGCGGCCACCAATGCCGGCGGCGTGCAGGTGTTGCGCCATGGCACGATGCGGGCGCTGGTGGCGGGCATGGAAGCGGTGTTGCCGGATGGCAGCATCCTGCACGGCCTGTCGGGCCTGGTGAAGGACAACACCGGGCCGGATATCAAGCAGCTGCTGATCGGCGCCGAGGGCACGTTGGGCTTCATCACGGCGCTGGCGCTGAAACTGGTGCCGGAACCGCGCCACCGCGCCGTGGGCTGGGCCGGGGTGGCCAGCCCGCAGGCGGCATTGGCGCTGCTCGGCCAGTTGCAGCGGTTGAGCGGCGGCCAGGTCGAAAGCTTCGAGATTTTGCCCTTAGACGGCGTGGATCTGGCCGCCGCCTTTCTGGGCCAGCGGCCGCCACTGGAAAAGCCAGCCCCGTGGCAGTGCCTGATCGAACTGGCCGGGCCGCAGCCGCTGGATGATCTGTTGGCCGAAGCGCTGGCCGGGGCCGATGATGCCGTGATTGCCCAATCCGATGCCCAGGCATTGGCGCTTTGGCGGCTGCGGGAGGAATTGCCGCTGGCCGAACGCAGCGCTGGGCCTGCGGTGCATCATGATATCTCGGTGCCGGTGTCCCGCCTGCCGGATTTTGCCCTGTCGGCCACCTCGGCAGTGGAAGCGGCGTTTCCCGGCGGCCGGGTGATCGCCTTTGGCCATCTTGGCGATGGCAATCTGCACTTCAACGTGCGCGCGCCCAGAGGCAACGGGGCCGAGGAAGGTTCGGCCTGGGTGGCCCGGCATGGTGCCGATGTGACGCGCCTGGTGCATGATCTGGTGATGCAGGCGGGCGGTTCGATTTCGGCCGAACATGGCATCGGCGTGTTGAAGCGGGCCGATCTGGCGCGGTTCGCGGATCCGGCCAAACTGGCGGTGATGCGGGCGATCAAGCAAGCGCTTGACCCGCTGGGCATCATGAATCCGGGCAAAATCTATTGAAACCGGCCGTTCAGCGCATCCTTGCAGATTGGCGATCAGGCCTTTAGGAAGGCCGCTGGTTCCGAAAAACATCCACTCCAATCAGAAAGACATTTGGGTATCATGGCCACTCAGCCCCCCGCAAACCAGCTGCCGCTCTTCTACAACAGCCTGGCGCCGCTGTCGTCGCAGCTTCACCCCAGCCATGGCCTGAAGCCGCGCCCGGATCTGGGCTTCACCCGCGGCACTCACGCCATTCCGGTGACCGTGGATGAATTCCCGCTGGTGCAGCGCAACTATCCGATCGTGTTCGGTGTGGGCGAAAACCCCGCCCCGCTGGCGCTGGTTGGCCTTCAGGAAGGCGAGAACCTGTTCCTGAACGCCGAAGACCAGTGGGAAGCCAACGCCTATGTTCCTGCCTTCGTGCGCCGTTATCCGTTCATGCTGGCCCGCCTGACGCCCGATGCGCAGGAATTGTCGCTGTGCTTTGATGATGCCTCGGGCATCGTGGTGGAGAACGACGGCGAAAAGCTGTTCAACGGCGCCGAGCCGACCGACACCACCAAGGCCATCCTGCAGTTCTGCGAACAGTTTGAACAGGCCGTGATGCGCACCCGTGGCTTCATGGAAGAGCTGACCAAGCTTGACCTGCTGATGGATGGCGAAGTCACCATCCAGCGCGAAGGCCTGGCCCAGCCGGCGGTGTATCGCGGTTTCCGCATGGTTGATGAGCAGAAGCTGCAGAATCTGCGCGGCGATCAGGCCCGCAAGATGGTGCAATCGGGCATGATGGGCCTGATCTATGCCCATCTGTTCAGCCTTTCGCTGATCAGCCCGCTGTTCGAACGCCAGTTTGCCGCCAGCAACAAGGCGGCCTGACACGCGATCCGCGATTTGAAAAAGGGGGCGTCGGCCATGCCGGCGCCCCCTTTTTCTATCCGGCGTCCCCGGTTCATCGGGACAGCTTGACGTGTTACATCATATCATAATATCGGGGTGTCACTGCCCACATGCCAAAGGTGCCCCCATGTCGCCGCGTCTGTCGTTGCTTGCCCTGTTGCTGTTGTCTGCCGCCCCGGTTCTGGCCGAAGAGGCGCCCCCTGCTGACGAGCAGCATGGCCTGGTTGACCCCGAACTGATCGTCACCGCGCCCTATGCCCGGGATCGCAAGCTGGTGGCGACGGCGGTGACCGTGTTGCAGGGCGATGATCTGCAACGCCAGTTGCGGTCCACCATCGGCGAAACCCTGGCGCGCCAGCCGGGGGTGAGCGCCAGCTTCTTCGGCCCCAATGCCTCGCGCCCGATCCTGCGCGGCCTTGATAACGAGCGCGTGCGCGTGCTCACCGATGGCATCGGCAGCTTCGATGTCTCCAACACCTCGGTTGATCATGCCGTGGCGGCCAATCCGCTGCTGGCCGATCGCATCGAGATCCTGCGCGGGCCGGCGGCGCTGCTGTTCGGTTCGGGCGCCATCGGCGGTGTGGTCAACATGCGCGATCTGCGCATCGCCCGCGAAGTGCCCGAAGACGGTCCACACGTGGATGCCAGCGCGGGCTATGGCTCGGCGGCGCAGGAACGCAATCTCGCAACAGCGGTCAACATGCCGCTGGGCGGCGGCTTTGTCGCCCATGTGGATGGCAGCTTCCTGGAAACCGGCAATTATCGCACCGGTGGTTTCGTGTTCAGCGACGGCCTGCGCCGCGAAGCGGCCAAGGAAGGCGGCGAAGTGGCCGAAGACGCCCAGGCACGCGGCCGGCTGGACAACACCGCCGCCCGCACCTGGGATGTGGGCGGAAGCATCGGCTGGATCGGTGCCGACGGCGCGAATTTCGGTGTGGCGGTGAGCCATCTGCAAAATCGCTATGGCATCCCCAACGGCCTGGAGCTTGGCCACGAGGAGGCTCATGCCGGCGAGGAAGAGCATGCCCACGAAGACATCACGCTCAACATGCGCCAGACCCGGGTTGATGTGCGCGGCGCCGTGCCGCTGGCCGGGGCCTTCAAGGAAGTGAAGCTGCGCGCCGGCTGGGCCGATTACCGCCACGATGAAATCGAATCCGATGGCGCCATCGGCACCAGCTTCTTCAACAAGAGCTGGGAAGCGCGGCTTGAACTGGTGCAGAACAATGTTGATGGCTGGCAGGGGGCCAGCGGCGTGCAATATTTCAGCCGCAATTTCCGCGCCGTGGGCGAGGAAGCCTATATTCCGGCCAATGAAACCCGCCAGTTCGGCATTTTCACCCTTCAGGAATTTGATCTGGGTGCCGTGCGGCTGGAAGGCGGCGCGCGCTTTGAACATGCCAATGTGCAATCCGCCGTGATCGGCCGTGAACGCAGTTTCAACGCGCTGTCACTGTCGGCCGGTGGTTCGGTTGATGTTGGTGGTGGTTTCCGCTTCGCGCTGAGCGGTGCCCGCACCGAGCGCGCCCCGGCGGCCGAGGAATTGTTCGCCAACGGCGCCCACGCCGCGACCCGGGCGTTTGAAATCGGCAACGCCAATTTCGCCAAGGAACGGCAATTGGGTGTTGAAGCCGCATTGCGCGGCAGCGGGGCCGATTGGCGGCTGGAAGTCTCCGGCTTCTTCAACCATTTCAACAATTATATCTTCCTCAACCCCACCGGCGCCGAGGAAGATGAACTGCCGGTGTTCCAGTATAGTCAGGCCAATGCCAATTTCTGGGGCGTCGAAGTGGAAGCCAGCGCCAAGCTGGGACAGTTGGGCAGCACGCGCTTCAATGTCACCGGCCTCCTGGATTATACCCGCGCCACCATCCTGAACGGCGGTGGCGCCGTGCCGCGTATCCCGCCGTTGCGCGTGATCGGCGGCGTGGAGGCCGTTGGCGGCGCGGTGGGCGGCCGGGTGGAAATCGAACATGTCACCGCCAAGGATCGCACCGCCAGCTTTGAAACCACCACGGCCGGCTTCAGCCTGGTCAATGCCAGCCTGTCGTGGAAGCCGTTCGGCACCGAAACGGCGACCACGGTGATGCTGCAGGCCAACAATATCTTCGATGTCGAAGCCCGCCGCCACGCCAGCTTCCTGAAGGATGTGGCGCCGCTGTTCGGGCGCGATATCCGGGTGTCGGTGCGCCTCTCGTTCTGAACGGCAAAAACCGCGCTGGCTGATCTTGAAAGCCGCCGGGGCACACCCATATCGCTGATACGGCAGCCGCGCCTTCCCCCCTCTGGCGCCGCCGCCGGTGGCATGCCTGCCACCCCCGATGGGCACAACGCCCAGACCCTGGCCGCGCCGGCCTCCCCCTGCCGGCGCGGCCTTTTCGTGGCTGTGTGCTGCCCTATTCGGCGGCGGCCGGCCAGGCCGCCTGGCCCACCAGCTGTGGCCACGCCGCCACCAGCATCTGCACCAGCATGGTGAGCGCCGCCCGCACCGGTGCCGCGCCATTGGTGAGGATCAGGCGCTGCTGATCCAGGTAGAGGCTGCGGCAGATTTCGATCTGCACGGCGTGGATGCCGCTGGCCGGGCGGCCATGATGATGGGTGGTGTAACCGCCGGCATAAGGCTGGTTGCGCGCCACCCGCCAGCCGGCGCGGCGGAAATGATCCTCCATCATCGCCACGATGGCCAGATGGGCGCTGCGGCCATGGCAATCGCCCAGCACGATCTGCGGCGGTTTGGGACCGGTGGGCGGCGGCATGGAATGAATGTCGATCAACAGCGCAGCGCCATGGGCCTGCTGCGCGACTGCCAGTTGCGCCGCCACCAGCGCATGCCAAGGGCGGTGATGGCTGGCGATGCGGGCCGCGGCCTCGCTCGCCGGCAGGCGGCGGGCATAGATCTCATGGCCCTGCGCCGCCAGCCGCGGGATCACGCCCAGCCCGGCCGCCACGCGCGGGCTGGCGGCGCACGGCCAGGGCAGGGCGCCTTCGAACATCCCAGGATCCAGTTCATCGTCGGCGCGGTTCAGATCCAGCCAACTGCGGGCATGGCTGGCGGCCAGCACCGGCACACCGGCAATGCCCTCCAGCAACCCATCCACCAACGCATCCTCGGCACGGCGCAATTCGGCCAGGCTCAGCCGGGTGGCGGCCAGGAAGGCGGCCGGATAATGGCGGCCACTGTGCGGCGAGGTGATGAACAGCGGCCAGCGCCCATCGATCTCGCCCGTCAGCCGCCACGGCGGCGGGGTGGATGCACGCAAAGCCATCACCCCTGCTATCGCCTGAAACGCCGCAAGGCAAAGCCGCGTTTGACGCAGTTCGCGCCTGCGGACGGGGGCTTGCCAAGTCGGGCCGCAGCCACTAACAGGCCCTTTCCCGTGGACGCGTAGCTCAGTGGTAGAGCACTGTGTTGACATCGCAGGGGTCGCAGGTTCAATCCCTGCCGCGTCCACCATTTTCCCCCCATCGTTGCATTGTTCGAGCCTGGTCCCTCAATCTGTGGCACCAGCTTGGCCGGCTGCTGTCTCAAGCAGCCAACACAGCGCTTGACGATTACAGGCGTAGTCGATATCACGATTACAGATGTAGCCGAATCGGAAGGCCGGGATGAGCGAGCGGATCAGCGAAGCCGAATGGCAGGTGATGGAGGTGCTGTGGCACACCAGCCCGCTCACCGCGCAGGATGTGGCGGCGCGGCTGGGTGATACCGGCTGGGGCCTGCCCACGGTGAAAACCCTGTTGTCCCGCCTGGCCGCCAAGGGCGCGCTGGCCACCACCGAAGATGGCCGCCGCTATCTTTATGCGCCCAGCGTTGATCGCGCCGCGGTGGCGGCCGGCGAATCGCGCCGGTTGGTCGATCGGCTGTTTGGTGGCCGCGCCACGCCGCTGGTGGCCCACCTGGCCGAACGCGGGGAATTGTCCGCGGCTGATATCGCCGAACTGGAAGCCCTGATCCGGGAGCTCAAGCAATGATGCCGACATCCGAATGGCTGGTGGAGGCGCTGATCGGCGCCAGCCTGTTGATGCTGCTGGTGCTGGCGGTGCGCCGCATCGTGGCCCGGCAGTGGGGGGCGCACATGGCCTATGCATTGTGGGCGCTGCCGGCGGCGCGCATGGCCCTGCCGGCAATCCCTGGCTGGCAGTCGCTCTATCAGCCGGTATCCGGCACCAAGGCCGATGGTGGTTTTGCGGTGGCGCTGGTGCCGCCGGCAGATGCAGCGCTTTATACCCAGCCGCTGGTGCCGGTGGCAGAGCCGGGCCTGGCGGCCGATTGGCCTGCCCTGCTTGTCGCGCTGTGGGCGGCGGGGGCGGTGGTGTTCCTGGCCGTGCAATGGGGCCGCCACGCCCGCTTCATCGGCAAGGCGGTGCGCGAGGGCGAACTGCTCAGCCGGCTGGACGGGGTGGAGGTGATCATGTCCGCCCATGTGCCCGGCCCGATGGCGGCCGGCATCTTCCGACGGCGTGTGTTGTTGCCGGCGGATTTCATGGCCCGCTATTCGCCGGCCGAACGCCGCCTGGCATTGCTGCACGAGGCTGCCCATCATGATCGGCTCGATCTGCTCGCCAATCTGGCCGGGCTGGTGGTGCTGGCGGCGCACTGGTGGAACCCGATTGCCCATGCCGCCTGGGCCGCCTTCCGATCGGATCAGGAACTCGCCTGCGATGCCAGCGTGCTGGCGGGCAGCGATGGCGAAACCCGCGCCGCTTATGCTGGTGCCCTGCTGAAATCGGCCTGCGTCGCTACCCCCATCGCGGCCTGTGCCATGAACCACAAACGCCAACTGAAGGAACGTATTGCCATGATGAAGGATCGCAAGTTCGGCCTGTCCCGCCGCCTGATCGGGGGCTTGAGTGTTGCTGGCCTGGCTGTCGGCGGCCTGATCGCCACCGCGTCGGGTGCCCAGCCGGCGCCGCCCGCGCCGCCGGCCCCGCCTGCCGCTGCGGCCCCGATCGCTCCGCCGGCGCCGCCCGCCGCACCCGAAGCACCGCGCGTGATGATCTTCACCCACAAGGCCGACGCCAAGGGTGAAAAGGGCAAGAAGGGCGAGAAGACCGTGGTGCGCACGATCATCATGAAGGATGGCAAGATGGTGACCGACAATGTCGCCAGCGGCGACGGCGCGGCCCATGTGATGATGTTTGGTGCCGATGGTATGCCGCCCCTGCCGCCCATGCCGCCGATGCCGGGCAGCGGCCCCGGCAATGCCGATGTGCAGGTGACCACCACCCCCGATGGCCGCAAGATGGTGATGCTGCGCCGGATGGAAGCCGCCGGAGAGGCTGGAAAGACCGCTGCTCTGGCCGGCAAGTCCGCCGAAGCCCATATGGCCGCGATCCGGGCCGATATGCGCGCCCGCTGCGACAAGGAAGGCATCAAGCTGCCCGCCGATGCCGACATGGCCCAACTGGCCACCTGCGGGATGGAACTGCAGAAGAAACAGCGCGAAGCCATGGCCTCGGCCCGCGCCGCCATCGAAGCCACGCCAGGGCTGTCAGCCGAACAGCGGGCCCAGGCCCTGAAGGGCATTGATGCCGCCATGGCCAACACCCGCCAGGAGATTTTCCTGTTCAAGAAATGATCTGAGCCCCGGCCGCCGCCGGGTTCAGACCATCAGGCTGTGTCTCAGCAAGAGCCCCGCTGCGGATGCAAGCCCGGCCCGGTCGTCTTCATCGAAGCGGCCGGGCTTCGGGCTGTCGAGATCGAGCACGCCGATCACCCTGCCATCAACCATCAGCGGCACGACGATTTCGGAGCGGCTGTCGGCATCGCAGGCGATATGGCCGGGGAAGGCGTGGACATCGGGCACCAGCTGGGTCTCGCGGGTTGCCGCCGCCGTGCCGCAAACGCCGCGGCCGAGTGGGATGCGGATGCAGGCCGGCTTTCCCTGGAACGGGCCCAGCACGAGCTCGCCATCGCGCATCAGATAGAAACCAGCCCAGTTGAGATCGGGCAGCTGGTGGAAGATCAGCGCCGCCATGTTGGCCATGTTGGCGACAAAATCGCGCTCGTCCCCGATCAGCAGGCCAAGCTGCTGATTGAGCTGGGCATATTGATCAGGCTTGGAGCCTTCGAGCGGCGGGGCGAAGAACGACATGAGGGCCCGTTAGCGGGGCAGGGCGGGAAAGGCAATCCGGGCGAGATCACCCACCCCCGGCCCCTCCCGCAGGCGGAAGGGGAGCAGATTGGAGCCGACCCGCCTGGCTCCCCTCCCGCTTGCGGGAGGGGCCGGGGGTGGGCTTTTCCAATCTCTTACTTCGGCGCGATCACCATCAGCATCTGGCGGCCTTCCAGACGGGGCAATTGTTCCACCTTGGCCACTTCGGCGGTTTCGTCGCGCACGCGCTCCAGCAAGCGCAGGCCCAGTTCGCCGTGGGACAATTCGCGACCGCGGAAACGCAAGGTGAGCTTCACCTTGTCGCCTTCTTCCAGGAAGCGATGGATGGCCTTCATCTTGGTGTTGTAATCATGCTCATCGATGTTGGGACGCATCTTGATCTCCTTGATCTCCTGCGTCTTCTGATTCTTGCGCGCGGCGGCGGCTTTTTTCTGGGTTTCGTATTTGAACTTGCCGATGTCGAGGATCTTGCACACGGGCGGATCGGCGCCGGGGGAAACTTCCACCAGGTTCAAGCCGGCTTCCTGCGCCATCGCCATCGCTTCGCGCGTGTAGAGAACGCCCAGATTTTCCCCATCCTGATCAATCACGCGGACTTTGGGGGACTTGATGAATTCATCATACAGCGGACCGGTCATCGGGGCCGGCGTGCTCATGAAGCGGCGTGGGGGCGGTGGTATGGCAGTCTCTCCTGAACTTGTTGTGCGTGCCTCATAGCGCGGCGGTGGGGGCAGCGGCAAGAGGCACCGGCCCGCCGCCGTGGCCCGGCCCTATTTCTTTGCCGCCAGCCCCGCTTCGAACGCCGCCACACCGGCCGCGGCGATCAGTCCGTCTTCCTGGCTGGTCGCGCCCGACACGCCAACTGCGCCGACGATGCTGCCATTGGCCCTGACCGGCAAGCCGCCTTCCGTGGCGACCATCGCACCCGGGAAGGTGAGATAGCGCAACTGGCCTTCCTTCTGCAGCCGCTGTTCGAACAGGGCAGTCGCGTTGCCCAGCCGGGCCGAGGTCTGTGCCTTGCCGGTGGCGATGTCGGGGCTGGCCTGGGTGGCGCCATCCATGCGCCGCAGTGCCACCGGCACGCCGCCGGTATCGACCACGACGATCGTCACCTTGAGGCCGCGCTTCTCCGCTTCGGCCTGGGCAGCATCGGTGATGGTGCGCGCGCCGGCCAGGGTGATCACCGGCCGGTCCTGCACCAGCTGGGCTGCAGCCGGCCCGGCGAGCGCCAGCAGGCCCGCAAGGGCCAGCGCGCGCATCAGGCCGGCATCCGATACAGCGCGCACAGCTTGTTGCCGGCCGGATCGCGCAGATAAGCCAGATAGAGCGCGCCCATCGCGCCGGCACGCACGCCGGGCGGATCCTCGCAGGTGGTGCCGCCGTTGGCGACGCCGGCAGCGTGCCAGGCATCGGCCATTTCGGGGCCAGTCATGGCAAAGCCGATGGTGCTGCCGTTGCCACAGGTGGCGGGCTGGCCATCGATCGGCGGGGTGATGGCAAAGATGCCGGCGGGCGTCATCCAGAACACCCGGCCCTTGTCGTCGGCAAAGCCGGGCGCAATGCCCATGGCCGCGAAGGTGGCATCATAAAAGGCCTTGGAGGCGGCGGTGTCGTTGGCGCCCACCATGATGTGGCTGAACATGATCATTCCTCTCCCTGTATTGTGCCACCATGCAAGCACGCCGGCGCGCGCCTGTCGAGAAGGCTTGGCCGCGGCGCTGGCGCAAATGGCAGGAAGCTCCGTTATGGACGGAGTTGAGCGTTTACCTTTCATTAGGGAAGAGTAGAATGGCATCAAGCTCTGGAGAGGAGAGCCCCAAATGGTCATCAACAACAATGCGTCGGTGTTGCCGGCGCCAATTCTTGCCACGCGCACCATCTGCCTTGACCTGCCACCCGGCGACGACAGCGAGGCGATCGGCCTGATGTTCGACATCCTGGGCTGGAAGGCGGCGGATCCTGACTCCGCCCGGCTGCGGCTGCACGGTGAGGCCGGCGTGGTGCTTGTGTCCACCGCCGATGCCGGCCTGGCCCATAGCCTGGCTTGCGCCGGGCTGGACCGGCTGACCCTGCCGGTGGCGCTGCCGGCGCTGGAACAGCTGATGGTTGTCGCCGGGTAACCATGAAAGCCGCCAAAGCTGGCGGGAAGGGGGCCGTTGATCGGTTGCGAAAGGGGTTTGCCGCCCGTGCAACCGATACCGACCAACCAACCCCCGGCGCCACTGCCTGATCAGCGGCTGGCGCTGATCGGCTTGCCGCCGGCGCTGATCGAGCCGGTGACCATGCTGGCCGACATCATGGGCTGGGAGGTGCTGACCCTGGCGGGCGGGCCGGTGATGCGCCCGCCGGTGCGCCTGTGCCTGGCCGTGTTGCCGGGCACGCCCGATGATCCGTCGCCCCTGGCGGCCTGGTCACCCGATACCAACCTGAATGAACATATTTCGCGGCTTGGACTGTCCAGATTGGATCATCCTCCATGCCTCACCCGCTTGGAACTGCTGCTACAGCTTGGGGCTATCCAGTCAGCGGGCAGTGGCCGGGGTGAGAATCATGCGTTCCAGAGCGAACATCCCCGAGGGGCCGATGCGGGCAGTGACGCCTTCGGCGGCAGCG
>JAIXQY010000040.1 GCA_027485485.1 Sphingomonadales bacterium | reverse complement strand
TGCCCTATCGCCGGGATCAGCCGGCACCGCCCAGCCCGGCCGATTATGCCGCGATGGTGGCGCGCGCCACCGCCGGCTGGCCGTGGCGGCTGATGTTCGAACCCGGCCGCATGATCGTGGGCAATGCCGGCGTGCTGGTGAGCGAAGTGATCCTCACCAAGGAAGGCGCATCCAAGCATTTCATCGTGGTCGATGCCGCGATGAACGATCTGCTGCGCCCTTCGCTCTACAACGCCTGGCACGACATATTGGCCGTGCACCCCCGGCCGGCGCGCACGGTCGCCACCGTGGTTGGCCCGATCTGCGAGACGGGTGACACCTTCGCCGATGACCGCGAGATGGAAGATGTGGCCGCCGGCGATCTGGTCGCCTTCATGACCGCCGGCGCCTATGGCGCCACCATGGCCAGCACCTACAACTCGCGGCCATTGGTGCCGGAAGTGATGGTGAAGGGCGCGGACTGGGCCATTGTTTCGCAACGCAACCAGCCGGCGGCCATGCTGGCGCTGGATGCGAAAGCGCCGTGGTTGTGACAACTCCCCTCCCGCTCGCGGGAGGGGTCGGGGGTGGGAATATGCCGTCAAACCAAAGCATGGGCGCTGGCGGGGAGACCCACCCCCTGCCCCTCCCGCAGGCGGGAGGGGAGCCCGTGCGCAGCGCCCCCGCCAGCCGCATCCTCGCCGCCAGCCTGGTCGGCACGGCGGTCGAATTCTATGATTTCTACATCTATGCCACCGCCGCTGCGCTGGTGTTCGGGCCATTGTTCTTCCCGTCTGACAACGCCGATCTGCAATTGCTGCTCAGCTTCGCCAGCTTTGCCGTTGCCTTCGTCGCCCGGCCGATCGGGGCGCTGGTGTTCGGCCATTATGGTGACCGGCTGGGGCGCAAATCGACGTTGGTCGCCTCGCTGCTGCTGATGGGCGGCTCCACCTTCGCCATCACCTTCCTGCCGACCTATGCCGCCATCGGCGTGGCCGCGCCGGCGATCCTGTGCCTGTTGCGCTTTGGGCAAGGCTTTGGCCTGGGCGGCGAATGGGGCGGTGCGGCGCTGCTGGCGGTGGAAAATGCCCCGCCGGGCTGGCGCGCGCGTTACGGCATGTTCCCGCAACTGGGCGCGCCGGTGGGCTTCATCGCGGCCAACGGCCTGTTCCTGATGCTGGGCCTGTGGCTGGACGATGGTGAATTCCTCAACTGGGGCTGGCGCCTGCCCTTTGCCGGATCGATCCTGCTGGTCGGCATCGGCCTGTGGGTGCGGCTCACCATATTGGAAACCCCGGCCTTCGCCGCCATGCTGGCCCATGAAAAGCCGCCGGCCGTGCCGCTGGCCGAACTGGTGCGCCACCATGGCCGCGAGACCTTGTGCGGGGTGGCGGCGGCCGTCACCTGCTTTGCCATCTTCTATATCGCCACCGCCTTCGCGCTGGGCTTTGGCACCACGCAGCTGGGCTATGCCCGCGGGGACTTCCTGCAGCTGCAACTGGGGGCGATCCTTTTTCTGGCCGTGGGCATCATTGCGGCGGGCTGGCTGGCCGATCGCACCAGCCCGGCGCGGGTGCTGATGCTGGGCAGCCTGGCCACCATGGCGGTGGGCCTGGCCATGGGCCCGTTGATGGCCGGCGGCACGGCCGGCGTGTTCGCCTTCCTGTCGCTCAGCCTGTTTGTCATGGGCTTTGTCTATGGGCCATTGGGGGCCTTCCTGCCCGGCCTGTTCCCGGCGCGGGTGCGTTATACCGGGGCGAGTGTCGCCTTCAACATGGGCGGCATCATCGGCGGCGGCCTCACCCCGGTGATCGGCGCCTCGCTGGCCAGCCAATATGGCATTGGCGCGGTGGGCTGGTATCTGGCGGCGGCGGCGCTGGTGTCTGTGATAGGCTTGGCGCTCTTGCCCAAGGGGGGTTCGGGCTCTAGCCTTGGGGCATGATGATCCGCGCCCTGCTCCTCGCCTCCCTCCTTGCCGCGCCCGCGCTGGCCTCCCCCGAAACGGATCGCTGGGCCGCCCGCAAGGCCGCCGTCACCATCACCCGCGATGATTTCGGCATCCCGCACATCAAGGGCAAAAGCGATGCGGATGCCGTGTTCGGCATGATGCACGCGCAAGCCGAGGATGATTTCAACCGCGTTGAAACCAACTTCATCAACGCCATGGGCCGCCTGGCCGAAACCGAAGGCGAAGCCGCCATCTGGCGCGATCTGCGGATGAAGCTGTTCATTGATCCGGCCGAATTGCAGGCGCAATACAAGGCCGCGCCGGGCTGGCTGAAAACGCTGTGCACCGCCTGGGCCGATGGGCTGAATCATTTTCTTGCCACCCATCCGGGCGTGAAACCGCGCGTCATCAGCCATTTCGAACCGTGGATGGCCCTGAGCTTCTCCGAAGGCAGCATCGGCGGCGACATCGAAAGCATCAACCTGGGCCGGCTGGAGAGTTTCTACACCGGCCAGCCGGTGAAGCTCTCGGCCGTCGAAATCGGCAGCGAGCTGCTCGAACCCGCCGGCTCCAACGGCATGGCGCTGGCCCCCACCCGCACCGGCGGCGATGCGCTGCTGCTGATCAACCCGCACACCAGCTTCTATTTCCGCAGCGAAGCCAAGGTGGAAAGCGGCCAGGGCCTGGATGCCTATGGCGCCAGCACCTGGGGGCAATTCTTCGTCTATCAGGGCTTCAACCGTCATGTCGGCTGGATGCACACCAGCTCGGGCGTGGACAATATCGATGAGTTTGCGCTGACCGTCGAAAAGAAGGGCGGCAAGTGGCATTATCTGCACGGCACCAGCTGGCGGCCGCTGGCAGAAAAGACCATCGCCGTGCCCTTCAAGGCGGCTGACGGCACGATGAAGAGCCGCGTCTTCACCACCTGGCGGTCGCACCACGGCCCGGTGATCCGCAGCGAAAATGGCAAATGGATCGCCATTGCCCTGATGCACCGGCCGGTCGCTGCGCTGGAACAGAGCTTCCTGCGCACCAAGACGACCGATCTGGCCAGCTATCTGCAAGTCGCCTCGCGCCGCGCCAATTCGTCCAACGCCACGCTGTTCGCCAGCAGCAAGGGCGAGATCGCCTATCTCCACCCGCAGTTCGTGCCGATCCGCGATCCCAAGTTCGACTGGAAAAAGCCGGTGGACGGCAGCGACCCGGCCACCGACTGGCAGGGCGAGCACAGCCTCGATCAACTGCCATCGGTCGCCAATCCGGGCAGCGGTTTCGTGTTCAACGTCAACAACTGGCCATGGACGGCCGCCGGCCCGGACAGCCCGAAACAGGCGGCCTTCCCGCGTTACATGGATTCCGCCGGCGAAAACCCGCGCGGGCCGAACGCGCTGCGGCTGCTCAGCGGGGACCGCACGTTCGATCTCGATGGCCTGCTCGCCACCGCCTATGATCCCTATCTGCAGGGCTTTGCCGACACGATCCCGGCGCTGGTGAAGGCATGGGATGCGCTGGCCGATGGGCCGCAGAAGGCCCGGCTGGCCGCGCCCGTCGCCGCGCTCAAGGCCTGGGATTATCGCGCCGGCGCCGCCTCGGTTGCCACCAGCATCGCGATGTTCTGGGGCGACGAGATGGTGAAGCGCTTCGGCCCCGTGGCGCGCCTGGATGAAGAAGCCATCGTGCCCTATCTGGCCAGCGCCAAGGTGCCCGATGCCGACCGCCTCGCCGCCCTCGATGCCGCCGTTGCCAGATTGGCCGGCGATTTCGGCGGCTGGGACACGCCCTGGGGCCACATCAACCGCTTCCAGCGCCTCACCGGCAACATCGCGCAAGTCTATGACGACAAGCTGCCATCAGTCGCCGTGCCGTTCGCCAGCGGCAACTGGGGCAGCCTCGCCAGCTTCGGCTCGCGCCAGCGGGAGGGCACGAAGCGCTGGTATGGCGATTATGGCAACAGCTTCGTCGCCGTCGTCCGCTTCGGCAAGGACGGCCCCGAAGCCCGCGCCGTCCACGCCGGCGGCCTCAATTCCAACCCCGCCAGCCTGCACTTCCGCGACCAGGCCGAACGCTATGCCACCCACAATTTCCGCCCGGTCTATTTCACCGACGCACAATTGCAGGGGCATGTGGAAAAGACCTACCGGCCGGGGGAGTGATCAGGGCTTGGCCGCCGCCTTCACCACCGGCTTCTCCGCCGCATTCGCCGCCGTTTCCACCAGCGTGTAGAAAAACCGGTTGAAATCCCGCGCCGCGTCCAGGTCCATCGGCGTTCCGATATCATCCTGCGGGCGGTGGTACCGCCGCTGATACCAGTCGCGGTAGATGCGCTCTTCCTCCGTGCGCGGGTTGTAGGCGAAGATGAAGTTCACCGCCGGGATGCCGGCTTCCATGAACGGCCATGAATCGACCCGGCGGATCAGATTGCGTTCCGGTTCGCGGTCGGGGCGGATTTCGATCTTCAGGCTGTCCGCCACCTGCTTGGCCATGTCGGCCAGCGTGTGCTGGCCCAGGCCATGCAGGGTGAGCGCCTTCAGCGGAAACAACGGCCGCAGCTGATCGAGGTTGATCACGCCCACCACCTGCTCCTTCGGCACGGTCGGGTGCTGCAACCACCAGCGCGCGCCGAGCAGGCCCTTTTCCTCCGCCGTCCACGCCGCGAACAGCACTGGCCGGGCAAAGCCCTTGCCGCGGCGCCGCTCCGCCAACTGGGCCAGCAGCGCGACATAGCCGGCATCATCCAGGGTGCCGTTGTACAGCCCATCGCCATTCACCGGTTCGCCAAAGCCATAGCCATCGATATGGGCGCCCAACAGCAGCGGCTCGCTGGCCTTGGCCTTGTCGGTGCCGGGCAACAGGCCGATCAGCTGCTCGCTGGTGAAGCGGCGCTGCGCCGTCGTCAGCTTCGCTTCGAAACGGCCGGGCATATCGAAGCCTTCGAGATCGCGGTGCAGGCCGGCATCGGTGAGGATGGCCGCCGCCAGCCGGCCGGAACCGGCAATCAGCCGGGCCAGCGCCGCGCCGTTGACGCGGAATTGCGGCAGGCCGCCCGGAACATCGCCTGGCAGGGCCACGCCTTCATGCGCCACGCTCCGCGCATAGGCATCGGGCCAGCGCGGCGGTTCCACGCTGAACGCGGCATCGTCGATGGTGAGCAGCGCCACCGCGCCCGCCGCCGTCACCGCCGCCAGCCGTTCGCCGGCCTGGGCGCGGCCAGCGCGGCGGCTGCCGTAACAGATGGCGAGCTTGCCGTTCAGCTCGGGGCCCACCTCGGCCTTGCTGCAATAACCGGCAAAGCGCATCGCGCCCGACAGCGTGGCCGGCAGATCGGTGGCCGGGCGCGGCGTGATGTCGTGCAGGAACTTCAAGGGCGCGGCGCTGCCATCGGGAGCGACCACCTGCATCGCGGCGGCCGTCACCGTCACTTCGTGCAGCGGCACCGTCTGGCGGAAGGTGCCGCCCGAGCCCGCCGGTTGCAGCCTTGCCTTCTTGAACCAGCCTTCCACCAGGCTGATGGCGCGGGCGTGGCCGGGGCTGCCGGCATCGCGGCCTTCCATGGCATCGCTTGAAAGCTCGGCGGTGCGGGCCAGCCAGGCACGCGTGTCGGCATCGGGCTTGGCGAGGGCCGGCGTGGCGAGGAGGGCGGTTATGAGGAGGAGATGGCGCATGGCTGCAGCATGCCCACCCCCGGCCCCTCCCGCAAGCGGGAGGGGAGAAGAAGGGGCAGACGCACACTGCTCCCCTCCCGCTTGCGGGAGGGGCCGGGGGTGGGAAAGCCTCAATCCTCGCCGAACTTGTCGAGCACCAGGCCGGTCAGCTTGGCCACGGCATCCTCGGCCTGCGCGCCGGTGGCGCTGATCTCGATCTCGTCGCCCATGGCGGCGGCCAGCATCATCAGGCCCATGATCGAGGTGCCGGTCACCGATGAGCCATCGTGGCTCACCGTCACGTCGGCATCAAAGCCGGAGGCCAGGGTGACGAACTTGGCGCTGGCCCGCGCGTGCAGGCCGCGGCGGTTGGTGATGGGAACCCGAACCGGGCCAACGGCCCCGCTCAAGCCGCTTCGCCCAGCATACGGCTGGCCACCGCGATATATTTGCGCCCGGCATCCTGGGCAGCCTGCACGGCGGCTTCCACCGTATAGGTCTTGCGCACGCTGGCCAGCTTGATCAGCATCGGCAGGTTCACCCCGGCGATCACTTCCACCTGCGGGCCGAGCAGCGAGATGGCGAGGTTCGAAGGCGTGCCGCCGAACATGTCGGTGAGGATGATGACGCCCTTGCAGCCGTCACAATTCTTCACCGCGGCGGCAATATCGGCGCGGCGCAATTCCATATCGTCTTCCGCCGCGATGCAGATGGTGTCCACGCACGACTGCACGCCGACGACATGCTCCATCGCCGCCTTGAACTCCACGGCAAGATTGCCGTGCGTCACCAATACCAACCCGATCATCGGTTGCTGGCCTCACCCGCTTTGCCCGAGTCTGTCAATGGGGCGCCTGCCACCACCGCGGCATCGCCGGCCTGTTTTGCGATATCCCGATGCACCAGCGCCACGGATTGACCGGCGGCGGCCAGTCGCGCCGTCAGCGCCCGCGCCACCGCCACGCTGCGGTGCCGGCCGCCGGTGCAGCCGATGGCGATGGTGAGATAGGATTTCCCCTCCTGGGCATAGCCGGGCAGCAGGCTCTGGATCAGATCATCGATGCGCGCCAGTGTGCCGGCATAGAGCGGATCGGCCTCCACAAAGGCCGCCACCGCCGCATCCTCGCCGGTGAGCGGTCGCAGCGTGGCATCCCAGTGCGGATTGGCCAGAAAGCGCATGTCGAACACCAGATCGGCTTCGCGCGGCAGCCCGGCAGAAAAGCCGAAGCTCAACATTGTCACGGTCAACCCCGGCGAGAAGCCGCCGCCAAACCGCTCCGTCACCCGGGCGCGCAGATCGGTGACCGAAAGATCGGTGGAATCGATCACCACATCGGCACTGCGCGTCAACTGGCCCAGCAGGTCGCGCTCGGCCTTGATGCCATCAATCGCCGGCCGGTCCAGCGCCAGCGGGTGGCGGCGGCGGGTTTCGGAAAAGCGCCGGATCAGCACATCATCGGCGCAATCCAGATAGACCAGCCGCACATCGCGCCCGGCATCGCGCAGGGCCAGCACGCGCGCCGCCAGCGCCTTGGCATCAAAGGCCCGCGTCCGGCTGTCCAGCCCCAGGGCGATCGGGCGCGGCGCGGCAGCGGCCAACAGCCCGTCGAGCAGGCCGATGGGCAGATTGTCGACCACTTCGTGCCCGGCATCCTCCAGCGCCTTCAGCACCGTGGATTTGCCGGCGCCCGACAGGCCGGTGACGATCAGGATCGGTTGCACGGGCAGACTGCTGCCATCAAGGCCATGATTCGCCAAGGCCCGCGCCGCCCGTTCCACCGCCGATGCGCCGAACGGATCAAAGCCCAGCACCGGCACCGCCACGCCGGCCAGGCCCAGCCAGTCCGGTGCCGGCAGCCGGTCCGGCGCGCGGGCGAGATCGAGCGCCAGGGCCACCATGGCCGGATGGGTCGCCTGTGGCACGATGCCAACGCCGCGCACCTCGATCAGGCCGGCCAGCCGCGCCGGGGCACTGGCGATCAGTCGGTCGCCGTCGCGGGCCAGCACCACCCGGTCATCGGCAACCAGTTGCCAGCCGGCCGCCACCAGCCGCAGCGCCAGATCGGATTTGCCGCTGCCCGCCGGCCCCAGCAACAGCAGGGCGCGGCCGCCCTGGGCCACCGCGGTGGCGTGGATGGTTTCAGCGGCCATCACGCCACCGGCAGGCTCACGCGGAACAGCGCCCCGCCGCCCGGCGCATCGGCCACCGTGATGCTGCCGCCATGCGCCGCCACGATGGCCCCGGCGATTGACAGGCCCAGGCCGGAATGGCGGCCGAAATCCTCTGCCGCCGGGCGTTCGGAATAGAAGCGCTTGAAGATGTCGCCGCGGTTTGCCGCCGGCACACCGGGGCCATCATCGGATAGGGTCAGTTCGACATGATCGCCCGCCACCGCCAGCGCCAGTTCCACGCGGCCGCCATCGGGCGAAAAGCTGATGGCATTGTCGATCAGGTTGCGCAGCACCTGGGCCAGCCGGCCGGCATCGCCGTCGATCAGCGGCAGCAACGGGGGCGGCGGCACCAGCCCAACCACCACGCCGCGCGGCAGATCGGTGATGCCATAGGCGCTGACCAGCCCGGTGCACAGCCGCGCCAGATCAACCGGCTGGAACCCGGTGCGCGACAGTTCGGCATCCAGCCGGCTGGCATCGGCAATATCGGTGATCAGCCGATCGATGCGGCCCACATCATCGCGGATCACCGCCAGCAACTGCGCGCGCAGGTCAGGCTTGTCCACCTGTTCAAGCACCTCCACCGCCGAGCGCAGGGAGGCGAGCGGGTTTTTGAGCTCATGCGCCACATCGGCGGCGAACGCCTCGGTCGCATCGATCTGGCGGCGCAGGGCGATGGACATGTCGGAAATGGCGCGGGCCAGGGCGCCGATCTCGTCGCGCCGGTCGGGCAGGCGCGGCACCACCACCTCGCGGCGGCGGCCCAGCCGCACGCGATGGGCGGCAATCGCCAGCATGCGCAGCGGCCGCACGATGGTGCGCGCCAGAAACAGCGACAGGAACAGGGTGAGCGCCGTCACGCTGAGCAACAGCCAGCCCGAGGTGAGGCGCTCGCGGCGCAGCAGTTCGGCCAGATCCTCGGCCGAATCGATCAGCAGCACCGCTTCGCCGGTTGGCGCCACGGCGGCGGCCGAAACCAGCAGGCTGCCATCGCGCGCCCGGCGCAGGCCGGTGGCGGGCTGGCCACCTTTGCGGGCCACGGCAATTTCGGGCCAGCGCCCCGCCGCATCGGCGGCCGGTTCGGCATAGGCCGGCAGATCGCGGAAGCCCAGCACGGCATCCAGCACCCGATCGATGGTCTTGGCCGATGCCCGGCGCCAGCCAAAGGCCTGCGGATCTTCGACGATGAAGCGCGGGTTGCGCGGGTTCTGCCAATTGTCGGCCAATCGCACGCCATCGCCGGCATAAAGCCGCAACCGTGCGCCGCGCGCCAGGCCCAGGCCATCGATGGCGCGGGCGCGCTGGTCGGTCTCCTGCCGGCTGAGCATCTGGGCCACCGCCGCCGCCTCGTTGGCCAGCGCATCGGTGCGTTCGGCCAGCAGCCGGTATCGCACCGTGTCGAGATACAGCAGCATGATCGCCAGCACGATCACCGCGACCAGGTTCACCGCAAAGATGCGCGCCCTGAGCGACGCAAAGCCCAGGTTGCGGCGCCATTCATGCACCGCATCCTCGGCACGCCGCACCGGCCTAGTCTTCATTGAAGCGGTAGCCGACTCCATACAGCGTTTCGATCGCCTTGAACTTGTGGTCGACAACCCGGAATTTCTTGCGCAGGCGCTTGATGTGGCTGTCGATGGTGCGATCATCAACATACACATCATGGCTGTAGGCCGCATCCATCAACTGGTCGCGTGATTTCACGAAGCCCGGCCGGGCCGCCAGCGTTTCCAGGATCATGAATTCGGTGACCGTCAGCGCGACGTCGCCGCGCCGGCCATCGCCGCCATCCCACCACACGCGGTGGCGGGCCGGGTCCATGGTCAGGCGGCCGCGCACGATGGGCTCCACCGCCGCTGCGGCTTCGGGTTCGGCCTCGGCCGCGCGGCGGTTGGCGGTGCGGCGCAGCACGGCGCGGATGCGCTCGATCAACAGGCGCTGGCTGAACGGCTTGCCGATATAATCATCGGCGCCCATGGCCAGGCCCAGCGCCTCGTCAATCTCGGTGTCCTTGCTGGTCAGGAAAATCACCGGCACCTGGCTTTTCTCGCGCAGGCGGCGCAGCACCTCCATCCCGTCCATGCGCGGCATCTTGATATCCAGCACCACCAAATCGGGGGCGTTTTCCAGCAGCGCCTTCAACGCGCTGTCGCCATCGGAATAGAGGCGGACGGCATAGCCTTCGGCCTGCAGCGCAATCGACACCGAGGTGAGGATGTTGCGATCATCATCAACCAGGGCAATGGTTGGGGCTGGCGGCACATTGTTGTCCATCCCCACCAATGTGAAGCGCCCGCCGCCCGGTTGCAAGGGTGGAGCGGGCTGGCACGCCTGACAGGATGGCATCGCAGCTTTTGACGAATACGTATGCGTGCGATATGCCGCCGCCATCCGGTGGCCGTTCAAGCTGCCGCGCATGCGGATCGGGGCTGTGGGGGCCCCATGACAAGGAGAAATGTCGTGCCGTCGACCGTGATTTCCAGCCACAGCCTTGCTGCCCAAGGCTATGAAACGCCCGCCACCCTGCACTGGAACCTGCTGACCGGCGCGCTGGTGGAACTGGCGGTGCAGCGCGGCGAAGGCCTGCTCTCCGAACATGGCGCCCTGGTGGTGAAGACCGGCAAGCACACCGGCCGCAGCGCGAATGACAAGTTCATCGTGCGCGACGCCGCCACCGAAAACGCCATCTGGTGGGACAAGAACAAGAGCATCACGCCGGCGCAGTTCGCCGCGATCAAGGCCGATTTCCAGGCCGCGCTCGCCACCAAGACCGACCTGTTCGTGCAGGATCTGTTTGGCGGTTCGCAGCCAGAACACCGGGTGAAGGTGCGCGTCATCACCGAATTTGCCTGGCACAGCCTGTTCATCCGCACCTTGCTGGTGCGCCCGGACCTCGCCGATCTGGCCGATTTCCTGCCGGAATACACCATCATCGATTTGCCCAGCTTCAAGGCCGATCCGGCCCGCCACGGCTGCCGCAGCGAAACCGTGGTGGCGGTGGATTTCGAAGCCAAGACCGTGCTGATCGGCGGCACCGCCTATGCCGGCGAAATGAAGAAGTCCGTCTTCTCCATCCTGAATTATCTGCTGCCGCAATCGGGCGTGATGCCGATGCACTGTTCGGCCAACATTGGCCCGAATGGCGATACCGCAATCTTCTTCGGCCTGTCCGGCACCGGCAAGACCACGTTGTCCGCCGATGCCAGCCGCACGCTGATCGGCGATGATGAACATGGCTGGTCCGACACGGCGGTCTTCAACTTCGAAGGCGGCTGCTATGCCAAGGTCATCCGGCTTTCGGCCGAAGCCGAACCGGAAATCTATGCCACCACCCGCCGCTTTGGCACGGTGCTGGAAAATGTCGTGATCGATCCCGTCACCCGCAAGATTGATCTGGACGACAACAGCCTGGCCGAAAACAGCCGCGGTTCCTATCCGATCGAGTTCATCCCCAACGCCTCGGCCGAGAATATGGGCCCGGTGCCGCGCAACATCATCATGCTCACGGCCGACGCCTTCGGCATCCTGCCGCCGATCGCCAAGCTGACGCCGGATCAGGCCATGTATCACTTCCTGTCGGGCTATACCGCCCGCGTCGCCGGCACCGAAATCGGCGTCACCGAACCCGATGCCACCTTCTCAACCTGCTTTGGCGCGCCGTTCATGCCGCGCCACCCGTCGGTCTATGGCAATCTGCTCAAGGAGCGCATCGCCAAGGGCGGCGTCGATGTGTGGCTGGTCAACACCGGCTGGACCGGCGGCGGCGCCGGCACCGGCGGTACGGGCACCCGCATGCCGATCAAGGCCACCCGCGCGCTGCTCAACGCCGCGCTCGATGGCAGCCTGAACACTGCCGATTTCCGCATGGATGAGAATTTCGGTTTCGCCGTGCCGGTCTCGGTGCCCGGCGTCGATGCCACCATCCTGAACCCGCGTGACACCTGGGCCGACAAGGCGGCCTATGACGCGCAGGCCAAGAAGCTGGTCGGCATGTTCATCGCCAATTTCGTCCAGTTCGAAGCCCATGTCGATCAGGGCGTGCGCGAATCGGCTCCCAAAGCGGCCTGACATTGGCTTTCATCATTCCGTCATGTGGCATCCACGCCACATGACGGAGCTAATGTTGCCCGGATCACGTTCCCCCGGCAATTTCCGTGTTGTGTTGCCTCCCGCCCCCGGCAACAAGCAGGTGTTACGTTCACCTATGGGGGCATTTTCACGTGTTCAACAAATACTCGCTGCTGCTTGCCAGCTCGGTTCTGGCCGGTTCGCTGGCCACCATGGCCCAGGCCCAGGAAAAGGCCGCTGCGGCCGAAGCGGCTGCTGAAGAACTGGTCGTCACCGGCTCGCGCCTGCGCGGCAGCCCGAACGAAACCGCGCCGCTGCCGATCACCACGGTTGATGCCGCCCAGCTGCGCGCCCTTGGCAACAGCGATCCCACCGCCACCCTGCGCCAGATCCCGGCCCTGCTCGCCTCCGGCACCGTTGCCGATTCGCTTGAGCGCGGCGCCGGCGGCGTTGGCCAGGCCACGCTGAGCCTGCGCCAGCTGGGTGCCAACCGCACTCTGGTTCTGATCGATGGTCAGCGCCACGTGTCCGGCGTGGCCGGCAGCCAGACGGTTGACGTGTCCACCATCCCCAACGCCCTGATCGAGCGCGTGGACGTGCTCACCGGCGGCGCTTCGGCCGTCTATGGTGCCGATGCCGTCACCGGCGTCGTCAACTATGTGCTGAAGAGGAATTTCGAAGGCCTCAACCTCGATGCCCAGTTCGGCATCTCCGATTTCGGCGATGGCCAGACCTTCCGCATCGAAGGCGCCTGGGGCAAGAATTTCGCCGATGGCAAGGGCAACATCACCTTCGCCGCCGGTTACACCAAGGACAGCGAAGTGCTGCAGGGCGATCGCCCGATCACCGCCAACAACGGCCGCGGCAACAACAGCACCACCTATGCCAACCCGTTCCGCCGCTTCCAGCAGGGTGACATCAACGCCGGCACCATGCCGAACTTCGCCGGCTATTATCGCGTCGGTGGCCCCGGCCCGCGCACCAGCCGCATCAGCTTCGGCCCGTCCATCCCGACGGCGGCGCAGTTCGCCACCCTCTTCCCCGGCCGCACGCCCACGGCGGCGGAACAGTCGCTGATCGATCGCGCCGCCAATGCGCCGCTGTTCGTCATCGGCCGCCAGCCGGCCTTCGGCATCTCGTCCAACGCCGGCCTGATCTTCCGCGGCGATTTCGCCCGCTTCACCACCGATCTCAACAGCAACGGCGTGCAGGATTGCAACGAAAGCTTTGTGGGCTGGACCGGCTTTGGCGGCGGCGGCTGCTATGTCTCCACCCCCGGCAATGGCGTGAAGATCTTCAAGGATGGCGTGATTTCCACCAGCCAGAACCAGTTCGGCGGCGATGGTGCGCCGGAACGCGTCAACGGCGCCTCGCTGCTGCCGGAATCGCAGCGCGTCTATGCCAATCTGCGCGCCCGTTATGAATTCTCGCCGGCCGCCGAAGTGTGGGTGGATGCCAAATACACCCGCAACACCTCGCTCAGCCGCAACCCCTACAACACCTTCTATGATTCGCTGCTGATCTTCCCGGACAACCCGTTCACGCCCGCCGCGCTGCAGGCCGAATCCAACGCCGGCGGCGGTCTGCGCGTGTCGCGCGATTTCACCGATCTGGGTGACAATGAATCCAACGCCCTGCGCGAAACCTATCGCATCGTCGCCGGCGTGAAGGGTGAAATCACCCCGCACCTCAGCTATGAAGTCGTCGGCAACTATGGCCGCACCGACAATGTGGTGACGCAGGCCAATTCGGTGCAATATGATCGCCTGTTCGCCGCCATCGATGTGGTGCGCGGCCCCAATGGCCAGCCGGTCTGCCGCGTCAGCACCGGCAACACCACCCCGCACCCGGGCTCGGAAACCTTCCCGTTCATCGAACCGGGCTTCTTCACCTTCCGCCCCGGCGATGGCACCTGCGTGCCAGCCAACATCCTGGGCGGCGCCAATTCGATCAGCCAGGCGGCGGTGAACTGGATCACCACGCCGACCACCGATCGCTTCCGGCTTGAACAGACCGTGCTCACCGCGCTGATCACCGGCGATACCGGCGGCTTCCTCAATCTGCCGGGCGGCGCCATCGGCTTCTCGGCCGGCGCCGAATATCGCAAGGAAAAATCCACCTCCACTTTCAGCAACCTGGAACTGGGCATCATCCCGCAAACCGGCCCGGCCAATCTGGTTGGCCAGTTCATCGGCGATGTTTCGGGCAACCAGCAGCTGATCTTCGATCCGTCCAACCGCACCCGCAACGCCGGCGGCTCGTTTGACGTGAAGGAAGTGTTCGGCGAAGTGAAGGTGCCGATCCTGAAGGACACGCCGTTCTTCCACGAACTCACCGTGGGCGCGGCCGGCCGTTATGCCGATTATTCCACCATCGGCGGCGCCTTCACCTGGAATGTCAGCGGCACCTGGGCTCCGATCAAGGACATCAAGTTCCGCGGCACCTATGCCCGCGCCATCCGCGCGCCGAACGTGGCCGAACTGTTCGATCCGGCGCAGGGTGCCACCTTCCGCCCGGCCGATCCGTGCGATCTGATCAACCAGACCGCCACGGCCAACCGCAAAGCCAACTGCCTTGCCGCCGTCACGGCGCTGGGCATCGCCAACCCGGCCACCTTCCTGGCCAACTATAATGATCCGCTCACCGGCCGCTTCACCGGCACCAGCGGTGGCAACCCGAACCTGACCGAGGAAAAGGCCACCACCTTCACCGTGGGCACGGTGATCCAGCCCAGCTTCCTGCCGGGCCTGACGCTGTCGGCGGATTATTATTCGATCAAGATCACCGACGCGATCTCGGCGGTCACGGCGCAGGATATCGTCAACACCTGCTATGACAACACCACCTTCCCCAACCAGTTCTGCTCGCTGTTCCAGCGCATCGGGCCGACGGCGCCGGGCAACACCTCGGCCAACCAGCCCAATCTGTTCGGCTTCCGCACGCTGAACCAGACCCAGTTGAACTTTGGCCGCATCGAAACCGCCGGTGTCGATTTCTCGGTCAACTATCGCTTCACCCTGTGGGACAAGAACAACTTCACCGTGGGCGTGAACGGCAACTGGACGGAGAAGGTCAACCGCTTCTTCGATCCGCGCGATCCCAACCTGGTCAACCCGGCGCTGCGCGAACTGTCGGTGCCGGAATGGTCGGGCGTCGGCTCGGTCACCTGGAACCGCGATGCCTTCACCTTTGGCTATAATGTCCAATATGTGCAGTCCACCGCGGCGGCCTCTGCCATCCAGATCGAACGCATCGCCACCGAATTCGGCCCGGCCGGCTTCGCTCCGGATTACTGGATCCACAACGTCAACTTCAACATCGACATCCTGGAAGACCGGTTCAGCCTCTATGGCGGCATCAACAACCTGACCAACGCCGAGCCCTATATCTCGTCGTCGGCCTACCCCGTCTCCGGCATGGGCCGCTTCTACTTCATGGGCATCCGCGCCAAGTTCTGAGGCGTCTGCCACCAATACGGACAAGGGCGGCCTTCACGGGCCGCCCTTTTTCGTTGCGGGGAACAATTTCACCTGGCAGCCTGGCCAGCATGAAACGCGCCTGGTTTGTTGCGGATGGTGAAGTTGCTGCCAAGCTGGAGCCCAATCGCATATTGGGTGATCTGGCCGATGCCACGCAGTTTCCGGCAGAATTGCCCCAGATCGCCGCCTGGCGCTTTGCCATCACGCATCTGCAGGAACTGGCAACAACGCTGACTGGCCTTCACATCTTCATGGAATTTGCCATTCCGCGCATGGGGCGTCGGGCTGATGCCGTGCTGGTGATTGGCCCACTGATCCTTGTGCTCGAGTATAAGGTCGGTGAACGCAGCTTCCCGCGCCACGCCATTGAACAGGTGCATGGCTATGCCCTTGATCTCAAGAATTTCCATGTCACCAGTCATGACAAGGCGATCGTGCCAATCCTGATCGCCAGCGAGGCGCCGCCCCAACAGTTGGGCTTTGGCTTCTGGGCAGAAGACAAGGTGCATAACCCACTCTGCCTCAGCCCCGGTGACGTTCTGCCAACCATTCAGCGTCTGTTGGCCAACGGCGAAGGGCCGGCGATCGATGCTCTGGCGTGGGCAGATGGGGCCTATCGCCCGACGCCCAGCATCGTCGAAGCGGCCGAAGCGCTTTATGCCGGGCACGACGTGAAAGAGATTTCCCGTTCAGGGGCCGGCGAGCAGAATCTCATACGCACCGCCAGCGCGATTGCCGCTGTGGTCTCCCGCATGCGCCAGACTGGCGGCAAGGCCATATGCTTCGTCACTGGCGTGCCGGGTGCCGGCAAGACGCTGGCCGGGCTCAACATCGCCTGCCAGCGCCATCCCGAACACCCCGACGAGCATGCCGTCTTTCTCTCAGGCAATGGACCGCTGGTGCAGGTGTTGCAGGAAGCCTTGCGCCGCGATGGCAAGCGCAAGCGCGCCGTGCCTGATTTGCCGGAATCCCGGATGCTGCAGGCACGGGAACCGGATGCCTTCATCCAGAATGTCCATCATTTCCGCGATGAGTATCTGGCCCCGGATCGGGTGCCAGCCGAACATGTCGTGATCTTTGACGAAGCCCAACGTGCCTGGGATCGCGCCATGACCAGCGATTTCATGCGCCGCAAGAAAGGCCAGCCCGGCTTTGACCAATCGGAGCCGGCGTTTCTGCTCTCGGTGATGGATCGGCGGCCGGATTGGTGTGTTGTTGTCTGCTTGATTGGCGAGGGGCAGGAGATCAACCGGGGCGAAGCCGGCATTGCCGAATGGCTGAGCGCCATGCAGGCCGAATTGCGGCATTGGCAGCTGTTTTTGCCGCCGCATTTGCTGTCCGAAACCGGGCCATTGGATGGCGCCATGCGCTGGCACCTCACCCAGCGCGGTGCGGTGGTGGACGATGGCCTGCATCTGGCGGTGTCCGTGCGCTCGTTTCGGGCCGATCGGGTGTCGGCCTTTGTCGCGGCATTGCTGGCCGAAGATGGGGCGGCTGCCATGGCGCTTCGGCCAGACCCGTTGCAGTTTCCCATCTGGCAAACCCGCGATCTGGCAGCGGCGCGGCGGTGGCTGCGCAGCCAGCGCCGCGCCGGTGAGCGCGCCGGGTTGGTGGCCAGTTCCAACGCCTTGCGCCTCAAGCCCGAAGGCCTGCATGTGAAGGCGCCGGTCGACGTGTGCCACTGGTTCCTCAACGGCAATGATGATGTCCGCGCCTCCAACGCGCTGGAAGATGCCGCCACCGAATTTGACGTGCAGGGGTTGGAACTCGATTGGACCGGGGTGGCCTGGGACCTGAATTACCGCCGAACACCCGAAGGCTGGCAGGCCCGCCAGTTCAGGGGCACCAAATGGCAGCAGATTGGCGCCAGCGATACCGGGTTCGGCCGGGCCGATTATGTGAAGAACGCCTATCGTGTGCTGCTCACCCGGGCGCGGCAGGGCATGGTGATCTTTGTGCCCAGGGGCGATGCCGCCGACGCCACCCGGCCGCCGGCCGAATATGACGCCGTTGCGGATTGGCTGCAGGCGTGCGGGGTGCCGTGCCTCGACCCGGATTGAAGCGCGCAATTGGGCCGGAAATCGCGACGCAGTTTGCGCCACCGCCCCGCCAGCCGCCGGACACCGGCGGGGACAAAGCGGACACCAAAGGCCATTTTCCGGACACGAATCTGGTCAAACGGCCAGCATTTTCGGCCATTTGTCACGGCGGGACGGCCGGCGAATCCTTCACTATCGGGGCAAACGGCGGCGTTGCCTATCGCGCCTTCATAAAATCACACATATTTTCAATGTGATAACGCGGCGCTGTCCTACAACCCCACCATTGCGTTATACATCATCGCCTCATTCGAAGAATCTGCCGCGACGGACCGCTTCAAAACGCCGGTTGGTGGATGCCGCACTCGGTCTTGTCCCAGTGGCGCCAGCGGCCGGCGCGGGGGTCTTCGCCGGGTTGGGCCTGGCTGGTGCAGGGCTGGCAGCCGATGGAGGGATAGCCGGCGGCTTCCAGCGGGTGGCGGGGCAGGTCGCGGGCGGTGAAATGCGCGTCGATGCGGGCCTTGTCCCAATCGGCGAGCGGGTTGATCTTCAGGCGGCCGGCATCCAGCTCGAACCGGGGCAGGCCGGCGCGGCCGGACTGAAAGCCCTTGCGGCCGGAAATCCAGGCATCGAACGGCGCCAGCGCCCGGGCCAGCGGCTCCACCTTGCGCAGACCGCAGCAGCCATCGGGATCATAACCCCAGCGCAAGCCCTTGGCATCCCGCGCGGCCAGCTGGTGCGGATCGGGGCGGAACACCCGCAAATCGGTGAAGCCCAGATGCTCTGCCAGACTGTCACGATAGGCCAGGGTTTCGCCGAACATCTTCTGGGTGTTGATGAAAATCAATGGGATAGCGCGATCAACCGCCGCCACCAGATCGAGCAGCACCGCCGATTCGGTGCCGAACGACGACACCAGCGCCACCCGGCCGTGGAGTTCGCCGCGCAGCAGATCGGCCAGCATGGCCTCGGTCGGCACCCCGGCATAATGGGCGGTGAGCCGGGCCACATCGGCCGAAGTGAAAGCCGGCGCCGTGCTGATCACATCAACGGCGCGTGCCGCAGGATCAGACACGGCTCCGGCTTCAGCCATGCCGCAGCGCCCACACCGGCGCCAGCCCATCGGCGGCCTTCATATAGACATGAGGGAAGCGCGCCAGCGTGGCCGCCACCACTGCCGGATCCAGCGGCCGGTTGGGCGCGAAACTGTCAAACCCCACCCGGCGCATGAAGCCGAGCTGATCCACCAGCACATCGCCCACTGCCCTGATTTCGCCCACAAATCCCGCTTCGCGCAGGATGCGGGCTGAGCTATAGCCGCGGCCATCGCGGAACTTGGGAAAGGCGATTTCCACCAGCTTCAACCGGCCAAGATGGGGCAGCAGGGTGCGCACATCCTCGCCCGGATCGATCCGCACGGCGGCGAAATTGCCGCCCGCAAGGAAATCCGCCAGCGGGGCAATCGGGCTTTCAAACGGCGCATCGTCGCGGAAACGCAGCCGCGCCGGCGCATCGTCCAGCGCCGGGGCGGCGGCACCAGCCACGGCCTGTTGGTCCTGATTATCCAGCATAAACAGCATCCTTGAAGGGTGCGGGGCCAAGGCGGCGATAGGTGTCGAGGAAGCGCTCGTCCGGCCCGCTGCGGGCACCGCGATAGAAGGCGATGAGCTTTTCCACCGCGACGACGATGCCATTTTCATCAAAGCCGGGACCGAGGATCTTGGCCAGCGACGTGTCTTCCGCGCCCGATCCGCCGAGCAGCAGCTGATAGGCTTCCTCGCCCTTCTTGTCGACGCCGAGGATGCCGATATGGCCGGCATGGTGATGGCCGCAGCCGTTGATGCAGCCGCTCACCTTGATCTTCAGCTCGCCAATGTCGCGCTGGGTTTCCAGATCCTCGAACTTGGCGGCGATCTTCTGGGCGATCGGGATCGAACGGGCATTGGCCAGGGTGCAATAATCCATGCCGGGGCAGGCGATGATATCGCTGACCAGATCGAGGTTCGGCGTGGCCAGGCCAACGGCATCAAGCCCTTGCCAAAGCGCGTAAAGATCGGCCTTTTTCACATGGGCCAGCACCAGATTCTGGCTGTGCGTCACCCGGATTTCATCATGGGCATAACGCGTCGCCAGATCGGCCACGGCATCAATCTGTGCGGAGGAGGCATCGCCGGGGATGCCGCGCTTGGGCTTCAGGCTGATGGTGGCGATGGCATAGCCCGGCGCCTTGTGCGGGTGGACATTCTGGCTGACCCACACGGCAAAATCGGGATCAGACAGATCAAGATCATCTGGCGCGGCCGGATCGAAGGCGGGCGGCGCGAACTGGGCGATGATCCGATCATATTCGGCTTGCGGTGCATCAAGCCCGAGCGGGGCGAGTTCGGCCCATTCGGCCTCGACCTGGCGGGAAAATTCTTCGATTCCAAGCTCGTTCACCAGGATCTTGATGCGCGCCTTGTAGATGTTGTCGCGCCGGCCATAGCGGTTGTAAACGCGCAGGATGGCCTCGGAATAGCTGAGGAACTGGCCCACCGGGATCCAGTCGCGCACCACGCTGCCGATCACCGGGGTGCGCCCCATGCCGCCGCCCACATAGACGCGGAAGCCCAGTTCACCGGCATCATTGCGGCGCAGTTGCAGGCCGATATCGTGCAGCTGGATGGCGGCGCGATCGGTGTCGCTGGCAATCACCGCGATCTTGAACTTCCTGGGCAGAAAGGAAAATTCCGGATGCAGCGTGGACCATTGGCGCAGCAGCTCGGCATAGGGGCGCGGATCGGCCACTTCATCAGCGGCGGCCCCGGCGAACTGATCCGAACTGATGTTGCGGATGCAGTTGCCGCTGGTCTGGAAGGCGTGCATTTCCACCTTCGACAGATCATCGAGCAGATCGGCAAACTGCTCCAGCTTGATCCAGTTGTACTGGATATTCTGGCGCGTGGTGAAATGGCCGTAATCCCGGTCATATTTGCGGGCGATGTGCGCCAGCATCCGCATCTGGGTGCCGGAGAGCGTGCCATAGGGGATGGCCACACGCAGCATATAGGCGTGCAACTGGAGATAGAGGCCGTTCATCAGCCGCAGCGGCTTGAACTGATCCTCGGTGATCTCGTTGCGCAGCCGGCGGGCCACCTGGTCCTTGAACTCGGCGACACGGGCATCAACGATGGCCTGATCATATTGGTCGTAGCGGTACATCAGATGACCTCTGTCGAAAGGCTGCCGCGCGCAAGATCGGCGCGGACGCTGGGGCCGGAGGCGCGCACGCGCTCACGGGTGGTGGTGGGGAGCCAGTGGCCCGGTTCGCCGGTCACATCGATCAGGGCCGGATCGTTGATGCGTTCGGCGGCGACAAGCTGGGCCACCAGGGCCTCACCTTCATCGCCGATGGCGACGGCATCGCGGATCAACGGGCTCCAATCTGTGCCAGTCCACCACAAGACATCGCCGGTTTCCAGGCGGTTGCCGGTCAGGATACGGGGCATGGGGCTTCACTTTCCTGTGCAAGATCAACACTGTTGGTCAGGCCGAGCGTGGCGACATCGCCAACCACGATGAGCGCCGGGGAGGCGATGGCTTCGCGCGCCACCAGACCGGCCAGATCGGCGAGCAGGCTGTTGACGCGGCGCATGCCGGGCTGGGTGGCGCGTTCGATCACCGCCACCGGCGTGTCGGGCGCCAGGCCATCGGCCATCAGCTTTTCGGCAATCGGCGCCGCGCCGGCCAGACCCATGTAAATCACCAGGGTGCGGCCCTTGCCGGCCAGCCCGGCCCAATTCTGCTCGGCGAGCCCGCGGCATTCGCCCGCCACAAAGCTGACGATGGAGGCATGATCGCGGTGGGTGAGCGGCATCTGGGTCGCCGCCGCAGCGCCATTGGCGGCGGAAATGCCGGGGATAACCTCCACCGCAACGCCGGCGGCGATGCAGGCGTCCACCTCTTCACCGCCACGGCCGAAGATAAAGGGGTCGCCACCCTTCAGTCGCACCACCGTGTGGCCGGCGCGGGCCTCTGCCACCAGCAACTGGCCGATCTGATCCTGCGGCAACGTATGGCGAGCACGGCGCTTGGCCACCGAGATGCGCCGGGCGTGGGCCGGGATCAGATCGAGCACATCGGCACCGACCAGCCCATCGAGCACCACCACATCGGCCGCCGCCAGTGCGCGCACGGCGCGCACGGTCAACAGATCAGCAGCGCCAGGGCCGGCGCCCACCAAAATGACGTTTCCGGAAGCAGGTCGAAAATCCATCCGCCATCCATGCCGCATCGGACGCCATGGGTGGAGGAAGGCTTTCTTTGGGCCGGCTTAGCTGGCGTTTGGCTTCAATCGTTGCCGAAGGTGCGCTGCCACCAGCCCTTGCGCGGCGGCGGGGCCGGCTCACTGGGTGGTTCGGCGGCCGCTGGCGCTGGCTCGGGCGCAGCTTCCGCCACTGGCTCAGCCGCCACCGCTTCCACCGGCGCAGCCTCGGCTTCGGCCGGCTTGCGGCGGCTGCGCTTGGGCTTGGCCGGCGCGGCTTCGGCAACAGGCTCCGGCGCCGGGGCTTCAACCACGGCATCGGCTGGCACTTCTGCAGCCTTGCGGCGACTGCGCTTGGGCTTGGCCGGGGCGGCTTCGGGTTCGGCTTCAGGTGCCGCTTCAGGTTCTGGGGCCGGCGCTTCGGCCGGGGCCGCCTCCACCGCGGGCGCATCGCTCTTCTTGCGGCGGTTGCGCTTCGGCCGTTCTGCCGGGGTTTCGGCCACCACGGCTTCTGCAACGGCTTCCGGTGCGGTTTCGGCGCTGTCTTCGGCTTCGGCTGCTTCGTTCACCGGTCCACCGGCACGATCACCAGTGCCACCGCGACGGCCGCGACGGCCGCGCCGACGCCGCTTGCGCTTGCCGCCATTGTCGCCACCGTCGTTGCTGGCATCATCCTCATCATCGCCGGCATCGGCCTGGGCCGCATCGCTGCGCCCATCGTCGTCGCCCTGCTCATCATTGGCCCGCTCATCGTCCTGCGACTCCTCATCGTCGCCGGCCTGATCGCTGGTCTGTTCTTCGCCATCCTCGCGGCGGCCACGGCCACGGCGGCGGCGGCGGCCACGGCCACGGCGACCATCATCGCCGCGCTCGCCGCGTTCGGCACGCTCTTCGCCGTCGTCACCATCATCATCGCTGTCGATGGCTTCGGGCTCATCCTCGGCCAGCTTCACCACCGGCGGCAGCGGGCTCATCTCCACACGCTTCGACGGCGGCGGGCCGCCAGCATCAATCTCGAAATTCGGGCCGATCAGCGAATCATCCGGGCGGGTGACGATCGACACGCCATAAAGTTCTTCCAGTTCGGCCAGTTCGATGCGCTTGCGGTTGAGCAGATACACCGCCACTTCCTCACCGGCGCGCAGGCTCAGATCGCTGTGGCGACCGCGCAGCGCTTCGGCTTCCAGGGCGCGCAGCGCCGCCAGCGCCGCCGATGCCACCGAACGCACCATGCCGGTGCCTTCGCACATCGGGCAGACATGGGTGGAGGCTTCCAAAATGCCGGTGCGCAGCCGCTGCCGGCTCATTTCCATCAGGCCAAAGCTGGAGATGCGGCCGATCTGCACGCGGGCGCGATCATTCTTCAGCGCCTCCTTCATGGCCTTTTCCACCTTGCGGGTGTTGGAGCCATTTTCCATGTCGATGAAATCGATCACCACCAAACCGGCCATGTCGCGCAGGCGCAGCTGGCGGGCGATTTCGTCGGCGGCTTCCAGATTGGTCTTGGTGGCGGTTTCCTCGATGCCATATTCACGGGTCGAGCGGCCGGAGTTGATGTCGATCGACACCAGGGCCTCGGTGGGGTTGATCACCAGATAACCGCCGGATTTCAACTGCACCACCGGCTGGTACATGCCCTCCAGCTGGCCTTCCACGCCAAAACGCTGGAACAAGGGTACCGTGCCTTCATATTCCACCACTCGCGGCGAATGGGTGGGCATCAGCATGGACATGAAACGGTGCGCGGCCTCGAAGCCGCCGCGGCCTTCCACCAGCACCTGTTCGATGTCGCGGTTATAGATATCGCGGATCGCCCGCTTGATCAGGCTGCTGTCCTCATGGATCAGCGCCGGGGCCTGGCTGGCCAGCGTCTTCTCGCGGATTTCATCCCACAACCGGGTGAGATAATCGAAATCGCGGCGGATATCGGCGGCACTGCGCTTCAGGCCGGCGGTGCGCACGATGGCGCCCATGCCGTTCGGCAGGTGCAGATCGGCCATCACCTGCTTCAGGCGCTTGCGGTCAGCCGGGTTGGAAATCTTGCGGGAAATGCCGCCGCCATGTGCGGTGTTGGGCATCAGCACGCAGTAACGGCCAGCCAGGCTAAGATAGGTGGTCAGCGCTGCGCCCTTGGAGCCACGCTCTTCCTTCACCACCTGGATCAGCATCACCTGGCGGCGACGGATGACCTCCTGGATCTTGTAGCGGCGGCGCAGTGCCATGCGCTTGCGGCGCAAGGCTTCGGATGGTTCGTCATGATGGCCACCGGCTTCCTGCACATCATCGCCGTCATCATGGTCGTCATCATGGCCATTTTCTTCGGCAACCAGTTCAGCCTCTTCGCGCAGCAGGGCGTCGCGGTCTTCCTTGGGGATCTGGTAATAATCCGGGTGGATTTCGCTGAAGGCCAGGAAGCCGTGGCGGTTGCCGCCATATTCAACGAATGCGGCCTGCAGCGAGGGTTCAACCCGCGTCACCTTGGCCAGATAGATATTTCCCTTCAGCTGACGCCGGTCAGCCGATTCGAAATCAAATTCCTCGATGCGTTGGCCATTGACCACGGCCACCCGGGTTTCCTCCGGGTGGCGGGCGTCGATCAGCATGCGATGTGACATTGAAAAGCTCCGTGGTGCAGGCCCGCCGGCTCGGTTGAGCACAGGGCGGGCGGCGCAATATGAAAAGGCCGGCGCGGGGCCGACCAAAGGTTTGTGAAACGAAAATCGCGGGCACGGCATTAGCGTAGGCCGCAGCGTTGGCCGGACGCCGCAGAGCGGGCATCCCATCGGCCAAGGCGTGCGTGCTGTTCATCCGTATCCCATCAAGAACGTCGCTGGCCGGCAGTTGCCCGGCCCGGATCGTCTGAGCCATCCTGCGAAACACCGTCCTGCCCAAGATCGAAAGCGAAATGGGGCGGCGGCAGCGCAGACACGCCGACGATGGCAACAATTTTCACTGTTGTTGTATCACTGCTAGCAGGCCCTTGGCGGAGCGGCAAGGGTGCGGCATTGACGCAATGTTGCAATAATCGCCAAGGTTTTTTGAAAAGAAGGACACCCGGCAGATGAAGCCCAGACTATTCACCGGCCTTGCCCTGCTGGCGTTGACCCTGGCCAGCCACGCCGCCGCGGAACCGCTCACCCTCGAGCGGGTGTTCGCTTCCCCCGCGCTCACCGGGCCGCGCCCGCGCGTGCTCAAGCTCTCCCCCGACGGCCGGCTGACGACGCTGCTGAAAAGTCGCGCCAGCGACAAGGACCGCTTTGATCTGTGGGCGGTGGACACCGCCACCGGGCAAAGCCGCATGCTGGTCGATTCGGAAAAGCTCGCCAGCGGTGCGGCGCTTTCGGAAGCCGAACGCATGAACCGCGAGCGCCAGCGCATTGCCGATGTGAAGGGCATCACCGACTATGCCTGGGCGCCCGATGCCAAGAATCTGCTGGTGCCGGTGGAAGGCGATCTCTGGGTCGCCGGGCTGGACGGCAGCGTGCAGCGGCTGACCCAGACGCCGGAAACCGAAACCGATGCAAGGCTCAGCCCCAAGGGCGGCTTTGCCAGCTTTGTGCGGGGCGGCGCTCTGTTTGTGCAGCCCCTGGCCGGCGGCGCCGCCCGCCAGGTCGCTGGCGAGGCCAGCAGCCAAGTGAGTTGGGGCGTCGCCGAGTTCATCGCCCAAGAAGAACTCGGCCGCTTCGATGGCCATTGGTGGGCACCGGATGACAGCCGCATCGCCGTGACCCGCGTGGACGAGCGCCCGGTCAAACAGGTCACCCGCGCCGCGATCGGCGCCGATGGCACCCGCCTGTTCACCCAGGCCTATCCGGCGGCCGGCACGGCCAATGCCGATGTGTCGCTGTGGCTGGTCAACCCGGATGGCTCGGGCAAGGTGCAGGTCGATCTGGGCGCATCGGCCGATATCTATGTCGCGCGGGTCGATTGGGCAGCCGATGGCAAGACGCTCTATGTTCAGCGGCTGGCACGCAACCAGCAGCGGCTGGACATCTTGGCGGTCGATGCCGCCACGGGTGCCGCGCGCGTGCTGGCCAGCGAAACTGCCAAGAGCTGGATCAACCTGCACGACAGTTTGCGTGCCCTGAAGGATGGCAGCATCCTGTGGGCGAGTGAGCGCAGCGGCTATCGCCACCTCTATCGCCTCGCCGGCGGCACGGCGCAGCAGCTCACCAGCGGCCGCTGGGTGGTGGACGAATTGGTGGGCGTGGACGAGAGGCGCGGCCGGCTGTGGTTCACCGGCTTTGCCGATTCCACCCTGGAAAAACATGTCTATGCGCTCGATTTCCGCAAGAGCGGGGCCAAGCCGCAGCGGCTGACCGCACCCGGCGGCTGGCACGAAGCGGTGATGGATGATGCCGGGCAGCGCCTGATCATCACCGGCAGCACGCCCAGCCAGCCGGCCCAGCTGTGGCTGGCCGATGGAACTGGCAAGCGCCTGGCCTGGATTGCCGAAAACCGGCTGGACGCTGCGCACCCCTATGCGCCCTATCTGGCCAATCATGTCGTGCCGCAGTTCGGCACGCTGACGGCCGCCGATGGCCAGTCCATGGATTGGCGGCTGCTCAAGCCCGCCGGCCCTGGCCCGTTCCCGGTGCTGCTGCAGGTTTATGGCGGGCCGCACGCCCACAATGTCAGCAAGCGCTTTCCCGCGGCGATCGAACAATTTCTGGTCAGCCGCGGCTGGGCGGTGTTTCAGCTCGACAATCGCGGCAGCAATGATCGCGGCATGGCCTTTGAAGAACCGATCTTCCACGCCATGGGCGGGGTTGAGGTGCAGGATCAGTTGCAGGCGCTGGCCTGGATCAAGGCGCAACCCTGGGCCAGCCCCAACAAGGTGGCGGTCAACGGCTGGTCCTATGGCGGCTATATGGTGCTGAAGCTGTTGGAAGCCGCGCCCGGCCAGTTTGCGGCCGGTATTTCCGGTGCGCCCGTCACCCGCTGGGAGCTTTATGACACCGCCTATACCGAGCGTTATCTGGGCAACCCGAGGGAAGATGCCGGGCCCTATCAGCGCTCCGGCGCATTGGGCGACGCCGGGAAGATCAAGGACCCGCTGCTGCTGATCCACGGTATGGCCGATGACAATGTGGTGTTCGAAAACTCCACCGCGCTGATGACCGCCCTGCAACGGGCCAGAACGCCGTTTGATCTGATGGTCTATCCCGGCGCCACTCACGCCACGCCAGGGCTGGAAGTGCACACATGGATCACGCGGTTGAAGTTCCTGGGTCGGACAGTGGCGCCAACGGGGTATTGAAGTGGGCGCTGCTCCCCTCCCGCTTGCGGGAGGGGCTGGGGGTGAGCACGCACGAATTGGGGCTGGGTCGTACGGGCGCGGCCGGCGGCGGAGCCGCCGAGTCCGCTTGGGGTGATTGAAGCAAGAAAGAAGAAGAAAGAGCGTGGCGGAGCCACGCCGTCGGACGACACACGAAAAAGGCGACCTGAGGGTCGCCTTTTTTGGTCGCAGGCCGGAATTCGCCGAGTCTGGAAATAGCTACGCTATTTCCAGCCGGCTCATTCGTAATCCCCGCCCATATTCTGATTCCGCGGCGGCTGCGCTGCCGTGATCCGCAACGCCTCAGCCGAAGCCGACAACGAACCGATCACATCCGGCGTGTCATCATCCTCGGCCTGCACCTTCTGCATGCCGACCACCATCGATTCGCGCAGTTCCGCCGGACGCACGGTCTGCTCGGCGATCTCACGCAGGGCAACAACAGGGTTCTTGTCGCGGTCGCGATCGATGGTCAGTTCCGAACCGGACGAGATGTTGCGGGCGCGATGCGCGGCCAGCAGCACCAGATCAAACCGGTTGGGAACCTTGTCGACGCAGTCTTCAACAGTCACGCGTGCCATGAAACGGCTCCGAAGTTTCGAATGTGGGAATGCGGCTCCGTGACGTGAGTGGGCGGCAAAGTCAAGGAAATTGGCCGCCGGCCGAGGTGCGCCGGCTTGACTCGCACGGTGCATCCCCCTAACGGACCCGCTTCGCATCTGGCCCCGCACCCCGGTGAAGCGGTGGCCCACTCTGGCACCAGGCCCAAGCCTGACCATGGCCAGAGCGGCGAGACCGGGAAGGCCGCGCCAATCAGGGCCGGTCGTAGCTGCAAGGTGAACCATGTCAAAGCGTTCAAACGCCAAGTATAAACTCGATCGCCGCATGGGCGAGAATATCTGGGGCCGTCCGAAGAGCCCGGTCAACAAGCGTGAATATGGCCCCGGCCAGCATGGTCAACGCCGCAAGGGCAAGGTCAGCGATTTCGGCCTGCAACTGCGCGCCAAGCAGAAGCTGAAAGGCTATTATGGCGATGTGACCGAAAAGCAGTTCCGCAAGGTCTATGCTGAAGCAGTGCGCATGAAGGGTGACACCTCGCAGAACCTGATCGGCTTGCTCGAGCAGCGCCTGGACATGGTGATCTATCGCGCCAAGTGGGCGCCGACCGTGTTCGCCGCCCGCCAGATCGTCAACCATGGCCATATCTGGCTGAACGGCGTGCGCTGCAACATCGGTTCGGCCCGCGTGAAGCCGGGCGACGTGGTCGAACTCGGCCCGAAGGCCCGCGAAATGGCGCTGGTGCTCGAAGCCCAGGGCCTGTCCGAACGTGACGTGCCGGAATATGTGTCTGTCGATGGCAACAAGGCCACCTATGTCCGCGTGCCGACGCTGGATGAAGTGCCTTATCCGGTGAAGATGGAACCGAACCTGGTCGTCGAATTCTATTCGCGCTGATCGCAGCGCCGCGAGCGCGCATGGTTCCATGCGCGCCCCCGGCCTTCGCCGGGGCAGGCTGGCGCCAGATCGGCCAGCGACCGAAAAAGGGCGGCTCTCAAGCCGCCCTTTTTTGTGTCGTCTGACGGCGCGGCTTCGCCGCGCCCCTCTTCGCCCCTTTTTCGTTGCAGCCCGGCGCAATCCCCCCCAAGATAGTCGGCTATGCTGCGCCAGTATGAATTGGTCGAGCGGGTCAAGGCTTATGACCCGGAAGCGGATGAAGATCTGCTCAACCGCGCTTATGTGTTTTCGGTGAAGGCCCATGGCAGCCAGTTGCGCGCCAGTGGGGACCCGTATTTCAGCCACCCGGTCGAAGTTGCAGGCATCCTGACCGACCTGCAGCTGGACGACAAGACCATCGCCACCGCCATCCTGCACGACACCATCGAGGATACGGTGGCGACGCTGGAACAGATTGAGAGGCTGTTCGGCGCCGATGTGGCCCGGCTGGTCGATGGCGTCACCAAATTGTCGAAGATCGAAACCCAGACAGAAAGCGAGCGCCAGGCCGAAAATCTGCGCAAGTTCCTGCTGGCCATGTCCACCGATATCCGCGTCCTGCTGGTCAAGCTGGCGGACCGGCTGCACAACATGCGCACGCTGCACCACATCCCCAAGGAGGAAAAGCGCCGCCGCATCGCCCGGGAAACCATGGATATCTATGCCCCGCTGGCTGAACGCATCGGCATGTATGGCTTCATGGAGGAGATGCAGGAACTGGCCTTCCAGCAACTGGAACCCGAAGCCTGCGGGATGATCGCCCAGCGCATGGATCGCATGCGTGGCACCACCGGGGCCAATGTGCACCGCATCACCGGCGCGTTGGAGGGCCTGTTGCGCTCCAAGGGCATCGAAGCCAGCGTGACCGGGCGCGAAAAGCGCCCTTACAGCATCTGGCGCAAGATGCAGGCGCGGCAGATGAGCTTCGAACAATTGTCCGACGTGATGGCCTTCCGGGTGATCGTGGAAGATGTGTCGGAATGTTATCGCACGTTGGGCATCGTCCACGGCCGCTGGCCGATGGTGCCGGGCCGGTTCAAGGATTTCATCTCCACGCCAAAGCCCAATGGCTATCGCTCGCTGCACTCCTCCGTGTTGCTGGGCGGCGAACAGGCCCGCATCGAAGTGCAGATCCGCACCAAGGTGATGCACGAAGAGGCTGAATATGGCCTGGCCGCGCACTGGGCCTACAAGCAGGGGGCCGATGGCGCGCCGGCGCGGGAAGCCTATCCGTGGATCGAGGATCTGCTGGATGTGCTGCAGGATGCCGCCAGCCCCGAAGAACTGCTGGAAAATGCCCGCATGGCCATGTTCCAGGATCAGGTGTTCGTGTTCACCCCCAAGGGTGAGCTGTATCAGTTGCCGCGCGATGCCACCCCGGTGGACTTTGCCTATGCCGTGCACAGCGATCTGGGCGATATCTGTGTGGGCGCCAAGGTGAATGGCCGGGTGGTGCCGCTGCGCACCCGGCTGGTGAACGGCGATCAGGTCGAGATATTGAAGGGCAAGGTGAAGGCACCCGATCCGGCATGGGAAGCCTTTGTGGCCAGCGCCAAGGCCCGCGCCGCCATCCGCCGCCATGTTCGCCAGAAACGGCGCGAGGAATTGCAGTCGATGGGGCGCAAGCTGCTCGATGCACTGGGCGGTCGGCTGCAGGTGAAGCTGGATGATGAGATCATGGGCCCGGCGCTGGGCCGGCTGAAGCTTCCCGATCGCGCCACCATGGAACTGGCCATGGCGGAAAACCGCCTGTCGGATGAACAGGTGAGCGAGGCGTTGGTGCCAGGCGCTGAACTCAGCCGCCGGCCGCGTTCGGCCAAGGCCAAGGCGGCGGCAGCGATTTCCATCGAAGGGCTGACACCGGGTGTCGGTTTCCTGCTCTGCGATCATTGCCGGCCGGTGCCGGGCGATCGCATCGTTGGCGTGCGCCAGCCCGATGGGCCGATTTCGGTGCACATCATCGATTGTGACCAGCTGGCCGATGAAAGCGGCGAGTGGCTGGATGTGAAATGGGGCGCCGAAACCGCCGGCGCCGCCGCCCGGATTGCCGTGGTGGTGCACAACCAGCCGGGCGCGCTGGCCAGCCTGGCCGCCAGCATTGCGGCTCACAAGGCCAATATCGTTGGCCTGGCGCTGAAGCACCGGGATCGCGAGTTCCACACTGATATCGTTGATATCGAGGTGGAAAGCGCCGGCCACCTCGCCACCATCCTCACCGGATTGCGCGCCGTGAAGGCGGTGGTTTCGGCCGAGCGCGTCCGTTTGTAGCCTTGCCGGGGGCGGGCCGGCCTGCCAAGGCGGCCGCGACAGGAGAAACGACGATGACCGATGAAGAGGTGCTGGCCGAATTCCGCGCGGCGCAAGCGTTGCTGGAAGGCCATTTCATCCTGTCATCCGGCCTGCGATCCTCGCGTTATCTTCAGTGCGCCCGGGTGTTGATGAGCCCGGCCCGCGCCGAACGCCTGGCCCGCGCCCTGGCTGCAAAACTGCCTGCCGAGGTGAAGACCAGCGTGACCGCGGTGATCGCGCCGGCCATGGGCGGCCTGATCTGCGGTTATGAGCTGGCCAGGGCACTGGGCGTGGATTCCATGTTCGTCGAACGGCCCACCGGCACGTTCGAGTTGCGGCGCGGGTTCCGGCTGGAACCGGGCCAGCATGTGCTGCTGATGGAAGATGTCGTCACCACCGGCCTGTCCAGCCGGGAGGCGATTGCCGCTGTGACCGCCGCAGGCGGCAAGGTGATCCATGCCGCCGCGCTGGTGGATCGCTCCAACGGCACGGCCGATCTTGGCGTGCCGTTCACCCCGCTGATCCGGCTGGATGTGCCCAGCTATCAACCCGATGCGCTGCCGCCAGAACTGGCGGCGCTGCCGGCGGTCAAGCCCGGCAGCCGCGCCGCGTGATACCCCTGATCGCGCTGATTGCTGCCGTGGCGCAGCCGGGTGCGCCCGGCCGGGTGGCCACCGTGGCCGATGGCCAGGGCTTTGCCGGCATGGTGCTGCTGGCCGAAGGCGGCAAGGTCATGCTGGAACAAGGCTTTGGCCTGAAAAGCGCGACCGCCCGGAAGCGCGCGCGCCAGCCAACGGATTTTTTGGCGTCTGATCGCTGGCGCTGGGCATCGGCCACCAAGCAGATCATCGCCACCATGGCCATGCAGGATGTCGCCGCCGGCCGCCTGGTGCTGGATGCACCGATCACCCGCTATCTGCCCGGATTTCGCGGCCCCACCGGTTCGCGCATCACGGTTCGCCTGCTGCTGGGCCATGAATCCGGCCTGCCCGACAGCAACGCCAATGATGGCGCTGCCTTCCGTCCCGGCTTTCGCGGCAGCCTTGATCCGCTCTCCGGCCTGTGCGCCGGACCGGTGCGGGACCAACCGGGTGCGAGCTTTCATTACGACAATTGCGATTATCTGGTGGCTGGCCGCCTGCTGGAAGCCGTGAACCGCCAGCCGCTGGCCAGCCTGCTGGCAACGCGCATCGCCCGCCCGCTGGGCATGGCCAGCGTGGCCTGGGCCGGCCCGCATGTCACGGCCGCCGGCGAGGGTCCGATCAACCTGGCCGCTTATGGCAGTGCCGCCGCCCTCACCGGCACCCTGCGCGATCTGTGGCGCTTTGATCAGGCACTGGTGGATGGCAAGCTGCTGCCCAAGGCGCAGCGCGACATCATGTGGGCCGGCAAGCCCGGCAACGGCTTTGCCGCGCTGGGCCAATGGGCGTTCCGCGTCAATCTGCGCGGCTGCAAGGATGAAGTTCTGCTGATCGAACGGCGCGGGGCCATTGGCGGCGTCCAGGTGCGTAACTATATCCTGCCCGAACGCAACATCGTGCTGATCGCCATGACCAACCGTGACACTATCGATTTCGGCGAGCTTTGGCAGGGCAGCGGCCTTGGCCATATGCTGTTGTCCGCCGCCGCCTGCGAGGTTGACGCATGACCAGCACCGCCACCCATCTGCGCCCCAGCCATCTCAGACTGGGCGTGAACATTGATCATGTCGCCACCATCCGTAACGCCCGCGGTGGCCTGCACCCGTGCCCGCTGCGCGCGGCCGAACTGGCGGCGGCGGCCGGCGCCGATGGCATCACCATCCATCTGCGGGAAGATCGCCGCCACATCACCGATGATGATCTGGCCACGCTGGCCGGCGCCATCCAGTTGCCGATCAATCTGGAAATGGCCGCCACCGATGAAATGCTCGCCATCGCCTTGAAGCACCGGCCGCACGCCGCCTGCATCGTGCCGGAACGCCGCGCCGAGCGCACCACCGAAGGTGGGCTGGATGCCGCCGGCCAGCACAACAGCCTGCAACCGATCGTGGCGCGCCTGACGGATGCCGGCATCCGCGTCTCTCTGTTCATCGCGCCCGAACAGCGGCAACTGGATGCCGCCGCACAATTGGGCGTGCCGGTGGTGGAACTGCACACCGGGCCCTATGCCCATGCGGTGGCCGATGACGCTGTGGCGGCCGAACTGGCCCGGCTGGCCCGCGCCACGGACTATGCCGCCAGCCTGGGCCTGGAAACCCACGCCGGCCATGGCCTTTCATATGCCAATGTCAGCCCGGTGGCAGCGCTGCCGCAACTGGCTGAACTCAACATCGGCCATTTCCTGGTGGGCGAGGCGCTGTTTGTCGGCCTGGAGGCCGCGATCCGCCACATGCGCCAGTTGATGGACGCCAGCCGCGCCGCATGACGGGACTTGCCGTTCCTGCCGGCCTCACGGTCATCGGGCTTGGGTCCGATCTGTGCAACATCGATCGGATCGCGAACAGCATCGCGCGCTTTGGGGACCGGTTCATCAACCGCATCTTCACCGATGTCGAACAGGCCAAGGCCAACCGCCGCCAGCTCACCCGCGCTGCCACCTATGCCAAGCGCTTTGCCGCCAAGGAGGCTTGTGCCAAGGCGCTGGGCACCGGCTTTCGCCAGGGCGTGTTCTGGCGCGATCTGGCGGTGGTGAACCTGCCCAGCGGCCAGCCCACCCTCACCCTGTCGGGCGGAGCCGCGGCAAGGCTGGCGCAAATCACGCCGCCGGGGCATAAGCCCATCATCCATCTGACGATGACCGACGACCACCCGTGGGCGCAGGCCATCGTGCTGATCACTGCGAGCCCAGCATGACCCAAGCCATTGCCACCAAGAAGAAGATCAACTGGGCGGAGGAGGCCTGGCAGTTGTTCCTGCTCGCGCTCGCCGTGCTGGCGGTGCACAGCTTTGTCGCCAAGCCCTTCTATATCCCGTCAGGATCGATGCTGCCCGGCCTGCTGGTCGGCGATCGGCTGATCGTGTCGAAATTCCCCTTTGGCTATTCCTATCTGTCGCCGTCGTTCAACGTGCTGCCGCAGATGCAGGGCCGGTTGCTCGGCAGCCTGCCGGAACGCGGCGACATCGTTGTGGTCAAATCCCCGATCGCCAAGGATGACTGGATCAAGCGGGTGATCGGCCTGCCCGGCGACACAGTGCAGATGATCAATGGCCAGCTGTGGCTGAACGGCCAGCCGGTGCCCAAGGTGAAGCTGGCCGATACGGTGATGGCCGTCACACCCAACAGCGATTGCGCCACCGTGCTGGATGCCCAGTATCGCGTGGTCACGCCCGATGGCCGCACCGAATGCCACATGCCCACCTATCGCGAGACGCTGCCTGGCGGGCGTTCCTATCTGGTTCACGATCTGGCCAACACGCCGCAAGACAATAC
>JAIXQY010000029.1 GCA_027485485.1 Sphingomonadales bacterium | reverse complement strand
TGGTGGCCGAAAATCTGAAGGACCCCGGCAATTTCGGCACCATGCTGCGCAGTTGCGACGCCACTGGTGCCGGTGGGGTGATATTGCTCGATCACAGCTGCGATCCGTTCAGCGTGGAGGCCGTGCGCGCCAGCATGGGCGCCCTGTTCAGCCGCCAGGTGGCACAGGCATCGGGCGCGGAATTTTTCCGGTGGCTGCGCGCCGGGCCCAAGGAAAACCGGGGCCAGCTGGTGGGTGCGGCGTTGGCCGGGCGCACGGTGGATTATCGCGCCCACAGCTATGCCGCGCCCTGTTTCCTGTTCATGGGCAACGAGCAATCGGGCCTGCCGGATGATTATGCCGCCCAGTGCGATGCGCTGGTGAAACTGCCGATGCTGGGCGCGGCCGACAGCTTGAACGTGGCAGTGTGTGCCGGCGTGCTGCTCTATCATGCACTGGATCGCTTGGGCGGTTGAATGACCAGAGGGAAGAGGGACTGATCCATGTCGAACGCTGCCAAGCCAGGCCTGTGGCGCAGACTCTCCCTCTATGCCGGTGCGCTGGCGCTGGTGATCATCGGCGTGATGACATTTGGGGTGCTGAATGCCGATGACCCATTGCCCGCCGATGGTGACCGTGGTGGCGGTCAGCAGGCCGAAGCCGCGCCAGCCGAGGCCGCGCCAGGCGAAGCTGGGCCGGCTGCACGCCCGGCCCCGCGCTTCCCCGCCGCGCTGGCAGACGCCAAACCCCGCACCCTGCTGGAGGCCATGGCGAAAAGCCTGCCGCGCGCCGGGCAGATGTTGGCCAAGGAAGAAACCGGCCGGGTGCTGGCGTTTGATGCCAGCGGCCGCCGGCTCAACCTGTCGCTGGCAGCCTATCATCTGGCCGTGATCAAGCGGAACCTGGCCGCGCTCTCCAAGGGTGGCCAGCCCACCTATGCGCTGATCCACGATGTTGCGGCCGATGGCCGGTTGCACAGCTGGATCATCTTTCCCGATGGCCGCATCGTTGCCGGCCAATCCGCCCGCCCGTTCACCGGGCTGGCCAGCCTGCCCGAAGGCCTGGATGTCACCCGCTTTGCCCTGTCGCGCGCGCCGCAGCTGAAATCACAGCCCGAACGCCCGCGCCTGGATGCCGAAGCCGATGCCAGCGATGATGTGCGCGGCAACAGCCTGCTGGTCGCCAAACGCCGGGCCACGTTGCAGGAAACCAGCGCCATGCTGTTGCCGGGCGATGTTGGCCAGGTGCTGGCGGCCGGCCGCGGGCGGTTGCTGATCCTGCCGGTGCGCGATACCGGCACGGCGCCTTATGCGGCGCTGCCGGTGGGCGGGCCGGGCGATGCCGCCGCCCGGCGCTGGTCGTTCGTGGTGATGCAGGATATTCCCACCCTGGCATCGGATGATTTCGGCTTTGATCTGGCCGCGGTTGATCTGCGCCAATCCGTGGTGGTCGGCGATCCGGACGACATGCGCGACGTGCGCTATCGCTTCAAGCCACTGCCGGGCGCCCGCAAGGAGGCGCTGGCGATTGCCGGCGATCTGGGCCTGGATGGCTCGGCCGTGCTGATCGGCGCGGATGCCACGCGGCCGCGCGTGGTGGATGCCATTGATCGCAGCAACGGCAAGGGCATGATCTATATGGCCACCCACGCGGTGGCCGATGAACGCAACCCGCTCACGCGCGGCTTTGTGGTGCTCAGCCAGACCAATTTGTTTGCCGGCGAACTGCGCGTCACCCGGTTTCGCGGCTGGAACCGCAACCACCCGCTGGTGGTGATGAGCGCCTGTCAGACGGCGCTGGGCCGGGTGTTTGAAGGCGGCACCTTTGGCGTGGCGCGCACCTGGACCAACGCCGGCGCCGGCCAGGTGGTGGCCAGCCTGTGGAATGTCAGCGATGCCGCCACCCTGAAGCTGATGGAGCATTTCGCCCTGAAGCTGAAAGCCGGCCAATCAGCGGAACTGGCGCTGCAATCGGCCCAATTGGCCATGTTGAAGGACCATCCCGACGACCCAAGACTGTGGGCCAGCTTCACCATCATCGGCAAGCCCACGCTTTAGCGCTCAGGCGAAGGCCCAGCGTTGTAGGCCATCATCGCCGAGGCGCACCGTGCCGGGCAGGCCGATGGGGTGGGCATCAAGGCTGAGCAGGGTGGCCAGCGCGACGCTGTCGGCCAGGTCAAGCTTCCCGAACACGCGGTCCGCATCAGGCGTGCGGCCGACAACACTGCCATGGCTGGGCTGGCCATCGCGGCCGAACACGATGCTGAAGGTTTCCAGCCGTGCCGGGCCTTCATAGGCGCCATCAAAGCGCGGCACGTCCCCGCGCGCCTCCTCGGCTGTATCCTGCACATCGCGGTTCAGCATCAGCCACGCGGCTTCGGCCGGGCGATTGCCGATCACCAGCGCATGATGCTTGGTGACATAGCCGCCCTGGCCATAGAGCAGCGCCTGATCCGCCGGCCGCTCGCGCAAGGATCGCACCATCGCGCAAGTGCTATGCAGCATATAGCAATTGAGCCCGGCACCAGCGAAACTGAGCCCGCCCATCACCGACAGCGGCACATCGGCGCCCAGCCCCAGCGTGCGCCGCGCCATCTTGGGCACGGTGGGGAAGCAGGAATAAAGCTCCACCCGGTCAAAGCCCTTGGGCGCGATCCGCATCGCCTGGCCCAGCACGGCATCCTGGGCGCAGCTGTGCACAAACTGGTCGCGCTTCAGGAAGTCCATATGCTCGCCGGCGCTGGCGCCGCCATGCACATGGATGATGCGATCGTCGGGGATGCCGGCGGCGCGTGCCAGCGCCAGCGTGGTCATCAGCACCGCCGCCCCGGCGTTCACATTGTTGTTGGCCACCATCCGCTTGGTATAGGGCCAGCAGATCATGCGGTTGTCGTCTGAAACCGTGGTGATCTCATCGGCGCGGAACGCCTTGCGGCCCCAGGCGTGGCTGTTAGCTGCGGCGGCCGCGCTGATCCGCTCATAGGCCGCGCCGCTTTCGGCCAGTGCCTCGGCCGGAGTCAGCCCCCAGGCCGCCACCGTGGCATTTTCATACAGTGGATAGATGTGGATCGGCTGGAAAATGCCGTGCTTCATGCCCAGCTCGGTCACATGCTCCGAAGGGATGATCGGGTTTTCGGGCATCTTGGCCGGCGGCGTCCACGGCAAGCTGATGCCGGCGGCCTTGGCCTTGGCCACGGCATTCTGTGCCTCTGCACCCGTCACCACCGCCACCAGGCTGTTGCCGTTCATGATGCGCAGCGCCGCCTCGTGGATTTTCGTTGTCGGCGTCTCCCCGCCCACCAGGCCATAGACGGCGCGCGGGCACACGATGCCCAGCCGCTCCACCAGCCGCGCCGCCACCCGGTCATACCGCCAGCTGACCAGATTGATCACATCGATGCTGTCAATCCGTTCCAGAAAACCGCCGCCGGCATCGGCATCGGCGGCGCGCACCGCCGCTTCCATCAGGGCCAGCGGTTCCAGCGCCAGGGCCGGATCGGCCGGCCGGTCGAGCACGTCGGCCACCCCGATGATCACAGGCGTGCGTTCGGCTGGCAGCGACATGGCAATTCCCTCTTGGCTTGATGCAGACGTGATACAGGTGCGCGCCCCTGTCGCAAAGCGCCGCCGCCCCTGCTACAATCGCGGGGTGACCGTGCCGCCCGCCCCCGATTGGACCATCCCGCAGGATTGGAGCCATTATTCCGCCACCGATCACCGCGTGTGGGATCATCTGTTCGATCGGCAGACCCGCCTGCTGCCCGGCCGGGTGGCGTCGGAATTCCTCGATGGCCTCAAGCGCCTTGATCTCACCCGCCCCGGCGTGCCGGATTTTGACCGGCTGAATGATGAACTGATGGCACTCACCGGCTGGCAGGTGGTGGCAGTGCCGGGCCTGGTGCCGGATGCGGTGTTCTTCGATCATCTCGCCAACCGGCGCTTTCCGGCCGGCAACTTCATCCGCCGCCCCGATCAGCTCGACTATCTGCAAGAGCCTGATGTGTTCCACGATGTGTTCGGCCATGTGCCGCTGCTCGCCCATCCGGCCTTTGCCGATTATATGCAGGCTTATGGCCAGGGCGGCCTGCGCGCGCTGGAACATGATGCCATTGCCCGGCTGGCCCGGCTTTATTGGTACACGGTGGAATTCGGCCTGATCCGCTCAGGAGAGGGCCTCGCCATCTATGGCGCCGGCATCGTCTCCAGCCATGGCGAGACGCATTTCGCGCTCGACAGCGCCAGCCCCAACCGGCTGGGCTGGCGGCTCGATCGCGTGCTGCAAACCCCCTATCGCATCGATGATTTCCAGCAGAACTATTTCGTCATCGACAGTTTTGATCAGCTGCTCAAGGTCACGCTCGAAACGGATTTCGGCCCGCTTTATGCGCGGCTGGCCGATGCGCCCGATATCGCCATCGCCGCCATCCTGCCCGATGACAGGGTCTTCACCCGTGGCGATCAAAGCCACGTCGCCCCCGCCCGGCAACCGGCATAATTGACGAAGCCGCCGCAACCCGGCAACCGGAACCCATGATCGATTTGGGCCCCACCTCGCACAGCTTCATCTCCCAGCGGCTGCGGCTGCATTATTGCGATTGGGGCAATCCGTCTGCGCCGCCGCTGCTGCTGCTCCACGGCGGCCGCGATCATGCCCGCAGCTGGGATTGGGTGGCGCGCGAGCTGAAAGACGAATGGCACATCATCGCGCCGGATTGGCGCGGCCATGGCGACAGCGCCTGGGCCCCCGATGGCGACTATAACACCCACAGCTATGTCTATGATCTGGCGCAGCTGATCCACCAGCTCAAGCTGGCGCCCGTCACCATCGTGGCCCATTCGATGGGCGGCAACATCGCCCTGCGCTACACCGGGCTCTATCCCGATGCCGTGAAGAAGCTCGTCGCCATCGAAGGCCTTGGCCCCAGCCCCAAAATGCTGGCCGAACGCCAGAAAACCGATTTCGCCACCCGCGAACGCCAGTGGATCGACGCCAAACGCGCCGCCGCCGCCCGCCAGCCCAAACGCTATGCCACGCTGGAAGACGCCTTTGCCCGCATGCACCAGGAAAACAGCTTCCTGTCCGAAGACCAAGCCCGCCACCTCACCATCCACGGCACCCACCGCAACGAAGACGGCAGCTACAGCTGGAAATTCGACAATTATCTCCACCTGCCCTGGGCCCATGATCTGGGCGCCGACCAGGTTGCCGAGCTGTGGACCCGCATCACCTGCCCCACGCTCCTGATGTATGGCGAGAAAAGCTGGGCCTCCAACCCCGTCACAGATGGCCGCATCGCCCAGTTCAACACGGCCAGCGTCATCACCTTCGAAAACGCCGGCCACTGGCTGCATCATGACCAGTTTGAGCGCTTCATGGCGGAGCTCAGGGCGTTTCTGTAAGGGAGAAGGGCAGTGACCGCGTTCGGAGGCACCAATGAACCAGATGATCACCATTCCGAAGGCCGAATATCAGTCTCTGTTGGCCGCTGCCGAAAGCCTGTCTGATATCATCGCCTTTGATCGGGCAACGGCGGCGCTGGCATCCGGGGAGGATGAACTGATCCCGGCCGAATTTGCCGACCGGTTGATCGCAGGCGAAAGCCCGGTGCAGGTCTATCGCGAACTGCGCGGCCTCACCCAGGCAGCACTGGCCCAGCAAGCCGGGATCAACCGCGTCACCGTGGCCGAAATCGAGACCGGCCGCAAACAAGGCTCCATCGCCACCATCAGCAAACTGGCCAAGGCGCTGGACGTGCTGGTTGACGATCTGATCTGATGTGCCGGTCAGCCTTGCTCCAAAAGCCGCGAGAACGGCCGCAGTCTTTCGACCGCTGCCATCACGGCCAGCAGAGCGCCCTCTTGCTCGTGGAGAGGCTTTGTCCTGTCGAGAAATGGGGTTGAGATAGAAAGGGCGGCAGTGCCTCCTTTTTGAACCGCTCTTACATCTGCCGGCAGTTCACCTATCGCGTTTCGCAAATCGGACACCAACCGACCATTGAAACCAAGCTCGACGGTCTGCTGATCCATCTTGATGTGGAAGCCGATATTCTTTGGGAAGCCCAATCCTTTGAAGAGGATCCAATTGGATTTGTTACCCTTGGGCGTGGGTCGCCGCATGGTGAGCTCAGGGTGCCGCAGCTGGATATAATTGAAAAAATCCTGGTGGAATCGCGATACTGTTTCGTTGACGATCATCCGGTAGCCGCGCCGGCTCTGAGCCACCGCCTCATCCATGATTGTGCGTCTCCAACGCGAGCGGTCATCGTCTGAACGTGCAAACCACTCAACAATAGATTCGTAGGTTATTCTGAACTCATAGGAAGAGCTCTCGATCAGGCCATCCAGATAGGATTTTGGAGCGCAGATACAAACGACGAAGCGGTCGAAGCGGCCTGCATTCTGGGCCCTTGTCGCCCGCAAATGGTATCGCTCATCTTGTTGATCCTGCTCGGGAGCTGAAATCTTATTCTCGATGAGAATGCCAACTCGTTCCCCGCCACTGACAACCCGCAAAAGCAGATCGGTTTCGCCGTCGGCGTCCGTCACACTGTGCCAAGCGCCATCGAACTTCGCCTGTTCGATCCCAACAGCGTTGCAGAACCAGGAGACGAAATCACGGCTGACGTGAAACTCCTCCATGAGCAGCAGATCGATGTCACGCTCTTGAACATTGGCCAAGTAGGCACCGAAGCTGTTATCATTGGTCAACCAACAATCCCTCTTATCCAACGCCATCCGGCGCTTCATCCTGCAACCATCAGGCAGATTTGGGCCAAAGGCAAAGCCAATGATACCGCATGATCGAAGACAAAGTCTGCGAAATACTGTGATCCTGCCCAGCGCCTGAGATCAGGACGCAATCTCCCCATCCAGCCCGCCCAAAAACGTTCGGGTCAAGGGTCCGCGACCCTTGCCGCCGGAGGCCTCTCTGCTTCAAGCCCCCTTGAAAACCCCCCACGCCGCCAGAAACGTCGTCACTGCTGCCCGCACTTCGTAACGGGCTTCGGCGGCGGCGTTGGGGCCGGCGAGGCCGTGGAGGTGGCGGTCCACCACGCCGGCGCGGCACAGGCCGCTGAATTGCTGGGCGGCGAGGTGGGCATCGCCGGGTTTCAGGGTGCCGGCCTGCATCTGGCGGTTCAGCCAGGCGGCGAAGCGGGCCATGCCGGGGCCGGGGCCGCGTTCGAACATCACGCGGCCCAGTTCGGGCACGCGGGCGGCTTCGCCCATCACCAGTCGGTGAATGTTGGTGACAGCGTCGGACATGATGGTGGCCATGATGGAATCGCCCATGCGGATCAGGCCGGATTCCACATCGGCGGCGCTGTCGAGATCGACGGTGAGCGCGGTGCCATAATCCTGCACGATGGTTTCCACCACGGCTTCGAACAGCGCCAGTTTCGATGGGAACAGGCTCCACAGTGTTGTCTTGCTGCCGCCCACGGCGGCGGCGACGGCGTTCATCGATGTGGCGCCATAGCCATGGGCAAAGAACAGCTGCTGCGCCGCCGCGATATAGGCGTGGCGGCGAGCCTCCTGGCCCGAAAGGATGTCGGAGCCTGTACCGGTCGGTATCAATTCGCTTGACGGCGCTGTGGCCACGGTTCAAGTCCTTTCTGTACCACCCAGTATCGCCCGAGTCGCCCGTGTATCGCAAGCCTTTCCTTCTGCTTCCTGCCGCGGTGCTTGCCGCCTGTGCCGCGCCGCCGCAGCTGGGGCCGGCGCCGATGCTGCGCGACGTGGCCAGCGTTGCGGCGGCGCAGAGCCTGCCCGAAACCGCCGCCCGCGCCTGGCCTGCGGCGGATTGGTGGCAGGCGTGGGGCGATCCGCAGCTGGGCATGTTGATTGCCGAAGCGCTGGCGGCCAATCCCGATCTGGCGCTGGCCAATGCGCGCCTGGCCGCCGCCGATGCCGCCGCCCGCCAGAGCCGCGCCGGCCTGTTGCCCACGCTGGCGGCCAATGCCAGTGCCGGCGGGCAGCAATTGTCGCGCAATCTGGGGTTCCCGCCGCAGTTCGTGCCGGGCGGGGTGCTGGAATCCGGCCTGATCAACTTGCAGGCCGGTTGGAATTTCGATCTGTGGGGGCAGGGCCGGGCGCAGTTGCGCGCGGCCCGCCGCGAAGCCGATGCGGTGGCGGTGGAACGTGACATGGCCCGGCTGATGCTGGTGGCCAGCGTGGCCCAGGCCTATGCCGATCTGGCCGCCGCGCTCGACCGGCAGGGGGTGACAGCCGACGCGCTGGCCATCCGCCAGCAGACGCTGGACCTCACCGCCGGGCGGGTGGCGGCGGGTTTGGACAATGATGGCGCCCGCGCCCAGGCCGCCAGCCGGCTGGCGCTGGCCCGCGGCGATGCCAGCGCGGCGGCGCAGGCCGTGCTGGTGGCGCGGCACCGGCTGGCGCTGTTGCTGGGCGCGGGGCCGGATCGCGGCCTGGCGATTGCGCCGCCCAGCATCCGGCCGCTGCCGCCCGGCCTGCCGCCCGGCGCCCGGCTGGAGCTGTTGGCGCGCCGGCCCGATCTGGCCGCAGCCCGGCTGCGCGTGGCGGTGGCGGGCGAGCGGGAGGTGGCGGCGCGGCGGGCGTTCCTGCCCAATCTCAGCCTGAACGCCACCATTGGCCAGCAGAGCCTGGGCTTTGACACGCTGTTCAACGGCAACAGTCTTTATGCCCAGTTCGGCCCGGCGCTCAGCCTGCCGATCCTGGATGGTGGCCGCCGCGCCGCCGATGCGCAGGCCAGCCGCGCTGGCCGCCTGAGCGCCATTGCCGCCCATGATGCCACCCTGCTGCGCGCCGTGACCGAAGTGGCCGATGCCGCCAGCGCCGTGGTGGCGCTGGGCGATCAGCAGGCCGCCGCGCAAGCCGCGTTGGCCGAGGCGGAGGCGGCGCGGCGGGTGGCGGCCTTGCGCTATCAGGCCGGGCTGTCCAGCCAGTTGGCCGTGCTGATCGCCGATGATGCGGTGATCGGCGCGCGGCGGGCGCTGGCCGATGTGACGGCCTTTCGGCTGGCCGCCGATGTGGCGCTGGTGCGCGCCCTGGGCGGCGGCTTTCGTGAACAGGAGCGTGGCTGATGCCCGATATGGACCCCGCGGTGGCGAGCGAAGCCACCAACCCAAAGCGCGCCCGATCGCTGCGCCTGCTGGCCGGCGGCGTGATCATCGCCGGGCTGGCCGGCGGCCTGTGGTGGGCCGCCTTCGAACGCGGCCGGGTGGAGACCGACAACGCCTATGTGGGCGGCGAAACCGCGCAGGTGACGCCGCAACTGCCCGGCACCGTGGCGCGCGTGCTGGTGGGCGGCACCCAGGCGGTGGCGGCCGGCGATGTGCTGGTGGTGCTGGATGATGCCGATGCCCGCATTGCCGTGGCGCAGGCAGAGGCCGCGCTGGCCCAGGCCCGGCAGCGCTTCGAACAGGCCGGTGCCGCCGCCGATGCCGCCCGCGCCCGCGCCGCCGGCCGCCAGGCCGATATTGCGGCGGCGCGCAGCCGGCTGGCCGAAGCCGAAGCCATGCTGGCCCGGGCGCGCGGCGATCTGGAACGGCGCCAGCAGCTGGCCGGCAGCGGCGCGATTTCGGCCGAGGAACTGGCCGCCGCGCGCAGCGCCGTGGCCGCGGCCAGCGCAGCGCGGGATTCGGCCACCAACGCGGTGAATTCCGCCACCGATGGGGCACGCGCCGCCACCGGAGACGCCAATGCGGCCACCGCGCTGGTGCGAAATCTGAACATTTCCACATCGCCCGACGTGCGCGCCGCCCAGGCCGTGCTGGACCGGGCCCGGCTCGATCTGGCCCGCACCGTCATCCGCGCGCCGATTGCCGGCATCGTGACCAACCGCATGGTGCAGCTGGGCCAGCGCGTGGCCGGCGGCACCCCGTTGATGACGCTGGTGCCCACCGCCGGGCTGTATGTGGATGCCAACTTCAAGGAAAGCCAGCTGAAGGCGATCAGCCCAGGCCAAACCGTTGAAATGAAATCCGATCTACATGGTGGTGACGTGGTCTATCACGGCCGCGTGGTCGGCCTCGCTGGCGGCACCGGATCGGCCTTTGCCCTGATTCCGGCCCAGAATGCCACCGGCAACTGGGTAAAAGTGGTGCAGCGCCTGCCGGTGCGCATCGCGCTCGATCCGGCCGAACTCAAGGCCCATCCGCTGCGCGTCGGCCTGTCGATGACGGTGGTGGTGGACGCCCGCCAATGAGCGCACCCGCGCCCGCCCCATTGACCGGCGCGCGGCTGTGGATCACCGCCATGTCATTGGCATTGGCCAATTTTGTTGTGGTGCTGGATATCACTATCGCCAATGTGTCCATCCCCAGTATCGCCGGCAGCCTGGCCGTGGCGCCCTCCCAAGGCACCTGGGTGGTGACCAGCTACTCTGTGGCCGAAGCCATTTCGGTGCCGCTGTCGGGCTGGCTGGCGATGCGCTTTGGCGTGGTGCGGTGGTTCGGGGTTTCGCTGTTCGGCTTTGCGCTGTTCTCGTTGCTGTGCGGCCTGTCGCAAAGCCTTGAAGCGCTTGTGCTTTTCCGCATTGCCCAGGGCTTTGCCGGCGGCCCCATCATGCCGCTCAGCCAGGCGCTGTTGCAGCAGATTTTCCCCAAGGAGAAACAGGGCGCCGCCATCGGCCTGTGGGCGGCCACCACCATGGCAGCGCCCATATTGGGCCCGATCCTGGGCGGGATCATCTCCGACAATGTCAGCTGGCACTGGATCTTCTTCATCAACCTGCCGGTGGTGGCCATCTGCCTTGCCGTGGTGTGGCAGCGGCTGCGGGTGTTTGAAACGGCGATACAGCGTCAGCCAATTGATATCATTGGCTTTGTGCTGCTGGTCATCGGGGTTGGCGCGTTCCAGATCATGCTGGACACCGGCCGCGAAAGGGATTGGTTCGGCTCCACCGAGATCGTGGTGCTGGCCATCGTGTCGGCCATCAGCCTGGCGGCCTTCGTGATCTGGGAATTGACCGATGATCACCCCATCGTTGATCTGAAAATCTTCCGCCATCGCGGCTTTGCCGTGGCAACATCGGTGATAAGTATCGGGTTTGGCAGCTTTTTTGCCGTGGTGGTGCTCACGCCGCTGTGGCTGCAATCGGTGTTCGGCTATTCGGCCACGCAGGCGGGTTACACCGTGGCGTGGATCGGCGTGTTCTCCGTGCTGATCGCGCCGGTGGCCGGCCTGTCACTCACCCGCATCGATCCGCGCCTTTCGGTCACCGCCGGTGTGGTCTGGCTCGGCCTGATGGCGGCCTGGCGCACCAACTGGTCCACCGACAGCAGCTACGCCGATCTGGTGTGGCCGCACCTGTTCACCGGTCTGGGCATGCCGTTCTTCTTCATCGGTCTCACCAGCCTGGCGATGGCCAGCGTGAAGCCGGAGGAAAGCGTTTCGGCGGCCGGAATCATGAACTTTTGCCGCACCTTGTGCGGGGCCATCGGGGCCGCGGTCGCCACCAGCCAATGGGACACGGATGCCCGCCAGGTCCGCGCCGCCATGGCGGAAACGCTGAACGGTGTTGATGCCAGCATGGCAAAATTGCAGGGCGCCGGCCTCAGCATGGAACAGGCGCGCGCCAGCATTGACCGGTTGCTGGAAGTGCAGGCGGCCACCCTGGCCAATCTGCACGTCTATGCCGGCACCGCGCTGCTGTTCTTTGGTGCCGCCGCACTGGTGTGGCTGATCCCCAAGGTCACCATCACTGATCCGATGGGCGGCGGCGGCCATTGACGTGATCGGCAGTAACGCGGCTCCCGTGCAGTGGTCAGCGGGCGGCTTCGGGCCAGTAAAGCCGCATCGGATTGTCCACCAACAGGGCCTGCTGCAAGGCCGGGGTGGGTGCGATGCGCGGGATCATGTCAACCAGGTGACCATCGTCCGGGATCTCGGTTTCCATGTTGGGGTGCGGCCAATCCGTGCCCCACAGGCACCGGGCGGGATAATCGGACACCAGCGGCGCCACGGCCGTGGCAAAATCATGCCACGGGTCACCGCTGCCGCCGTCCTTGCGGGCATCCAGCCGGTCAGGGCAGGTCGCCTTGAACCAGATGTCGGGCCGGCTGTCCAACAGGGCGCGAAAGGCCATCATGTCCGGGCCGTCGGGCCCCTGGCGCACATCGGGACGGCCCATGTGATCGATCACGATCGGCACCGGGATCGCAGCCATGAACGGGCGCAGTTCGGCCAATATGTCGGCCTCGAAATAGATCACCACATGCCAGCCGGCGGGCAGGCGGCGGCTCAGTTCGAGGAACTTGTCCTTGGGGGCATCATCCACCAGCCGCTTCAGAAAATTGAAGCGGATGCCGCGGATGCCGCCGGCGTGGAGGGCGTGGAGTTCAGCTTCGGAAATCGCGGGATCGACCACGGCGACCCCGCGGGCCAGGCCGTTCGATCGGGCGATGGCATCAAGCGTGGCAGCATTGTCGGTGCCGTGGCAACTGGCCTGCACGATCACGTTGCGGGCAAAGCCCAGATGATCGCGCAGCGCGAACAGCATGTCGGGCCCGGCATCTTCGGGCAGATATTTGGCCTTTGGACTGAACGGAAACTGCGCCATCGGGCCAAACACATGGCAATGCGCGTCAACCGCGCCCGGCGGTGGCCGGAACTGCGGGGTGGACGGTGCGTCGGTCCAGCTTTTCACCCGTGTCGTCATGCGAACACCACCCCATCCATCAGCTTGCGCGCCGTGCGCAACATGCCGGCGGCCGCCACGGCCCCATCTGCATCAAGCGTGACCACACATTCGGTCACGCCGGTCGGATGTTCGATCACGATGGTCTGCTGCTGCCCGCCGGGCAGGCCCTGCGCCGCCGCTGCCGCCGGGCTGCCCGGCAAGAGCGCCGCCGTGGCCACGCTGACGGCACCAAGCACCCCGATGCTGGCGTGGCAGCGGTGTGGGATGAAACTGCGCACGGCAAGATGGCCGCTGCCGGTCGGCGGTGCCACCAGCATCATCTTGGGCACGGATTTTTCGGCCACATCGCCCAGGTTCATCAACGGGCCGGCCGCCAGCCTGATGGCCTCCAGCCGGGCCTTCAGGGCGGTGTTGCCATCCAGCGCCTCGCGGCTTTCATGGCCGGTCACGCCAACATCGCTTGCCGCGATCACCACGCAGGGCATGCCATTGTCGATCAGGGTGACGGCGGTGCCTGCCACCATGTCCACCACATGGCCGGTGGGCAGCAGTGCGCCGCAGCTTGATCCGGCGGTGTCGCGGAACATCAGCGGAATCGGCGCGGCGGTGCCCGGCACGCCATCAATGGCCGCATCTCCGGCATAGGTAACGCGTCCGCCGGGCGTCTGCACTTCGGCAACGGCAATCTGGCCGGTGTTTTCCATCCAGATGGTGACCGGCGT
>JAIXQY010000088.1 GCA_027485485.1 Sphingomonadales bacterium | reverse complement strand
CAGGCGCGCGGTTGGCCGGGGCTGGAAGGCATGGACCTGGCCAGCGTGATCAGCGCCACCCAGAATTACACGTGGGATGATGGCCTGTGGACGCTGGCCGGCGGCTATGCCGTGCACAGCGGCAATCCCGATGGCCCACATGTGGTGGCCATTGACTATGGCATGAAGCGCAACATCCTGCGCAACCTGGTCGCCGCCGGCGCCCGGGTGACGGTGGTGCCGGCCACCGCGACCTTTGACGAGATATTGGCGCTCAAGCCTGCCGGCATTTTCCTCTCCAACGGCCCCGGCGATCCGGCCGCCACCGGCGTGCACGCAGTGCCGACCATCCAGAAGATCTTGAACGCCGGCCTGCCGCTGTTCGGCATCTGCCTGGGCCACCAGCTGCTGGGCCTCGCCGTGGGTGCCAAGACGCTTAAGATGACGCAGGGCCACCGCGGGGCGAACCATCCGGTGAAGCGATTGTCTGATGGCCGGGTGGAAATCACCTCGATGAACCATGGCTTTGCCGTGGACACCGAAACGCTGCCGGCAACGGCGCGGCCCACCCATATCTCGCTGTTCGATGGCACACTGGCCGGCCTGGAACTGACCGACCGCCCGGCGTTCAGCGTGCAATATCACCCCGAAGCCAGCCCCGGCCCGCAGGACAGCCATTATCTGTTCGAGAAGTTCGTGGCTGCACTGGAGCCAGTGGCATGATTGTTGCCAAGGTTGATCCCGCCCTGCTGGCCGAAGAGCTGGCCGCCAATGAGGATGTGCTGACCGCACTGGCCGAGAATGGCGACATTTCCTCGATCGTGCGCAGCATCGATCTGCACTTCAAGGGCAGCCAGACCAACATCGAGATGCTGGCCAGCAGCGCCGAAACCCTGGGTTTCCGCTTCCTTGGCTTTGCCGAATATGAAGATGGCGATCTTGCGGCCGATCTGCAGATCGACAGCACCTCAGACCGGGCGGCCATAACCGAATTGACCCGTCGCGCCCTTGAAATCGAGATTCTTCACGCCGTCGAGTTCGATGGCTGGGGCTGTCACGCTGAAACTGGACTTGAAGACTGATGCCCAAACGCACCGACATCAAATCCATCCTCATCATCGGCGCCGGCCCGATCATCATCGGCCAGGCCTGCGAGTTCGATTATTCGGGCACGCAGGCGGTGAAGGCGCTGAAGGCGGAGGGCTATCGCATCATCCTGGTCAATTCCAACCCGGCTACGATCATGACCGATCCGGAGCTGGCGGATGCGACCTATGTCGAACCGATCACGCCCGAGATTGTTGCGCGCATCATCGAGAAGGAGCGGCCGGATGCCGTGCTGCCCACCATGGGCGGGCAGACGGCGCTGAACACTGCGCTGGCGCTGGCCAAGGATGGCACGCTCGACAAATATGGCGTGCAGCTGATCGGCGCCGATGCCGAAGCCATCGACAAGGCCGAAGACCGGCTGAAGTTCCGCGACGCCATGGACAAGATCGGGCTGGAAAGCCCGAAGAGCCGCATCGCCCACAGTGTCGAGGAGGCGCTGGCGGCGTTGGAAGAGGTTGGCTTGCCGTCCATCATCCGCCCCAGCTTCACCATGGGCGGCACCGGCGGCGGCATTGCCTATAATCGCGAAGAGTTCATCCGCATCGTCACCGGCGGCCTGGATGCCAGCCCGACCACTGAAGTGCTGGTGGAAGAAAGCGTGCTGGGCTGGAAGGAATATGAGATGGAGGTGGTCCGCGACAAGGCGGACAATGCCATCATCATCTGCTCGATCGAGAATATCGATCCGATGGGTGTCCACACTGGGGACAGCATCACCATCGCCCCGGCGCTGACGCTGACCGACAAGGAATATCAGATCATGCGCAACGCCAGCATCGCGGTGCTGCGCGAGATTGGCGTGGAAACCGGCGGATCCAACGTGCAGTTTGCCGTGAATCCCAAGGATGGCCGACTGGTCGTCATCGAGATGAACCCGCGCGTGTCGCGCTCCTCGGCGCTGGCATCAAAGGCCACCGGCTTCCCGATTGCCAAGGTCGCGGCGCTGCTGGCGGTGGGATACACGCTCGACGAGATCATGAACGACATCACCGGCGCCACGCCGGCCAGTTTTGAACCCACGATCGACTATATCGTCACCAAGATCCCGCGCTTTGCCTTTGAGAAGTTCAAGGGCTCGGCGCCGCTGCTGGGCACGGCGATGAAATCGGTGGGCGAGGTGATGGCCATCGGCCGCAACTGGCAGGAAAGCGTGCAGAAGGCGCTGCGCGGTCTGGAAACCGGGCTGACCGGCTTTGACGAGGTGGACACGCTGAAAGGCGCAACCATCGAGGAAATCGAAGCCGCGCTGTCGCAACCGACGCCGGACCGGTTGCTGGTCGCGGCCGATGCACTGCGCGCCGGCATGAGCGTCGAGCGCATCCACCAGATCGCCAAGTTCGAACCCTGGTTCCTGCGCCAGATGCAGGAGCTGGTGGCGATGGAGGCTGAGGTGAAAGCCGGCGGCCTGCCGACCGATGCGCAAGGCTTCCGTCGCCTGAAATCCGTGGGCTTCTCCGATGCGCGGCTGGCGACGCTGGCCGGCATCAGCGAGGCCGAGGTTGCCGCCGCCCGCCGCGCCATCAATGTGAGGCCGGTGTTCAAGCGCATCGATACCTGCGCCGGCGAATTCGCGGCCAAGACGCCCTATATGTACAGCAGCTATGAAGCGCCGAGCTTTGGCGTGCCGGATTGCGAGAGCAACCCGACGGCGGCGAAGAAGATCGTGATTTTGGGCGGCGGGCCGAACCGCATCGGGCAGGGCATCGAGTTTGATTATTGCTGCTGCCATGCCTGTTTCGCGCTGGGTGATGCCGGGTTCGAAACCATCATGATCAACTGCAACCCCGAGACAGTTTCCACCGATTATGACACGTCGGACCGGCTGTATTTCGAGCCGCTGACGGCCGAGGACGTGCTGGAAATCCTGCACACCGAGCAGCAGAATGGCGAACTGATCGGCGTGGTGGTGCAGCTGGGCGGGCAGACGCCGCTGAAGCTGGCGCAAGCGCTGCAGGATGCCGGTATTCCCATCCTGGGCACCAGCCCGGACAGCATCGACCTGGCCGAAGACCGCGAGCGCTTTGCTGCGCTGATCAACCAACTCGGCCTGAAACAGCCCGACAACGGTATCGCCCGCAGCGCCGAGGAGGCCGTGAAGGTGGCCGAAACCATCGGCTATCCGGTGCTGATGCGGCCATCCTATGTGCTGGGCGGCCGGGCCATGGAGATTGTCGATACCCGCGCCCAGCTGGAAACCTATATCCGCGAGGCGGTGGTGGTTTCGGGCAGCTCGCCGGTGCTGATTGACCGTTATCTGCGTGATGCCATCGAAGTGGATGTGGACGCCGTGGCCGATGGCGAGACCGTCTATGTTGCCGGCGTGTTGCAGCATATCGAAGAGGCCGGCGTGCACAGCGGCGACAGCGCCTGCAGCCTGCCGCCCTACAGCCTGCCTGCTGACATCATTGCCGAGATCGAGCGCCAGACCGCGGTGCTGGCCACCGCCCTGAAGGTGAAGGGCCTGATGAACGTGCAGTTCGCGGTGCAGGAAGGCGTGGTGTTCCTCATCGAGGTCAACCCGCGCGCCAGCCGCACGGTGCCGTTCACGGCCAAGGCCACCGGCATCCCGGTTGCCAAGATCGCCGCCCGCGTGATGGCCGGCGAGCGTCTGGCCGATTTCGACCTGTCCCCCCGCAATGTCGGCTATCATATCGCGGTGAAGGAAGCGGTGTTCCCCTTTGCCCGCTTCCCCGGTGTTGATCCGGTGCTTGGCCCCGAGATGCGCTCCACCGGCGAAGTGATGGGCATTGATGCCGATTTCGCAACCGCCTTTGCCAAGAGCCAGCTGGGCGCCTTCACCAAGCTGCCCGACAGCGGCCGGGTGTTCATCAGCGTGAAGGACAGCGACAAGCCGCACATGCTCGACGCCGCCCGCGATCTGGTGACCATGGGTTTTGGCCTGGTGGCCACCTGCGGCACGGCGGAAACCCTGGAAGCCGCCGGCATCCCGGTGACGCGGGTGAACAAGGTGGCCGAAGGCCGGCCGCACATTGTTGACCGCATCAAGGATGGCGACATCGCCCTGATTTTCAACACGACCGAAGGCCTGCAATCGCTGAAGGACAGCCAATCGATCCGCGCCTCGGCGCTTTATGGCCGGGTGCCTGTGTACACCACCGCATCGGCCAGCCGGGCGGCGGTGGCAGCAATTGCGGCCATGCGGCGGCAAAAACTTGAAGTTCGGCCACTTCAATCCTATCATCACCAACCCTGACGGGTGCAGAAGCCCGTCATGCTGCCCCTGGTGGCCACGTTCATCGAGCGGGGCTTCAGGGGCAAATCATTGAAACGACTTGCAGGATAGAAAAAAGATCATGGCGGGTTTCGAAAAGGTGCCGATGCTGCCAACCGGGCATGAAGCCCTGTTGGTGCAGCTGCGGCAACTGAAGGAGATTGAACGTCCGGCGGTGGTGGAAGCCATCGAGGAAGCCCGCGCCCATGGCGATCTTTCGGAAAATGCCGAATATCATGCCGCCAAGGAACGCCAGGGCCAGATCGAAGCCCAGGTGATCGAACTGGAAGACATGCTGGCGCGTGCCATCGTGATCGATCCCAAGACGCTGTCGGGCGACAAGGTGGTGTTTGGCGCCACCGTCCATCTGCTGGATGAAGACGACAAGCCGGTGAAGTATCAGATCGTCGGCCAGCATGAAGCGGATGTGAAGGCCAGCCGGATCAGCTTTTCCTCGCCGCTGGGCCGCGCCCTGATCGGCCGCCGCCTGGGGGATGAAGTGGAAGTCCACACCCCGTCGGGCGACAAATATTATCAGATCGATCGCGTAGAGTTTATCTGATCAATCAACCGGCACACCCGGACGCGATAGCGATGTGCGGATCACGAAGCTGGTCTTCACGCTTTCGACGTTCGGGGCCGGCGTGAGTTCGCTGGTCAGGAAGCGCTGAAATTCCTGCAGATCGTGGGCGACCACCTTCAGCATGAAATCAATTTCGCCGTTCAGCATATGGCATTCGCGGATCTGCGGCAGGCTGGCGACATGGTCTTCAAAGGCGCGCAGATCGGCCTCGGCCTGGCTCTTCAGGCTGACCATCGCAAACACGGTGATGCCATAGCCCAGCGCCACGCTGTCGAGATCTGCGTGATAGCCGCGGATGACGCCATTGTCCTCCAGCGCGCGCACCCGGCGCAGGCAGGGTGGGGCCGTCAGCCCGGCGCGGGTGGCCAGATCGACATTGGTGATGCGCCCTTCCGATTGCAGATGGCGCAGGATCACGCGATCAATATCGTCAATCGGCAGGCGCGAACGATGCACCACAACGCAACTCCCCATCCCTGAACCCACCATTCTCGATAACATTATTTCAAAACCGCGCAAGATGCAGATTGGCGCAGGCATGGTTCCGGCAAGGCTTGGCGTTTGGCGCCGTGCCGGTTGGAAATGCCGGCAAATATCCTTAAGTCTGGCCCAGCAGCTGCCGGCGGTTCCCGGCACCCAGGAGATTCGCGTTCATGTCCCGTCATGCCAAGCTTTTGATCATCGGGTCCGGCCCGGCCGGCTATACCGCCGCTGTCTATGCGGCGCGCGCCATGCTGGAACCCGTGTTGATCCAGGGCCTGCAACCGGGCGGGCAATTGACCATCACCACCGAGGTGGAGAACTGGCCGGGCGAGACCATGGTGATGGGCCCCGATCTGATGGTGAAGATGGCCGAACAGGCCAGCCACGTGGGCACCGAGATCATCAGCGACATCGTCACCAGGGTTGATCTGTCACAGCGCCCGTTCGTGCTGGAGACGGACAGCGGGCAGGGCTGGACGGCGGACACGCTGGTGATTGCCACGGGCGCCCAGGCGCGCTGGCTGGGCCTGCCATCCGAAACCAAGTATCGCGGCTTCGGTGTTTCGGCCTGCGCCACCTGCGATGGCTTCTTCTTCCGCGGCAAGGAGGTTGTGGTGGTCGGCGGCGGCAACACGGCCGTGGAGGAGGCGATGTTCCTCACCAAATTTGCGTCAAAGGTGCATCTGGTTCACCGCCGCGGCGAACTGCGGGCCGACAAGACCAACCAGGCCCGGCTGCTGGAAAACCCCAAGGTGGAAACCCACTGGTTTGCCGAAGTGGCCGAGGTGCATGGGCAGGACATGCCGTTGAAGGTGGAAGGCATCACCCTGCGCGACACCCGCGATGGCAGCACCCGGCATCTGCCTGCCGATGGCCTGTTCATTGCCATCGGCCATGTGCCCGCCACCAGCCTGTTCGAAGGCCAGGTGAACATGGATGACGAGGGCTACATCATCACCGCGCCCGACAGCACCGCCACCAGCGTGCCCGGCGTCTATGCCGCCGGCGACGTGAAGGACAAATTATACCGCCAGGCCGTAACGGCGGCCGGCATGGGCTGCATGGCGGCGCTGGAGGCCGAACGGTTCCTGGCGCACGGATAAAGGGGAAGGGCGCATGCAACCGGGCATCAACCTCGATTGGGAAAAGCTGCGCCTGTTCGACACGGTTGCCGAAGCCGGGAGCTTCACCGAAGCAGCCCGACGGCTGCACATGAGCCAGCCGGCGCTGTCGCGCCAGATTGCCGCGCTGGAAGAAAGCCTGGGCGCCAAGCTGTTCCACCGCCACGCCCGCGGCCTTGCCATGACGCACGAGGGAGAACAGCTGCGCGGCGCCACGTCCGACATGCACGAACGCATCGACAAGGCGGCGCAGGCCATCGATGCCAGCCGCGAACGGCCCACCGGCGCCATCCGGTTGACCACCACAGTGTCGTTCGGATCAACCTGGCTGGCCCGCCAGCTTGGCGATTTCCTCGATCTCTATCCCGATATCAGCGTGCACCTGATGTTGACTGACAGCGATCTGGATCTGGCCAAGCGCGAGGCCGATGTGGCGATCCGCTTCCATCGCCCGTTCCAGAGCGAGCTGATGCAGCGACCGCTGGCCAATATCCGCCATTATCTGGTCGCCAGCCCCGAGTATCTGGCGCGCCATGGTGAGCCCCAAACGGTTGCCGATCTCGAAACGCACCGGCTGATTGCCTATGGCGAAGCCGCGCCGGACTATCTGAAGGGCATCAACTGGATTTTGGAGCTGGGCCATCAGGGCCACCCACGGCCGGCGGCGCTGACCATCAACAACAGCCATGGCGTGTTGCAGGCCGTCGAAGCCGGCGCCGGCATTGCGGCGTTGCCATCCTATCTGATTCGCTCCTCGGGCGGGGTCAAGGTGGTGCTGCCGCAGGTGGAAGGGCCGGTGTTCCGTACATTTTTCACTTATCCGTCCGAGTTGCGCCGCTCTCTGCGCATTGCCGCGTTGCGCGATTTCCTGCTCGATCGCATGACCAGCCAGGCGCTGGATATGTGAGGCGGCCTGTCGCACCCTGTCGAGACGCTGCCATTTTCAGCGCAAAAACAGGGATTTGAGGGGTGCGACAGGCGACCCCTATGCAGAAAATGCATGGCTGCAACGCTGAATTGTGCAGTGCACAAAGGGCCGGCGAATCCGTAAAACGTCTGTGTCGCCACGATAGTGGCAACGCCGGGCTCGCCGCACTCCTCCCCTCCCGCGGCGCCCCGGCCGGCAGCAGCACCTCCTCCCCCTCTGGTGCTGCCTGCCAGCCCGGACGCGCCGTCCTCCCCCCCTGGCGCCATTCCGGGCATAATTCGGGCCGGATGCTTTCCCCAGCATCCGGCCCTTTTTTTGGCCCGTGCGACCAAGTGCCCTCTGCACAGGCTGGTCTGGCCTTCCCAATTGCCGAAGCCTGCGCTAACCGCGTGGGCACCGGGCAGGGCCTGTAGCTCAGCGGTTAGAGCTGGCCGCTCATAACGGCTAGGTCGGGGGTTCGAATCCCTCCGGGCCCACCGGTGTATTGGAAGGATTGGCGTCTGGGCGTTTCGGCAGAGGAAGCAGTGGCAGGGGCCTCGGCCCCGGATGCCGCGCCACCGCGACCGCGCGCCAACTGGAAAACCTGGTTCGGCGCCGCGCTCGGCTTGGCTGTGCTTGGGCTGGCGGCCTGGGGCCTGAAGAAGATCTCGGGCCAGGTCACGCTGGAACAGGTGCTCAATGAGATTCATTCAACGCCGGCGCATCTGATTGTCTTTGCCGCCTTTTCCACCTTCCTGTCGTATGTCGTGCTGGTTGGTTATGATTGGTTTGCCACCCGCCACCTGGGTTACAGGATCAGCTGGCCCATGTTGGCTGCAGCCAGCTTCACCAGCTTCACCATGAGCCACACGCTGGGTGTGACCATCCTCACCGGCGGCACCGTGCGCTATCGCATCTATACCCGCGAAGGCGTGCGACCTGCCGATATTGCCATGATCATCCTGCTGTGCGGCTGGACCTTCTGGCTGGGCATCATCTTCGTGGCTGGGCTGGGGCTGGTGGTGTCGCCCACGCTCATGCCCCAGCAGATCCGCGAGTGGGCCACGCCGCAACTTGAGGAATTCATTGGCGTGCTGTTTCTGGGCGGCGTGCTGGCCTATACGATCCTGGCGGCAAGCTGGCGGCGCGAATTCCGCCTGTGGCGCTATCGCTTCACCATCCCCAACGGCAAGGAGACGCTGCAGCAGATTGCCATTGGCACCATCGATCTGGCCTTTGCCGGGGGTGCGCTTTACATCCTGCTGCTGCCGGTGGCGGGTATCCCCGATCTGCTCACCTTTCTGGTGATCTATGCCGTGGCCATGGTGTCGGGTGCGCTGGCGCATGCGCCGGGCGGCATCGGCGTGTTCGAGCTGGTGATCGTGGGCCTGATGCCTGATGCAGACAAGGCCGGCGTGTTTGCTGCCGTGGCGCTGTTCCGCCTGATGTATACTTTCGTGCCGTTCGTGCTAGGTGCGGCCGTGCTGGCTGCGCTGGAATGGCGGGCGCTCAAAACGGCCCGCGCCGCAATTGCGCGGCCCGGCTCGTCAGTTTCTGCCGCCAGCGAGGCGTGAGCGCGGCCATCCCGGCCAGCACTTCCAACTCCTCGATCCGCCCGGCGCGGCCGGCGGCAATCGGTGTGAAGCGGCTGATCGGCCAATCGCTGTGGGGCCGTTCGATCACGTCATGTTCATCGCCGGCCGCGATGTCGCCGGCCTCCAGCACCCTGAGATACCAGCCACAGCGGCCCGAAAGCGTCATCGCCTTCACCACCCGCTTGCTGCCCAACACGGCGGCGAACGTGGAGCAGGGCTCGCGGATCTGCGCCACCTGCAGCGTCGCGCTGCCGCAGCGGATCACATCGCCCAGGCAGATGCTGGCTTCATCCAGCCCATCCACCACAAGATTTTCGCCCATGGCACCGGGGCCAAGACGATCCGCAAACTCGGGAAACTCCGCCAGCCAGCCGGCATAGCCGCTGATCGGATAGGCATAGACCGCCTTGTCCGGCCCGCCATGCACCTTGGTGTTGCCCACCTGGTCGCCGTCCAGCCCCAGCAGGCCCACGGCCACACGGCCCTCCACCGGCTGGCGGTGATAGGCCGATGGCAGTGCCACGCCTGGCACTGGCTGCGGGCGGCCGATGCGCAACTGCGCGATTATGCCCCTTGCGATCATCGCGCTTTCCTCTGACACTGCGGGTCTTGTTCAACAAGCTGAAAGGAGGTGATCCAGTGTCTCATTGCTTCATTCACGGCGCAAAGTCGCTGGTGGCCACGGCGGATCTGAAGAAGATTTGGGTCGTGGTTTGCTGATACACCAGACGCCGGCCTTTGCGGACGGATGACAATGGGGGGCTGCCGGGCAACTGGCGGCCCCTTTGTTCAAAAGAGCAGCAGTGATTTTTGCACCGTGAACCAGCCGCCCCAGCCCAGCGGCAGCAGCACCGGTGCCCAGACGGCCAAGCGGACGGGCCAGCTGATGCGGGCGGCGCTGGCCGCGCAGGCGGTGTTGGCGACGGTGGGATCATCCTGCCACCGATGAGCGGGCAGGGGGCGCACCGCCAGCGCGGCGATGAAACCAATCAGCAGAAGGCCGGCCAGCATCAGGAAGATCGGGCCATAGACGCTTGCCCGTGCCGCGCCCTGCGCCAAGCTGCCGTCCCGCACGGAAGCGACCAGCAGCGGCCCCAGCACCCCGGCGGTGGACCAGGCGGTGAGCAGCCGGCCATGAATGGCACCCACCTGGGCGGTTCCGAACAGATCGGCCAACCAGGCCGGCACCGCCGCAAAGCCGCCGCCATACATCGAAGCGATCAGCGCAAAGGCGGCCAGGAACAGCGCCAGGCCCGGCCCGGCCGGCAACAGAAGGCCATACAGCAACCCGGCCAGCGCCAGCATCAGCAGATAGAGCGGCTTGCGGCCGATGCGGTCGGACAGCGATGACCAGACGAAACGGCCGACGATGTTGAACAGGCTGATCATCCCGACGAAGGCTGCACCGATTGTGGCGATGGCGGTTTTCTGTTCTTCATCAAGCTGTTCGAAGCGCGTGTTAGCTTGGCCAATCAACTGGCCGGCAAAGATCTCCTGCACCATCGGCGATGCCAGCCCGATGATGCCGATACTGGCCGACACATTCATCAGCAGCACGCACCACACCAGCCAGAACTGCGGCGTGCGGCTGGCGACGCTCACCGGCACATGGCGACCGCCGGCAACCAACTGCGACGTGCCGCGCGGATGCCAGCTGGGGGCGGGCAGGCGGAAGCCCAACGCTCCGGCTGCCATGGCGATGGCATAGACGCCGGCCATGATGGCCATGGTGGCGGCCGGGCTGCCCAGGCTGGCCATCAACCGGTCTGCCGCCGGGCTGCCGACCATGGCGCCGCCGCCAAAGCCCATGATCGCCATGCCGGTGGCCAGCCCGCGCCGATCGGGGAACCATTTCAACAGGGTCGAAACCGGCGTGATATAGCCGATGCCTAGGCCGATACCGCCGATGATGCCGGTGCTCAGCCAGAACAGCCAAAGCAGATGCCAGCCCACGCCGATGGCGCCAATGGCCATGCCGCCGGCCCAACAGCACGCCGCCACCAGCCCGGCCCGGCGCGGGCCAACCCGTTCCACCCACGCCCCGAACAGCGCCGCGGAAAGACCCAGCACGACAAAGAACAGGCTGTATACCCAGACCAGATCGCTCACCCGCCAATCGCACGCGGTGCTGGTGAGCGCCTGGCCCAGGCTGGGGCAGGCAGGCTGGCCGAGCGCATGGCTCAGCGGCAGCCAGAACACCGAAAAGCCATAGGCCATGCCGATGCAAAGATGGATGGCCAGCGCGCACGGCGGCACCAGCCAGCGATCATGATCGGGCGCGGCTGTGATGCGCGCGACGGACAGAAATTCCCCCATGGCCGCGCTGCTGCCCGGTGGCGGCGGCGCGGTCAACCGGGCAGTTGCCGCAGCCTTATCGGCCCTTCCACTCCGGCTTGCGCTTCTGGGCAAAGGCCAGCGGCCCTTCGCGCAAGTCTTCCGAACGGAACAGCGCCTGCACGGCTGGATATTTGCCCTGGCCTTCATAGGCTGCGCGCAACGAAGGCTCTTCCAGGCCCTTCAACACCGCCTGTTTGGACGCGCGCAGCGATAGCGGCGACAGTTCGCACATGGCGGCGGCCAACGCCCGGGCGCGGGGCAGAAGTTCGTCCGCAGCCACGACTTCGGTCACAAAGCCCAGATCACGGCCTTCGGCGGCCGAGACCGTGCGGGCGGTGAGGATCATCGCCATGGCGCGCGACACGCCGATAGCACGCGGCAAGCGGTGCAGGCCGCCGGCCAGCGCGGCCAGGCCAACCTTGGGTTCGGGCAGGGCGAAGCTGGCGGTTTCCGAAGCGATGATGATATCAGCGGCCAGCGCCACCTCAAAGCCACCGCCCATGGCAACACCGTTCACCGCCGCGATCACCGGCTTGTCGAGATCCCAGCGGCTGGTCAGCCCGCCAAAGCCCGACGGCGGCACGGTGATGGCGTTGCCTTCGGCCTGCCAGCGCAGATCATTGCCGGCCGAAAAGGCGCGCGGGCCTGCGCCGGTGATGATCGCGACCCACAGATCGGGATCAGCGGCGAAATCGTTGAAAATCTGGTCCAGCTCGGCATTGGCGGGCGGGTGCAGCGCGTTCATCCGGTCGGGCCGGTTGATGGTGACGATCAATATCTTGCCGTCGCGTTCCACCGTCACATGTTCAAAGGCCATGATATGCTCTCCCTTTGGCACGGGTTGTGCCATGGCAGCGGGACGGAGACGGCCTGATGAAAGCATGGGGGCGCAAACGAAAGGCGCCCGATCAGTTGCCTGACCGGGCGCCGCGCGACGAGATGATCCAATCCACCGCTCGACGCCGGCTGGGGCCAATGCCCCCATCTGCCCCAGCCGGCGCGCGCTGCCTTGCCCTTGCGGGCGGCGCGCAGCGGTGAACGAAATCGTCGTTCTCCCCAGACCCTGGCCGCGAACGGCCCTTGTCTGGGCACTTGATATGCCGATTCTTTTTCCCTGTCAGGTCAGTGGTTGCAGCCTGCGTGACGAAATCGTGAACTGTGGCGGAACTGCAACAGTGGGCCTGATGCTTGCCCGCTTGGCCAGACATGCTAAGGCCGCGTTCATATCCACGCAGCCAAGAGAATCCCTGTGCGCCTGTCCCGCTATTTCATGCCTGTCCTCAAGGAAACCCCCGGCGAAGCCCAGGTGATTTCGCACCAGCTGATGCTGCGCGCCGCGATGATCCGGCAGACATCGGCCGGCATCTATGCCTGGCTGCCGATGGGCAAGCGCGTGCTGGCCAATATCGAGAAGGTCGTGCGCCGCGAGCAGGACCGCGCCGGTGCCATCGAGGTGCTGATGCCCACCATCCAGAGCGCCGATCTGTGGCGGCAATCCGGCCGTTATGATGCCTATGGCCCGGAAATGCTGCGCATCACCGATCGCCATGATCGCGAGATGCTGTTCAGCCCCACCGCCGAAGAGCTGTTCACCGCCATCTTCCAGAACGGTGCCAAGAGCTATCGCGACCTGCCGCGCAACCTCTATCAGATCCAGTGGAAATTCCGCGACGAGGTGCGGCCGCGCTTTGGCGTGCTGAGGGGCCGCGAGTTCCTGATGAAGGACGCTTACAGCTTTGATCTGGATTATGAATCGGCGGTCCACAGCTATAACCGCATGTTCATCGCCTATATGCGCACTTTTGCGGCCATGGGCCTGAACGCCATTCCGATGCAGGCCGACACTGGCCCGATCGGCGGCGATTTGTCCCACGAATTCATCGTGCTCGCCCCCACTGGCGAAAGCGATGTGTTCTATCACGAGAACTGGCTGAAGCCGCGCGACACGACAGGGATCAACGCCGATGACCGCGCCGCCCTGGCGGGCTTCATCGATGGCCTGAACGCTGATTATGCCGCCACCGATGAAAAGCGCGACCTTGCCGCCGAAGCCGCCTGCGCCGCCGCCCTCAAGCAATCCAAGGGCATCGAGGTTGGCCAGGTGTTTTACTTCGGGGACAAATACACCGCCGCCATGGGCGTTTCCGTGCAGGGGCCCGATGGCGCGCCGATCACGCCGCTGATGGGCAGCTATGGCATTGGCGTGTCCCGTCTGGCCGGCGCCATCATCGAGGCCTGCCATGATGATGCCGGGATCGTCTGGCCGGAAGCCGTGGCTCCGTTCAAGGTGGCGCTGATCAACCTGCGCGCCGATGACGGCGCCTGCGCGGCGGCTTGTGACACGCTCTATGCCCAGTTCACCGCGGCCGGCGTTGATGTGCTTTATGACGATCGCGATGAACGCGGCGGCGCGAAATTCGCCACCGCCGATCTGATCGGCCTGCCCTGGCAGGTAATCGTTGGGCCGAAGGGGCTGGCCGCAGGCGTGGTGGAACTGAAGCGCCGCGCCACCGGTGAGCGGGTGGAAGTGCCCATCGATGCCGTGGTGGGCCGCGTTTGATTACCGCTCACGAACGCCTGATCATCCGCCGCTACCTCACACCGGGGCAGGGCGAAGGGTTCATCTTCCTTGTTGCCGGCATCAGCCTGGTCGCAGTGGCGCTGGGTGTTGCCGCGCTGATCGCGGTGATGAGCGTGATGAACGGCTTTCGCGCCGAATTGTTCGATCGCATCATCGGCCTGAATGGCCATGCCGTTGTCCAGGGCTATGGCGGGCGGTTGGAGGAATGGCCGCAGGTGGTGGCCGATGCCAAGGCCTTGCCCGGCGTGGTGAGCGCCGTGCCGATGATCGAACAGCCATTGATGGCCAGCGCCGGCGGCCGGGTGGAAGGCGTGATCGTGCGCGGGCTGCCGCTGGCGGCGATCATGGGCAATGCCACCATCGCCACTAACGTGCGTGGCGGCTCGCTCGATGCGCTGAAGCCCGGGGCCAACACCGTCGCCATCGGCGCGCGCCTGGCGGAGCAATTGGGGATCAGGGTGGGCGATGCCATCAGCCTGATCAACCCGGCCGGCCAGTCATCGCCGTTCGGCACCGTGCCGCGCATCGTGGCCTATACGGTGGTCGCGGTGTTCGAAGTGGGCGTTTATGATTATGACAAGGCGTTCGTGGTCATGCCCCTGGACGATGCCCAGACGCTGATGCGGCTGGACGGCGCAGTGGGCATGGTGGAGGTGGAAACCAACGATCCCGATCGCGCCGCCGCCATATTGGAGCCGATCCGCCAGAAATGGGCCGGCATCGCCGTGGTGAGCGACTGGACGCGCAGCAACGCGGCGCTGTTTTCGGCGCTGGTGGTGGAACAGACGGTGATGTTCTGGGTGCTGTCGATCATCATCGTGGTGGCGGTGTTCAACATCTTGTCGTCGCTGATCATGCTGGTGCGCGCCAAGACGCGCGACATCGCGATCTTGCGCACCATGGGCGCGACGCGCGGCAGCATGATGCGGGTGTTCATGGCGGTGGGCACGTTGATTGGGGCCGCCGGGGTGACGGCCGGGCTGGCGCTGGGCTTCCTGCTGTTGCAGTTCCGGCAAGGCATAGTGGATGGGGTTTCGATGCTCACCGGCACCGACATCTGGGACCCTTCGGTGCGCTATCTCACGCTGCTGCCGTCGAAAACCGATCCGGCCGAAGTGGTGGGCATTGTGGTGCTTGCCGTTGGCCTGTCCTTCCTGGCGACGCTCTATCCGGCGTGGAAGGCGGCTTCCACCGATCCGGTCACGGTGTTGCGTTATGAGTGAGCCGGTGCTGGAAACCATTAGCCTGGCCCGGCATTTCGAGCAGGCCGGCGCCCGTATCGAGGTGCTGCGCGGCGTTGATCTGGCGTTGGCGCCCGGTGAGATCGTCGCGCTGCTGGGGCCATCGGGTTCGGGCAAATCCACCTTGTTGCAGGCGGTCGGCCTGCTGGAAGGCGGCTTTTCCGGGCGCATCTGCATCTGCGGCGAAGAGGTGGGCCAGCTGGACGAAGCCGGCCGCACCCGCGTGCGGCGGCAGCGGTTGGGTTTCGTTTATCAGTTCCACCATCTGCTGCCGGACTTCTCGGCATGCGAAAACGTGGCGTTGGCGCAATTGGTCGCCGGCGTTGATCCGGCCACTGCCAGCGCCCGTGCCAATGAACTGCTCACCGCTCTCGGCCTTGGTGCGCGTCTCACCCACAAGCCGGCGCAGCTTTCTGGCGGGGAACAGCAACGGGTGGCCGTGGCCCGCGCGCTCGCCAACCGGCCGGCGCTGGTGCTGGCCGATGAACCCACCGGCAATCTGGATGAGGCGACGGCGGGCCTGGTGCTGGCGGCGTTCCTCGATCTGGTGCGCTCCACCGGGGCATCGGCGCTGGTGGCGACACACAACATCGCGCTGGCGCAGCGGATGGACCGGGTGGTGACGTTGAGCCAGGGTCGTTTGGCCAATGGCTGAAACGGCGGCCATCAGCAGGCCGCTTTGGGCTCGGCTGGCCGTCATTCTGGTTCATGTGACGCTGCCTGGCATGGGGCTGCTCTGGTTGGGCCGCATTCGCGCCGGCCTGGCATTCCTGCTCCCTTCCCAGGCATTGCTGCTGGCGTTCCAGCCGCCACTGTGGCTGTTGCCAACAACCCGTGGCCACGAGCAGGCATTTGCGCTGGTGCTGGTGTCTGCAGCCGTGATGGGCCTGCTGCTGATGGGTTGGTCATCACTGTTGATCTGGCGTGAAAGCCATTTGCGCACAGTGCCCAGCCCGAAAGCCTGGCATTGGCCCTACTGGCTCGCCTGGATTGTGCTTGTGCCGTTCTGGCTGCTCACACCAGAATTGCCGATCAAGGGTTATCACGCGGTAAGCGAAAGCATGGCACCAACCTTGAAAGTTGAGGAGCGGATGTGGGCAGACAACCGTGTGGGCCAGGGCCTGCGGCGGGGGGACGTCGTCACCTATCTGGGCCCCGATGGTGGTGTTTGGGTGCATCGGTTGATGGCGCTGGGCGGTGACAGGATCGCGTTGCGAAAGGGAATTGTCATCCTGAATGGCAAGCCTCTGCGACAGAGGCTGGTTTCAGTGGGGGCGGGGCCGGAGTCAGTTCGCATCTTGTCGGAACAGATGCCCGATGGTTCCACTCATCTGGTCACCGATCTTGGGGTCCGCCCCCAGGACGATGTGCCCGAGCAACGCGTGCCGGCCGGGCAAGTCTTTGTGCTGGGCGACAATCGCGACAACAGCGAGGACAGCCGATTTGAGCCGACCATGGGTGGCCCTGGCATGATTGCGGCCGACGACCTGCTGGGACGGGTGTTCCTGATCTACTGGAGCAGGGAACTCGACAAGATTGGACGGGTTCCCTGAAGGCCTGCGCAAAGGGCCTGCGATATAACTGGGGACAAAGCCCGGCGCCAGGTTGGCAGACGCCTCAGGCCCTGCGCATAATCCCCGGATGCCGCACGCCGGATTCGTCCCCCTTCGCTGCCACAGCGCCTATTCGATGCTGGAAGGCGCCATTCAGCCGGAACAACTGGCCAAGGTGGCGCGGCAGTTGCGCTTTCCGGCCATTGGCCTGGCGGATCGTGCCAACATGTTTGCCGCCATGGATTTTACCGCCGCGGCCAAGGATGCCGGGGTGCAGCCGATCATCGGCGCCCTGCTGCCGATCGAGCGGCCCGGTTCGGCCACCATCCAGAATCGCGCCGTGGTCGATTGGCTGGCGGTTTATGCGCAAGATTCGGCCGGCTACACCAATCTGATCGCGCTGGTTTCCGATGCGCATCTCGCTGCGGCGACGCCCGGCGATCCGCTGCTGCGGCTGGCGCAATTGGATGGGCGCACCGACGGGCTGATCTGCCTCACCGGCGGGGCTGATGGCGCGCTGGCGCGGCTGGCGGCCGAAGGCCAGGATATCGAGGCATTGGCCGATCGACTGGAGGGCCTGTTCCCAGGTCGGCTCTATGTCGAGATTTCGCGCTGCGGCGACCCCATTGAGCAGAAGAGCGAGGCAGCCTTGTTGCGGCTGGCCGAGGTGCGCGGGCTTCCGATCGTTGGCACCGCGCCGGTGAAGTTCCTCACGCCCGACATGCACCAGGCCCATGATGTGCTGCTGTGTATCGCCAACAGCAGCTATGTCGAAGCGCAGGACCGGCCGCAATCCAACCCGCAGCAATGGCTGAAATCGGCCGAAGATTGGCATGCGATCTTTGCCGATCTGCCCGAAGCCATCGCCAACACCATGGTGGTGGCGCAGCGCTGCGCGATGATGGCGCCCAGCCGCAAGCCGATCCTGCCGCGCCTGTCTGCGGGCGGTGAGGATGAGGCGCTGGATGCGGCCGCGACCGCAGGCCTGGCCCGCCGCATGGATGTGCTGGGCAAATCGGCTGAAGAGCGTGCCCCCCATGAGGCGCGGCTGGCGTTCGAGCTCGACGTGATCAAGGGGATGGGCTTTCCCGGTTACTTCCTGATCGTGGCCGATTTCATCGTGTGGGCCAAAACCCAGGGGATTCCGGTGGGGCCGGGCCGTGGTTCCGGCGCCGGATCAGTGGTGGCCTGGGCGCTGACCATCACCGATCTTGATCCGCTGGAGCATGGCCTGCTGTTCGAACGCTTCCTCAACCCGGATCGCGTGTCGATGCCCGATTTCGATATCGATTTCTGCGAAACCCGGCGCGGCGAAGTGATTGATTATGTGCAAAATCGCTATGGCCGCGAGCAGGTGGCGCAGATCATCACCTTCGGGAAGATGAAGGCCCGCGCCGTGCTGAAGGATGTGGGGCGCGTGCTGCAGATGCCCTATGGCCAGACCGACCGGTTGGCCAAGCTGGTGCCCAGCCACCCCACCGATCCTTGGACGCTGGCCCGCACGCTGGGGCAGGGCAAGGACAAGGACGGCAAGCGTTACCCCGGCGAACCGGCCTTCATCGCCGAGGTGGAGCGTGATCCCAAGGTGAAGCGGCTGGTCGATATCGCCCTGCAACTGGAAGGCCTGCCGCGCCACAGCTCCACCCATGCCGCCGGCGTGGTGATCGGGGATCGGCCGCTCAGCCAGCTCGTCCCGCTCTATCGCGACCCCAAGTCGGACATGCAGGTGACGCAGTTCGAAATGAAGGCCGCCGAAAAGGCCGGGCTGGTGAAGTTCGACTTTCTTGGCCTGAAGACCCTGTCGGTGCTGGATCGCGCCGCGGCCATGCTGCGGGCGCGCGGGGTGGACGTGGATTGGGCGACGCTGCCCACCGATGATCCGGCGGTGTATCGCCTGATTGCCGAAGGCGACACGGTGGGTGTGTTCCAGTTTGAATCGGAAGGCATGCGCCGCGCGCTGGGCCAGGTGCGGCCCGATTGCTTCGCCGATATCGTCGCACTGGGCGCGCTCTATCGCCCTGGCCCGATGGACAATATCCCCAGCTTTGCGCTGCGCAAGGCCGGGCGCGAGCAGGTGGAATTGCTGCATCCGGCGATGGAGCCGATCCTGCGCGAGACCTATGGCATCATCGTCTATCAGGAACAGGTGATGAGCCTGGCGCGCGAGCTGGCCGGGTACAGCCTGGGCGAAGCCGATCTGTTGCGCCGCGCCATGGGCAAGAAAATCCATGCCGAGATGGTGGCGCAAAAGGCGCGCTTTTCGGAAGGCGCGGAGAAAAACAACATTGATCCAGCCACTTCAGATGCAATCTTTGAATTGATTCTGAAGTTTGCCAACTATGGCTTCAACAAGAGCCACGCGGCCGCCTATGCGCTGGTGAGTTACCACACGGCCTGGCTGAAAACCCACCACCGCGCCGAATTCTATGCCGCCTCCATGGCCTATGATATCGACAACACCGATCGGCTGGCGATCTTTGCCGAGGATGCGCGGCGGTCCGGTCTTGCCATGCTGCCGCCGTGCATCAATGCGTCGGCGGCGGATTTCACCGTGGTCGATGGTGCCGTGCGCTATGCGCTGGCGGGCCTGAAGGGCGTGGGCCTGAAGGCGATGGAAGGCCTGGTGGTGGATCGCGACCGCAAGGGCCCGTTTGCCGATCTGGCCGATTTCGCCCGCCGCTGCGACCCGAAAAGCCTGAACAAGCGCCAATTGGAAAGCTTGATCGCCGCTGGCGGCTTTGATGCGCTCAACGCCAATCGCGCTGGCGTGCATGCTCTGGCCGAAGCCATCATGGCCAGCGCCCAATCCGCCACCGAAGAACGCGAATCGGCTCAGGTGGCGCTGTTTGGCGAAGCCACCGGCATGGCCGATCATGCCAGCCTGGCCCTGATGGTGCCCAATCTCTCGTGGAGCGTCGCCGAACGCATGGCCCATGAGAAAGAGGCTTACGGTTTCTTCTTCAGCGGTCACCCGGTGGATGGCTATGCCAATGTGCTGCTGGCCAATGATGTGAAAAGCTTTGGCGAGGTGCAGGCGATGCCGGCGCCGGCCGGGGGCGGGCGGCAATTGGTGATGATGGCCGGCCTTCTGGAAGAACGGCGCTGGCGCACCACCCAGACCGGGCGGCGTTACCAGTTCCTGAGCTTCTCCGACCGGTCGGGCCAATTTGTCACCAGTTGCTTCGATGAGGAATTGCAGACAGCCATCGAAGCGCTGGCTGACGATGCGCCGCCGCTGTTGCTGGGCATGGAAGCGCAATGGCGCGAGGGCGAGGAGGTGCCGCGCCTGACGCTGCGCACCGCGCGCCCCTTGTCTGAAATTGCCCGGCGCACCCGTGGCCGGCTGGTGGTGCGCATGGATCATGCCGGCGAAGCGGCGGCGCTGCAGGCCGCGTTGAGCCGCAATCCGGCGCAGGGCCGGGGCGAGCTGGTGGCCGAAGTTGCCACCGCGCACGGGCCCGCCCGCGTGGTGCTGGGCCGCCATTATCTGATCGATGCCGACCTGGAAGCCGATATTGCCCGCGCGTTGGGGCCAGACCGCGTTGTGCAGGAAGCGCTTGATCCGCCGCAACTGGCGCTGGTGGGCTGATTATTCAGCTGGCTGTGGGGGCCGGCCAAACGGGGGGAATTTCAATGCGCTGTCTGTTGCCCATGCTGGCCTTGCTGGGGGCTGCCCCGGTGGTGGCGCGGCCGCCGATCATCGACATGCATGTGCATGCGCTGGCCGCCGATGATCAGGGCCCGCCGCCGCTGGCCATGTGCACGCCGATGGATCCGATGCCGGTGTGGGATCAGAAAGGCCCGTGGATCGAAGCCTTCATCGGCACGTTCAAGCAGCCGGCGTGCAGCAACCCGGTCTGGTCACCCAAAACCGATGACGAGCTGCGCCAGCGCACGCTGGCGGTGATGGAACGCCACAATGTCATCGGCGTGGTGGCCGGCCGCCAGGTGATGGTGGCGGCCTGGGCAAAAGACGCGCCGGCGCGCGTGCTGCCCTCGCTGGAACCCTCGCTTGCCGATCTGGCCGATGGCGATGCGATGACCCGCATGTTCAAACAGGCCAAGGCCGCTGGCAAACTCGCCGTGATCGGCGAGCTGGGCATGCAGTATGACGGCATTTCGGTGGATTCCCCCAAGCTGGCGGCGCTGTGGAAGGCCGCCGAAGCCGCTGATGTGCCGGTGGCGATCCACATGGGTCCCGGCCCGCCCGGTGTCGCCCATTTTCCCGGCAGCGGTTATCGTGCCCGACTGTCGAGCCCGCTGTTGCTGGAAGATATTTTGGTGCGCCACCCCGGCCTGCGGGTGAATGTGATGCACGCTGGCTACCCGATGCTCGATGACACGCTGGCGCTGCTCTATGCCCACCCGCAGGTCTATGTGGATCTGGGCGTGATCATCTACACCCAGCCGCCGGCCGCCTTTCACCGCTATCTGAAGGCGCTGGTGGAGGCCGGGTTCGGCAACCGCATCATGTTCGGATCGGATCAGATGGTGTGGCCCGAAACCATCGAGCGCGCCATCGGCGTGATCGAGGCGGCACCCTATCTGGATCAGGCCCAGAAGCGCGCGATCTTCTATGGCAATGCTGCACGCTTCCTGCGCCTGGATGCGGCCACCATCGCCCGTCACAACGCGATGTGAACACCCAGCAAAAGAGCCTGCCCATCGCTGGGGCCGGCGCCTTTTGAACCAATAGGTTAAGCCAGCGCTGCCCGACGCCGGGCAGCAGCGCCAACCAGCGCGAAGCCGGTCACCAGCATCAGCCAGCTGGCCGGCTCCGGCACCTGGCCGCTGAAGCTCTGGGTGATGCGATAGTTCAGCGGCTGGTTGCCTGGCACGTCGAACACAAACGCGTGCGTGCCATAACCCAATGAATATTGTTTCTGGCCAAACCGGTAGGCATTGCGCCAGGTCAACTTGGACTGCACGAGGCTGTCGCTGGTGAATGGCCCATAATTGTGGGAGAACAGGATTTCATTGCCGCCGCAATCGCCGCCGCCTGGCGCGCACAGATAATTATAGCGGATTTCGCCAAAGCTATAGAGATTGAACTGCACCGGCCGATCGGTTTCCACGCGAAAGCTTGCTGTCCCTCGGCCCTGCATTGGCAGGTCCAATTGAAAATAACCGCCTGCGCCCGGCGTCAATGTGCCAACATGGGTTTGGGCCAGGCCGGGCGCTGCCAGCAAAGCCGCCGCGGCCATCATCAGTCTATTCCAGCTCATTCTGCGGCCTGCAGCATTGGAATCGCAGCCTGCCTCAAGACCAGCTCATTGTCGACCGGGCCATCGAGCAATTCCTTGCGATCATAGGTGTAATTGGCCGTCACCACCCAGGGCGCGCGGTTGCCGGAGCGGGGCAGGGCATCGGCACCGCGCTGGACATAGCCGGATTGCAGATCCATCGCCAGCCGCTCCGGCACCACATCGGCTGCAGGGGTCGGGGTGGCGATCTGCGCATCCTTGGCATCCATATGGTTGATCAGCCGGCAAACATAATCGGCAATCAGGTCGGAGCGCAGGGTCCAGCTGGCGTTGATATAACCAAAGCTCTGGAACAGGTTGGGGATGCCGGAATACATCATGCCCTTGTAGGCCAGGGCATCGGCTGTGCGGCGGGCCACGCCATCCACCGCCACCTGCATCCCGCCCAGCGCCTCAAGCTTCAGGCCGGTGGCGGTCACCACGATATCGGCCGCCAGCAGGCCACCGGATTTCAGCCGGATGCCGCCCGCTTCGAACCGCATGATCTGATCGGTGACGATGCTGGCCTTGCCATCCTTGATGGCGGTGAACAGATCGGCATCGGGCACCAGGCACAGCCGCTGGTCCCAAGGGTTGTAGCCAGGGGTGAAATGGGTTTCGAGATCATAATCCGCCGGAAGCAAGGCGGCGAGGCGCTTCAGCAATTGTTCGCGCACCTTGCCCGGCCGTTCGCGGGTCTGCTTGTAAAACCATTGGCCGAAGGTGACATTTTTCCAGCGCACGATGTCATAGGCCATCTGCGCCGGAAATATGGCTTTCAGGACGTTGGCAATGGCATCCGATGATGGCCGCGACACCATCCAGGTGGGCGATCGTTGCAGCATGGTCACGGCCGCCGCCTGCTTGGCCATTTCCGGCACCAGCGTCACGGCGGTGGCGCCCGAACCGATCACCACCACGCGTTTGCCACTGTAATCCAGCGCTTCCGGCCAGAATTGCGGATGGATGATCTGGCCGGCAAAATCGGCCTCACCATCCCAGCGCGGGCGATGGGCTTCGCCATAATTATAATAGCCCGAACACATGTAGAGAAAGCGGGCGGTGAGGGTGACCGGGCCATCGGGCGTGCTGGCGCTCACAGTCCAGCATGCGGTTTCGCTGTTCCACCGCGCATCGGTCACCTTGTGGTTGAAGCGGATGTGCGGGGTGATGCCATGTTCCGCTGCGGTTTCGCGGATATAGCTGCGGATCGAAGGGCCATCGGCAATGGCCTTGGCGGCCGTCCACGGCTTGAAGCGATAGCCCAGCGTGTACATGTCACTGTCTGACCGGATGCCGGGATAGCGGAACAGATCCCAGGTGCCGCCAATGGCAGCGCGGCCCTCCAATATGGCCCAGCTCTTGCCAGGGCATTGATCCTTGATCTGCACAGCAGCGCCAATGCCCGAAAGCCCGGCGCCCACGATCAGCACATCCACATCAACACCAGCCATCGGAACCCTCCAACTTTACGTTCACGTAAAGCCTTACAGGTGGCGCGGCAATGAGGCAAAACTGCCAGTGCCGGCAAGGCTCAGCGGCGCGGTGCGCCCGGCATCACCGGCAGATGCTTGGGCCGGTCGCGGCGCGGCATCTGCGCTTGATAGGCCACCAGGCAATGCTCGGTGCAATAGGGAAAGCCTGCCTGGGAAGCCTTGCCACAGAAGTGGAAATCCGGCTCACCGGGATGGCCGATCGGCCATTTGCACACCTTCTCGTTCAGATCGAGCAGGGTGGTGCGGGCCTGCTTGCCGCCCTTGGCCGGCTTGGCAGCGGGCTTGGCCACGGCAGCTGGTGCTGCCGGCGGCGCAGCCACCACCGGTTCGGCGCGTGCGGTCGGCGGGGCGGGCGGTTCCACCGGCTTGGCAGCCGGCGGCGGGGCGGGCGGCGCCGAGCGCGGGGTTGCCTCTTCAGCGGCAGCCTTCACCGGCGACGGGCGGCTTTCCAGCCCCAGCCGGTGGGCCTTGCCGATCACGGCATTGCGGGTGACGCCTTCGCCCAGCATTTCGGCGATCTGCGTGGCGGTCATGCCGCCCTCCCAGCCTTGCTTCAGCTTGGCGATACGCTCTTCGGTCCAGGCCATGAATATTCTTTGCCTCGCAAAAGCCACCGGCCTCTTGGCAGGCAGCGGGATCACGCATAAGCCCCTAACCATGATGCACATGGATAACAAGCGGCCTGCCCACAGCCCGTTGGTTCAGCGTGAACCTGGAGTGCCGGTGATCGCGCGGTTCAACACCGAAGGCCTGAAGACCCTCTATTTGAAGGAGGTGCGGCGCTTTTTCAAGGTGCAGCTGCAAACCGTGTGGGCGCCAGCCATCACCACCCTGTTGTTCCTGGTGATCTTTGCCGTGGCATTGGGCCGCAACAATGTCGTGATCCTGGGCGTGCCCTATGCCGATTTCCTTGGGCCCGGCCTGATCGTGATGGGCATGATCCAGAACAGTTTTGCCAACACATCGTCGTCGATCCTGGTGGCCAAGATGCAGGGATCGATCATCGATGTGCTGATGCCGCCGCTGTCGGCCGGGGAATTGATGCTGGCCTGGGTGGGCGGCGCGCTCACCCGTGCCTGGCTGGTGGGCCTGGCGGTGTGGACGGTGATGGCGATTGCGCCCGGCGTTGATGTGCCGATCCGCGATCCGCTGCTGGTGCTCTATTTCGGCACGATGGGATCGGTGCTGCTGGCCCTGCTCGGCATCCTCACCGGCGTGTGGGCCGACAAGTTTGATCATGCCGCCGCCATCACCAACTTCATCATCCAGCCACTCACCCTGTTGTCGGGCACATTCTATGTGATCGATCGGGTCAGCCCGCTCATGGCCACGCTCAGCCATGCCAACCCGTTCTTCTATGTCATCGATGGCTTCCGCTCGGGCTTCATCGGCAATGCCGATGGCTTGCTGGTGCAGGGGGCCCTGGTGCTGGCGCTGGTCAATGCCGGCTTGTGGTTCGTGTGTTACAGGGTGTTGAAATCGGGCTGGAAGATGCGCGCCTGAACAGCATCCGTGCGGCAACAACGTATTTGCACCGCCGGCAAAATGCTGATTAACGCCCGCAGCGCCAATGGGTGCGGGGGAAACAGCGTGCCGGTGCGTAGGGCTTTGGACAACAAGACGATGAAAATCATGCCCCCTTCTCTGTTCCAAGGCAGCGCACTGGCGCTTGCCCTGCTTTTGGCTGCCTGCTCCAGTGGCGAGGGGGAGGCTGGAAAATCTGGCCCCGGCGCCGGCAAGCGCCCGCCGCAAACCGTTTCGGCCCAGGCCGCCGCCATGGCGGATTTTGCCCCGACGCTGCTGGCGCTGGGCACCGTCACCCCCAGCCAGAGCGTGGCGGTGCGTCCGCGCGCCGATGGCGAGATCGTGGGCATCGCCTTTCGCGAGGGCGACACCGTCCGCGCTGGCCAGTTGCTGTTCCGCATCGATGCCCGCCAGGCCCGCGCCGCCGTGGCCCAGGCCGAAGCCGAAGTGAAGGGCGCCATTGCCGCCGAGCGCCGCGCCACGCTGGATTATGAACGGGCCGAGGCGCTGGTGGCCAAGGGCTTTGTGTCGGCCGCGGCGCGCGATCTGGCCCGGGCCAATGCCTATTCGGCGCGCAGCCAGATTGATACGACCAGGGCGCTGTTGCAGGCCGCCCAGGTGCAATTGTCCTTCCTCACCGTCACCGCGCCGATCACCGGCCGCACCGGCGAACTGGGCTTCCGGCTGGGGGCCAATGTGCGCCAGGGCGATGCCACGCCGCTGGTGACGATCAACCAGATTGCCCCCATCCACGTGCGCTTCCTGGTGCCCGCCGCCAATGTGCAGCAGGCCCGCGCCGTTATGGCGGCCGGTGGCGGCACCGTTGAGGTGCGCGACCGTCAGGCTGGCCGCAAGCTCGCCGTGGGCAAATTGGTGTTCCTCGACAACAATATCGATCCGGGCAACGGCGGCGTCGCGGCGCGGGCGGAATTCCGCAACCAGGGCGATGTTCTGTGGCCTGGTGCCATCGTTGATGTGGCCTTCCCATTGGGTGCCGCAGTGCCGCGCATCGTGTTGCCCGAAAGCGCCCTGCAGACCGGCCGCGATGCGCCGTTCGTGTGGGCGGTGGCGGCCGGCCCGGCACAGCCCGGCGCCAAGGGCGCCGGCGGCAAGGTGGAAATGCGCAATGTCGAAGTGGCCGGCCGGCTGGATGGCAAGGTCTACCTGGCCAGTGGGGTCAAACCCGGTGAACAGGTGGTGGTCGATGCGCTCGCCCGCCTGAAGGATGGCGACAGCGTGCGGCTGAAGGGTCCGGGCAAGCCGCAGGTGGCTGGCGGGCCCGCCAACGGCACCGAACGCGTTATGAGCGGGAGCGCTGGCTGATGGGTTTTGTCCGCCTCTGTGTCGAACGGCCGATCGCCACGATCCTGTTGACCCTGGCGGTCGTGTTCGGCGGCCTGTTCGGCTATCGCCAGCTGGCGGTATCGGCCCTGCCGGAAGTGGAATTGCCCACCATCCAGATCGAAGCCAGCCTGCCCGGCGCCAACCCCGGCATCATGGCCGCATCGGTGGCAACGCCGATCGAACGGCAATTGTCCACCGTGGCCGGCATCGAACAGGTGCTCTCGTCCAGCGGCACCGGTTCCACCCAGATCACCGTGCAGTTCGCGCTGGATCGCGACATTGATTCCGCCGCGCTCGACGTGCAGTCGGTGCTGTCGGCGGTCACCCGCCGGCTGCCGCCGGAAATGCCGAGCCCGCCCAGCTTCCGCAAGATCAACCCGGCCGATTCGCCGGTGATCATCCTGTCGGTCCGCGACAAGACGCGGGCGATGAACGATCTGCAGACGCTGGTCGACAATCTGATGGTGCCGCGGCTTTCAACCCTGCCGGGCGCGGGGCAGGTGACGACCTTCGGCGACCGCCGCTATGCGGTGCGCATCCAGTTCGATCCGGCGGCACTGGCCGCCCGCAACCTCACCGTGGATGATCTGCGCTCGGCCGTCGCGGCGGCCAACAGCAATATCGCCGTGGGCTCGATCACCGGCGGCGCGCGCAGCTTCGTGCTCGATGCGTCGGGCAATCTGGAAAAGCCGTCGGAATTTGCCAACATCATCATTGCCAACCGCAATGGCCTGCCGGTGCGCGTGGCCGATGTGGCCAGCGTGATCAGCAGCTATGAACGGCTGCGCGGCGGCGCTCGCTATAATGGCGAACCCTCGCTCACCCTCGCCATCAGCCGCCAGCCGGGCGCCAATGTCGTGCAGCTGGTGGACAATGTGCGCGCCACCCTGCCGGCGATCCGCGAAGCCATGCCGGAATCGGTGGACATCAGCGAGATTCTCGACCGGTCTGAATCGGTGCGTGAAAGCGTGTTCGATGCCCAGATCACGCTGGTCGGCACCGCGCTGCTGGTCATTCTGGTGATCTATCTGGTGCTGGGCGATGCCCGCGCCACCTTCATTCCGGCCATCGTGCTGCCGGTGGCGGCGATCGGCACCTTTGCCGGCATGTATTTCTTCGGCTTCACACTCAACAACCTGTCGCTTCTGGCGCTCACGCTTGCCACCGGCTTTGTGGTCGATGATGCCATCGTGGTGCTGGAAAATATCGTGCGCCACACCGAAGAGGGCGAGGATCCGCGCAGCGCCGCCATCACCGGCGCCAACGAAATCAGCTTCACCGTCGTCTCCATCTCGGTCAGCCTGGTGGCGGTGTTCATCCCGCTGTTGTTCATGGGCGGCATCATCGGCCGGCTGTTCAGCGAATTTGCCGTGACCATGACGATTTCCATCGCCGTCTCGGCGGTGCTGTCGCTCACGCTGATCCCGATGGTTGCGGCCCGACTGCTCAAATCCGGGCATCAGCAGCCGGGGCGGGTGGCGCGCATCACCACGGGAGCCTTTGCCCGGCTTACCAAAAATTATCTGAAGGCGTTTGACTGGTCGTTGCAGCATCGCAAGATCATCGGCGGCCTGACTGTGGCGTCCATCGGAGTCGCGGTGTGGGGCTTCATGGTGGTGCCAAAGGGCTTTTTCCCGGCGGAAGACACCGGCATCGTGTTCTTCGGCACCGAAGGCGCACCCGATCTTGGCTATGAGGAAATGGCCAAGAAGCAGGCGATTGCCGCCGCGCTGGTGCAGAAGGATCCGGCTGTGGCGCGGCTCAATTCCATCCTGGGCCT
>JAIXQY010000159.1 GCA_027485485.1 Sphingomonadales bacterium | reverse complement strand
TCTACCGCCGGGCCGCCATCCGCCGCATACTCAATGGCATGGCTGCTGCCCGCCGGCGTTTCCAGCCGCAGCGGCGCAAAATTGTCCAGCGCCTGACGCTGGCTCCACTCCAGCCGGCCAAGCAGGGCATCGGCCAACTGGCCATCACCCAGATCAGACAGGCGCCGACCCAGCAGCGGCGCCAGCCAATCGTCCAGGCTCGCCAACAGCGCGGCATCGTCACTGGCCGGCAATGACAGCCCATGCTGCGCCGCAAAGGCCAGCCGGGCCCGCAAGCCCACCGCCGCCTCCCCCCATGGCAGCAGCTGCAATCCCCGGTCGGCCACAGCGGCCAGCAACACGGCGCGCACTCTGGATGCATCAGGCCGCTCCACCGGCTGGCGGGCCAGGATGATCGCCCCCAGCCTGCGCTGGGTTTCCGCTGTCACCCCACTGGTGGCGGGATCAAAGGCGAACAGCGCGCGGCTTTCAATGCGGTCTGCCAGCATCCGCTCCACGTCGCCGTGCAGGCTGGCGCCCAGCAACAGCCGGGCACCCGCCGCGCTGCCGCTGGCATCGGCCACGACGATCCATGCCTCCTGCGCCAACGGCGATTCTCCTGGCACATTCACCGCCCGGCCATTGGCCATCAGAAAGGCATCGCCGCGGCGTTTCGCCACCCGATCCGGATAGGCCAGCGCCAGCACGCGGCCAGCCTGATCGGCAGGTGCGTCCGTCTCGGTCGCGCCCACCGCCTTCGCCCAACGCGCCGCCAGCTTGCGTGCCGCATCGGCGCGCTGCCCGCCTTCCCGCGCCCAACCGCGCAGCCGCTGTTCAACATCATCGCTGCGCCCCCCCAGGCCGCGCTCGCCCATCAACACGGCAATGCGGGCAGCCAGCAGCCCCAGGCCGTCGGCTGCCGCCGCGATCAACATGTGCGCCTGTGCCGGCGGCAGCGGCAGCGCCGCCATGGCCTCGCCATGCGCCGTCACCCGGCCATCGTCACTGATCGCACCCAGCGCCAGCAGCCGCGCCCGCGCATCGGCCACGGCCAGCGCCGGCGGCGGATCGCGCCAGCGCAGCTGCGCCGGATCGGCCACGCCCCAGCGCGCACATTCCAGCACAAGCCCGGCCAGATCAGCCTCGATAATCTCGGGCGGATCAAAACCGGCACGACCAGCGGTTTCGGCGGCTTCCCACAGCCTGATCGCCACCCCCGGTGCGGTGCGCCCGGCGCGGCCGGCGCGCTGCGTAACTGCGGCCTGGCTGGCGCGCACCGTCACCAGCCGTTGCAGGCCCACCGCGCGGTCCAATTGCGGGCGGCGCGCCAGGCCGGAATCCACCACCACCCGCACGCCATCGATGGTCAGGCTGGTTTCGGCAATGCTGGTGGCCAGCACGATCTTGCGGGTGCCGGGCGGCGGCGGCGCAATTGCGGCGCGCTGGTCCGCGCCTTCCCGCGCGCCGTGCAGACGGAACAGCGCGACATCGGCCGGCAGTCGTCCCTCCAGCCGTTCGGCGGTGCGCTCGATCTCCGCCACGCCGGGCAGAAACGCCAATATCGAGCCCGCCTCCTCCGCCAGTGCCAGCCGGATCGCGCTGGCCATGGCGTCTTCCAGCCGCTGGGAAGGATCGCGGCCGATATGGCGATGTGCCACCGGGAACATGCGGCCCTGGCTTTCCACCACCACCAGATCGGGAATGATGGCGCCAAAGCCGCTGCCATCCAGCGTGGCCGACATCAACGCAAGGCGCAGATCGGGCCGTAGCGCCTCGCGGGCTTCCAGCGCCAGCGCCAAGGCAAAATCGCCTTCCAGGCTGCGTTCATGCACTTCATCGAACAACACGCAGGCCACGCCCGGCAATTCCGGATCGGCCACCAGCATCCGGGTGAAAATCCCTTCCGTCACCACCTCGATGCGGGTGGCGGCAGAGGTCTTGCTGTCCAGACGGGTGCGATAACCGATGGTGCGACCCACCGGCTCGCCGAGTTGGTCCGCCATGCGTTCCGCTGCCGCCCGCGCCGCCAAACGGCGCGGTGACAGCAGGATGATCTTGCCGGCTTTGGCCCAGTCTTCGCCCAACAGGGCTGGCGGCAGCGCCGTGGTCTTGCCGGCACCGGGTGGCGCGATCAGGGCCAGCGGACGATTGGCGGCCAGCGCGGCCTGCACCTCGGCCAGAACCGCCAGAACGGGAAGCATCAGAATGGCTTGACGATCACCAGCACGACCACAGCAAAGGTGACCAGCGAGGGGATTTCATTGGCCAGCCGCAAACCTTTCTCGCTCACCGGGCGTTCCCCGGCGGCAAAACGCTGCACCATCTTCATGGTCCAGCCGTGAAACCCGGTCATGCCGATCACAAACAGCAGTTTTGCCACCAACCACAACGGCCAACCGAGGTGAAAGCCCAGGCTGAGCCCCGCCAGCCAGCTCACCACCATCGCCGGTGAAAGGATGATGCGGCGCAGGCGGCGGCAGCGTTCGGCCCACAACAGGGATTCCGGAGCCCCCGGCGCGACGGGATGCCAATAGACCAGAAAGCGGGGGATCATGAACAGGCCCGCCATCCAGAAGATGACGAAGGTCACATGCAGCGCCTTCACCCAGAGATAGGCGTCACCCAGCCAGCCAGCGCCCCACTCGATCACTTACAGTGGCTTTCGCAGCAGTTCGAACAGGCGCTCGACGTGATCGATCGGTGTGTCCTGCAGGATGCCATGGCCCAGGTTGAACACATGTGGCCGGCCTGACAGCGCGTGGCGGATGCGCAGCACGGCCTGTTCCAGCGCCTCGCCGCCGGTGATCAACGCCAGCGGATCAAGATTGCCCTGCACCGGCATGCCCGGCGGCAGCATGGCATCGGCCCAGGCCGGATCAACCGTCTCATCCAGGCCCACGGCATCCACACCGGTTTCCGCGGCATAAGCCGCCAGCTTGGCCCCGGCCCCCTTGGGGAAGCCGATGATCGGCACATCGGGATGGCGCACCATCAGCCGGCCCACGATATCGGCGTTGGGGGCAATCACCCAGCGTTCAAACTGGGCGGGTGACAATGTGCCGGCCCAGCTGTCGAACAACTGGATCGCCTGCGCGCCGGCTTCGATCTGGCCGGACAGATAATCCACCGTAACCGCAACAATACGGTCGATCAGCGCCTGAAACTTGCCTGGGTCCTTGTACGCCAGGCGGCGGGTTTCGGCCTGATCCTTGCTGCCATGGCCGGCCACCATATAGGTCGCCACGGTCCATGGGGACCCGGCAAAGCCCAGCATCGTCACCGACGGATCGATGGCCTTGCGGACCTTGGCGACCGTTTCATAGATCTTGGCGAGATAGAGCGGGTGCGGTTCCAGCTGCGAGAAATCACCATCGCTCAGCGGCGGAGTCAGCTGCGGCCCTTCGCCGGGGCCGAAGGTGAGGCCCTGGCCCATGGCATGCGGCACGATCAGGATATCGGAAAACAAGATGGCGCCATCCATGCCGAACCGGCGCAGCGGCTGGATGGTGATTTCGGCCGCGGCGTCACTGTCGTACACCAGTTCCAGAAAGCCGCCCTTTTCGGCACGCAGGGCGCGATATTCGGGCAGATAACGCCCGGCCTGGCGCATCAGCCACACCGGCGGTGGGTCGCGGCGCTCCCCCTTCAAGACGGCGAGCAGCGGCGGATCATTGGGAGCGGATTGAGCCATGGCTTTCCCTTTTGGCCAAGCCTTGGGACCGGTCAAGAGCACAGATGAATCAGAATCAATCAAAAGAATCTGAAAGGGTGATGATGGTAGTTGGCGATGTGAAGATTGGGGATAAATCGCCATGCCCACATCCATCCACAGCGCCAGTCGGCAAGAGTCGGCCGGATTCCGGCGAGTCGTTGCCCTTGTCCCCGTTATCCACAGGCCATGGTGTGGATGAAACCGGCCGGGATGAATCCGCCTGGAGCCGGTGGGCCGTGGCGGTGAAAAGCCGCTTGCGCACCGGTCCACACCGGCACTAACGCTTTGCCCTGATGCTTATCCACAGAGTCATGCGAATGAAATATTTCGGCCCCGGCCCGGCATGACCGGCAACGAGACCCTACACCTGCACCTGATCAGCGATTCCACCGGGGAAACGCTGGAATCGGTGGCCAAGGCCAGCCTGGCGCGATTCGAAAGCGCCGAAGCCATCAAGCATTTCTGGCCGATGGTGCGCAGCGAAGGCCATCTCGACCGGATCATGACCGAAGTGGCCAAGAAGCCCGGTCTGGTGATCTACACACTTGTTGATGGCGCGGTGCGCGACCGGCTGGAACAACGCTGCGCCACCCTGGGCCTGCCGATGGTCTCCCCGCTGGATCCGACGATTTCGGCTTTGTCGGAGCTGCTCGGCCAGGCCGCCACCCGCCGGCCGGGCCGCCAGCATGTGATGGATCAGGCCTATTTCCGCCGGGTCGACGCCATCAATTACACGATGGTGCATGACGATGGCGCCCAGACCGGGCTGGAGGATCTGGAGGAGGCCGATATCGTGCTGCTGGGCGTGTCGCGCACGTCGAAAACGCCCACCTCAATCTATCTCGCCAACCGGGGATACAAGACAGCCAACATCCCGCTGGTGCCGCAATCGCCGCCGCCTGTGCATGTGTGGGGGGTGAAGGGCCCGTTGCTGGTGGGGCTCACCACGGCCCCCGATCGGCTGCAATCCATCCGGCGCAACCGCCTGCTCACGCTGGGGCAGACGCCTGACACGGATTATGTCGACGTTGAACAGATCGAGGCGGAGGTGGCCTTTGCCCGGCGGCTGTTTGCCGATCATGATATTCCGGTGATCGATGTGACACGCCGTAGCATCGAGGAGACGGCGGCGGCTATCATCAACCTGCGCCAGGCCCAAAAGGAACAGACGCCGGAGCGGGGCGCATGATGCTGGTGCTGGCCAGTCAGTCCGCCGCGCGGCGGGCCATGCTGAGCGCGGCCGGAGTGCCGCATGAAGCGCTGCCGGCGCATGTTGATGAAGATGCGATCACCGCCGGGCTGCTGGCCGAACAAGCCAGCCCCGAACGCATTGCCGATGCGCTGGCCGAAGTGAAGGCCCTGAAGATCAGCCGGCAGCATCCCGGCGCGCTGGTGCTGGGGGCGGATTCGGTGGTGGTCACTGCCGATGGCAGCCTGATTGCCAAGCCGGAAACCGGACCGCGCGCCGAAGCGCAATTGCGCCAACTGGCCGGCACGACCCACCGGCTGATTTCGGCAGCCGTGATGTGCGAGGGCGGCAAGCCGGTGTGGCGCAGCGCCGGCGCCGCCAGGCTGACCATGCGGCGTCTGAGCGATGACTTCATCACCCATTATCTTGATGCCGAGGGGGATGCCGTGCTCGGCTGTGTCGGCTGTTACCGCATCGAAGGCCTGGGCGCGCAATTGTTCAGCCGCATCGATGGCGATCAGTTCGTCATCCGCGGCCTGCCGTTGCTTGCCGTGCTGGACTATCTGCGGGTGCG
>JAIXQY010000165.1 GCA_027485485.1 Sphingomonadales bacterium | reverse complement strand
GCGATGGAGACGACCAGGCCGGGCATGGGGCAGAGCAGATATTTGCTCATGTCGGGCGGGATCTTGGGGATCATGAAGCGCGCCAGGGTTGCGGCGCGCGGGGTGAGGGTGCGGGCCTTGTGGGATGCGCCGCGGGTGGTGAGGGTGAGGAAGTTGCCCTTCTTGGCCACGTTGATGGCGACGGCATCGCCGTTCACATTGCCCGAAAACACCGCATCGCCAACGCGCCAGCCAGATTGCACGATCAGATCGCGACCATCGACCAGCACTTCGTGGCTGCCGGCTTCGCCAGTGACTTCGACCGGGATATGTTCGCCGTCCAGCTCCACCACCCAGTTGATGCCGTAAACCGCGCCGTCGCCGGAGAGCTGGCCGTCGATCAGGCTTTCGCGCGCCACGGTTTCGGCGTGGATGATGGCGGCGGCGGCCACCAGCGCGTCGCGGGTGGCGGGCAACACGGGGGCGCCGTGGAAGCCTTCGGGATATTCCTCGGCGATGAAGCCGGTGGTGACGTTGGCGCCGGCCTTGAAGCGATCATGCTGCATGATGGCCGAGAGGAAATCGATATTGTGGTTGATGCCCTTGATCAGATAGCGATCGAGCGCCTGGGCTTGCGCGGCGATGGCGTCGGCGCGGGTGGGGCCCCAGGTGATCAGCTTGGCGATCATCGGATCATAAAACATGCTGATTTCAGCACCTTCGATCACGCCGGTATCGATGCGGACCAGATTGCCCTGCTCATCGAGGCCGGCTTCCGGCGGCTGGCAGCGCGACAGGCGGCCGATGGAGGGCAGGAAGCCGCGATAGGGATCTTCGGCATAGACGCGGGTTTCGATGGCGTGGCCGTTCAATTGCACATCATCCTGGGTGAACGGCAGGGCTTCGCCGGCGGCGACGCGGATCATCAGCTCAACCAGATCAAGCCCGGTGATGCATTCGGTGACCGGGTGTTCCACCTGCAGGCGGGTGTTCATTTCGAGGAAATAGAAGCTGCGATCGGCCCCGGCGATGAACTCCACGGTGCCGGCGCTGAAATAACCGACGTTGCGGGCCAGGGCGACGGCCTGTTCGCCCATCGCCTTGCGCATTTCGGGGGTGACGAAGGGGGAGGGGGCTTCTTCCACCACCTTCTGGTGGCGGCGCTGAATGGAGCAGTCGCGCTCGTTCAGATAGATGATGTTGCCCTGCTGATCACCGATCAGCTGGATTTCGATATGGCGCGGTTGTTCGACGAATTTTTCGATGAACACGCGGTCGTCACCGAAACTGGCCAGCGCCTCACGCTTCACGCTGTCAAAGCCTTCGCGCACATCGGCTTCGGACCAGGCGAGGCGCATGCCCTTGCCGCCGCCGCCGGCCGAGGCCTTCATCATCACCGGATAGCCGATGCCGCCGGCGATCTCGACCGCATGGTCGGTGCCGTTGATCTCACCCACAAAGCCGGGGACGACGGAGACGCCGGCGGCCTTGGCGCGGCGCTTGGATTCGATCTTGTCCCCCATGGCGGCGATGGCGCCGGCGGGCGGACCGATGAAGGCGATGCCGGCGGCTGACAGGGCTTCGACAAAGCCGGCGCGTTCTGACAGGAAGCCATAGCCGGGGTGGACGGCCTGGGCACCGGTGGCCTGGCACGCGGCGATGATCCGATCGGCGATCAGATAGGATTCGGCCGCTGGCGAGGGGCCGATGTGCACGGCTTCATCAGCCAGGGAGACATGCAGCGCCTGGGCATCGGCATCGGAATAGACCGCCACCGTCTTGATGCCCATGGCGCGCGCCGAGCGGATGACCCGGCAGGCGATTTCACCGCGATTGGCGATCAATATCTTCGTGAACAAGGCCTGTGGCTCCCGTTTGCGCGTGTGGTTGTTCCATAGCGAGGCAGCGCCGCCTTGCAACATATCGATTTTGGCGATGGGCGTTGCTTGAGGGGACTGACCCTGGGTGCGGTGCAACAGCACAGGGGGGTGGGCGCGACAGGGCGTCTCATTCTCCGCAGGCTGTGCTTGCTGCACTGCAACACATCAAGAAGCCGCTCATCAAGGATTTCCCATGCGTCTGTTCTTCGCCACGCTTGCCGCCGCCGTTTCCGCCATGTCGGGTGAGGTTGTGCAGTTTGCCGGCCTGCCGCCGATCCGCTGATACGAGAACCGCTTCTGCAACCTTGGCGAGGCGCTTGCCGTAACTGAAATTGGCGTTCGGGATGGTGCGGTCCCCTGAAACCCCTTGTTGTGATGGCCAGTGATTTGAACGGCCCTCACTGCCAAACCCGCCGGGCGCTGGCCGGCATCGTGCTTCGGCATGGTGCCGGTCGTTTCGTTTGAGCGGGATAGCGCTCCAACGAAAAAGGGCCGGCGACTGGCGCCGGCCCTTTCCCGTTTTCAGCGCAGGCTCAGCGGGTGGAGGCCACCGCGACGGCGCGCTTGCTGCGTGCGGCTTCGATCTGCGGGGCGGTGGCGGCCATGGCCTGGGCCTGGCAGGCTTCCAGCTCCGCGATTTCATCACGGCTGAACATCACCGGCGTGCCGCACACCCGTGTCACCGCGACAGAGATGCGGCGATCCAGCAGGCGCTGGCCGCTGGCGGACGACAGATCCAGATCGGCCGTCTGCACCCGCACTTCGGCGCGTTCATAACCGGGGTTGGCGGCCATGGCCGGCACTGCCAGCGTTGCTGCGACCATCATTGCCATCATCGTGCGCATAATTGATCCTCCCGAACTTCGATGGGAGGATCATGCCGCCATTGTCACGCCGATGCAACAAGAATGTCATCAAACTGTCATTGATACGTCATTTTGCCGTAACAAGACCGTCATCCCGGCCGGGCGATCATCAGCCACAGCGCTGCCACCAGCGGCACGGTGGAGAGGAGGCCCCAGAAAATCCATTGCTTTGACAGGGCCTTGAAGGATTCCGGCACCGGGGACTCGGAATCCTTGGCCCCGAATTGCCGGGCCAGCCGGGCGCTCTTGATCTGGATCGGCACAATCCGCCCCATCCAGATCAGCCCGGCGGCGATGAAACAAATCTGCGCCCACAACAGCCAGCCGCTGAACAGATCGAACTGGCCCTGAACCGCAAGGCCATAACCGCCCACCATGGTGAGCACCACGCCCCAGACGGTCATCGACCAATCGGTGTAGGTGATCAGCTTCTGCGCGAACGCCAGCACGGCTGCGCGGCCATCACGATCAGCGAAAAATTTCCAGATGGCGGTGACGGTGATGTTGCCCATCAGCATCACCACGCCGGTGATGTGCAGGAATTTCCAGACCAGATAGGTTTCGGGCATGAGTGAGGTTTAAGCGGGTGGCATCGGCTTGTCACTATTCCCACCCCCAGCCCCTCTTGGCTGCGGGAGGGGAGCAGATTGAACGTTCCGCACTCATTTTCCCCAAGACGAAACCGCTCCCCTCCCGCCTGCGGGAGGGGCTGGGGGTGGGCGATTTCGAGGCCTAAAGCGGAATATTATCGTGCTTTTTCCAGGGGTTTTCCAACGACTTGTTGCGCAGCTTCCTGAGGCCCAGCGCGATGCGCCGCCGCGTTGAATGCGGCATGATCACTTCATCTATGAAGCCCTTGGCGGCCGCCACGAACGGGTTGGCAAAGCGGCTTTCATATTCGGCGGTGCGCGCCGCGATCTTGTCCTTGTCGCCAATGTCCTGGCGGAAGATGATCTCCACTGCGCCCTTGGCGCCCATCACGGCGATTTCGGCGGTGGGCCAGGCATAGTTCAAGTCGCCGCGCAGATGCTTTGAGGCCATCACGTCATAGGCGCCGCCATAGGCCTTGCGGGTGATCACGGTGATCTTGGGCACGGTGGCTTCGGCATAGGCGAACAGCAGCTTCGCGCCATGCTTGATGATGCCGCCATATTCCTGGGCCACGCCGGGCAGGAAGCCGGGCACGTCGACGAACGTCACGATCGGGATGTTGAACGCATCGCAAAAGCGCACGAAGCGGCCGGCCTTCTTGCTGGCATTGATATCGAGGCAGCCGGCCAGCACCATCGGCTGGTTGGCGACGATGCCCACCGTGTGGCCTTCGATGCGGGCAAAGCCGATCAGGATATTGCCGGCATGGCCGGGTTGCAGCTCGAAAAATTCGCCATCGTCGGCAACCTTGGCGATCAGCTCGTGCATGTCATAGGGCTTGGCGGCCGAGGGCGGGATCAGCGTGTCGAGGCTGTTTTCGATGCGCAGCGGATCGTCGCTGGTCGGGCGGAACGGCGCGTCCTCGCGGTTGTTGAGCGGCAGGAAATCAAAGAAGGTGCGGGTGCGCAGCAGTGCATCAATATCGTCTTCCAGCGCCAGATCGGCCACGCCGGATTTGGTGCTGTGGGTGATTGCGCCGCCAAGCTCTTCCTGGGTCACCACTTCGTTGGTCACGGTTTTCACCACGTCCGGGCCGGTGACGAACATATAGCTCGAATCCTTCACCATGAAGATGAAGTCCGTCATCGCCGGGCTGTAGACCGCGCCGCCGGCGCAGGGGCCCATGATCAGGGAAATCTGCGGCACCACGCCCGATGCCAGCACATTGCGCTGAAACACTTCGGCATAGCCACCCAGGCTGGCGACGCCTTCCTGGATGCGCGCGCCCCCCGAATCATTGAGGCCGATCACCGGCGCGCCGACCTTCATCGCCATGTCCATGATCTTGCAGATCTTCTGGGCGTGGCGTTCTGACAGTGACCCGCCGAACACGGTGAAATCCTGGGAAAACACGAACACCAGCCGGCCATTGATGGTGCCGCTGCCGGTGACGACGCCGTCACCGGGGATGATCGTGTCCTGCATGCCGAAATCGGTGCAGTTGTGCTCGACATACATGTCGAGCTCTTCGAAGCTGCCGGGATCGAGCAGGATATCGAGCCGTTCGCGCGCGGTGAGCCGGCCCTTCTTGTGCTGAGCCTCGATGCGCTTTTCCCCGCCACCCAGTTTGGCAGCGGCGCGGCGGCGTTCCAGTTCTTCCAGTTGCTTCAACATGGCAGCAGCACTCCCTTGGCCTTTTCCCCTAGCAATTGCGTGCCAGCGGGCAAGTGCGTTGTTTCAACCCTGCCAGACTCGATTGGGTTGCAGCCGATTTCCCAAACCGCTCATGCCGAGCTTGTCGAGGCACGCACCATAGACCGGTCGGTGCCTCGACAAGCTCGGCATGAGCGGGTTTGGTCAGACCGGGACGGACTCCAACAGTCGCAGGAAGCGCACCGCTGCCGCCAGATCGGCGCGGCGGGTGGCTTCCGCCTGTTCGGCCAGCGGATCGCGGCCCCAATGCTCTTCCTGCCAGCGCGCATCAACATGCGCGATGTCATAGGCCGCGTCCGCCTCCAGCGCGCCATCGGCCACGGCCAGCGCGAGCACGGCCGAACCGGTAATGGAGACAATCGGATCGAGCGGCGCGAGGTGGAACGGCGTGAAAGCCGCAAAGGCCGCCTGCAGGCGCGCCAGCGTGGCCGGCGGCTGTGCCACATGCATGATGCCGGTGGTGATATTCAGGCCCACATCATAACGCTGCGCCAGCCAGGCCACCCAGCCATCCCACGCCGCCGCCTGTGCCGCCAGCAGCGAGGCTGGCCCTTCGGCGCGATAGGCGACCAACTCGCTTTCGCCATAGGTGGCCAGCCGCCGGGCAAAACCAACCTGATCAGCAGCAACCCGATCAATCGCGGCATTGGCCAGCCCGGTGAGCGGCAGGCTGCGCGGATCAATCTTCTCGCCTTGCGCCTGCCATTCATCGGCAATGGCGGTGGCCAGCGCCAGGCTTGGCACGGCCAGAGCCACACGCGCCGGGGTGCGCAGCGGCTTGCCGTCCAGCGCCACGCCAAACGGCCCGTCCCCGGTGACGCTGGCGCCCTGGTAAAACCGCTTCATTTGCTGGTGAGGCCCAGATGCCGCGGCCGCACGAACAGCGAGCAGCCGCCGACCAGCACCACCGCCAGCCCCGGCGCCTCACCCACCACGCGCAGCATCCACACGCCTGCGGCCATCACCGCCAGCCCGGTGAGGCGCACCGCCAGATAGATGAGATAGCGTTTCTTCGCTTCGGCAGCGGGCAGGGGGGCTTGGCTCATGCCGCCGCTCTACCCCCGCCGGCCCCGCCACAGCAACACGAAAGCCAGCGCGAACTGCAGCACGGCTGCCACCCAGAACAGGGCAGAGGCCACGTCAGCCATGTCGCCCGAACCGGCGCTGCGCCGCGCCAGCACCACGAACAGGCCGCCGAAGACCAGACTGATCAGCGCCAGCACCCGGCCCAGCCGCCGCATGCGGGCGACCATCACGCCAGAGCCGGGCTGTTCGTCCTCAGCCATTGAGCAGCGCCAGCAGATGATCGGACGTTTCGGCCACGTGCGCCGCACCGGCATCGATCAGCTCGTGCGCGTCGTGATAGCCCCAATCAACGCCGATGCTGCGCACCCCGGCGGCCTGGCCCATGGCGATATCGAACACCGTGTCGCCGATCATCACCGCCTGGTCAGCACGCGCCCCCGCATCGGCCAGCGCGGCGCGCAGCATCGATGGATGGGGCTTCGACGGGTGGCGATCGGCGGTCTGCAGGCTGACGAACAAGCTATGGATGCCGTGATGTTCCAGCGCCAGTTTCAGGCCGCGATCGGATTTGCCGGTGGCCACTGCCAGCAGCCAGCCCTGCGCGTCGAGCGCATCCAGCAGGCTGCGGATGCCGGGATAGAGCGGTTCGGCATCCAGCGCCTTGTCGGCACGCAGGCGTTGAAAGGCGCTCTTGTAATCATCAGCCAGGCTGAGGTGCAGGGCGTGATCGGCTTGCGGCAGCAGTGCCTGCATGGCCTCCACCAGGCTCAACCCCACGATGCGGCGGGTGGCGTGGCTGTCGGGCGGCGCCAGACCGTGGCGCTGAAAGCTCGATTCCATGGCGCGGATGATGTTGATCTGGCTGTCGATCAACGTGCCATCGCAATCGAACACGGCGAGTTTCATGGCCTTGCCTTTCGGATCGTCGCGGCGCCCGCGGTCTCGCCCAGCCGTTCCAGCGCGGCGATCACGCCAGCCGCATCGGCATCGCTGCGGTTCTGGCTGGCTTTCAGCGTGGTGCGGATGGCGGCGGGGGTGAGTTCATATCCGGTGATGGCGCGCATCATCGCTTCGGCGCGCGGGCGCTCCATCTTGGCCATGGTCCAATTCTCACCCACCCGCGGTTCGAAGGTTGCGGTCGCGAGGTTGAGCAGCGCCTCCAGCTCGCCCATGTCCAGTGCTCGCACCGGGCCTTCCACTTCCACCGCTTGGTAATTCCAGGTCGGCACATTGTTCGCCGGCTCGCCATACCAGTTGGGGGAGACATAATGGCCCGGCCCACCCACGCTGATCAGCGCAGTGAGGCCATCGAGATGCTGGGCCAGCGCATTGCCGCGCGCCAGGTGGAACATCAGCGTGCCGGCCGGCGTCACCAGCACCGGCGCATGGGCCACGCGCGGGCCGTCCGGCGTTGCTCCGAAGATATGGGCAAAGCCGTGGGCGGCGACAAAGGCCAGCGGATCAGCATCGCTGCGAAAGGCGGCATTGGGGTGCATGTGCGCTCCCCCTGCCGCAAGCCCATCCTGTCGGCAAGGAGAGTCGACGCCGCGCCCTGTGCCCGATAGCGTTGCCACCATGACCGAACCACCGCCCCTGCTGCCCATCCCCGCCGGCCAGGCCAGCACGGCTGCGCGGGAAGCGGACGAGATCAAGGGCCTGCGCTATCCGCTCGGCCGCTGGGTGCCTGGGCCGGGCGAGGCCGAAGAGATTGCGCCGGGCATTTTCTGGGTGCGCATGGGACTGCCGTTCGGGCTGGACCATATCAACCTGTGGGTGATCGACGCCGGCGATGGCTGGGCCATTGTGGATACCGGCGTGGGCCTGCCGGCCAGCAAGGCGGCGTGGGAAGCGCTGTTCGCCGGCGCGCTGAAGGGCAAGCCGGTCACCCGCGTGATCGTCACCCATTATCACCCCGATCATCTCGGCATGGCCGGCTGGCTGTGCCGCAAATGGAATGTGCCGCTGGAAATCACCCGCACCGAATATCTGCTGGCCCGCACCCTCACGCTGGATGTGCGCGACGCGCCGCCGGAAGAGGCCGTGGCCTTTTCGGTGCGCGCCGGCTGGAGCGAGGAGCAGGTGGCGGCGATGAAGGCCAAGGCCTGGGGCAATTTCGGCAAGATCATTTCGAAGATGCCGGCCGGCTTCAAACGGCTGCGCGATGGCGATATGCTGTCGATCGGCCCGCGCCAGTTCAAGGTGGTGGTGGGCCGCGGCCATGCGCCGGAACATGCCTGCCTGGTGGCCGATGATGTGATGATCAGCGGCGATCAGGTGCTGCCGCGCATCACATCGAACGTGTCGGTCTATCCCACCGAGCCTTATGCCGACCCGCTGGGCGACTGGCTGGACAGCATCGAGACGCTGCGCGCCATTCCCGATCACCTGCTGGTGCTGCCGGCGCACAACGAGCCGTTCTTCGGCCTGCACACGCGGCTGGACCAGTTGGCCGCCGATCACCATGGCAAATTGGAAAAGCTCGAAGCCTTCTGCGCCGAGCCGCGAACGGCGGTGGATTGCTTCGCTGCCCTGTTCCGCCGGCCGATTGGCGAGGCAGACTATGGCCTCGCCACCGGCGAAACCGTCGCCCACCTGCACTGGCTGGAAGAGCGCGGCCGGGTCAAGCGGGTGACGGATGCAGGGGGCGTGGACCGGTTTGTAAGGGCCTAGGCCGCTGCGTCCACCGCCCGTTCCAGCACGACAAAGTGGAGATCGTCGCGCAGCGGCGTGCCAAAGCGCTGGTCGCCGTATGGAAAAGGCTCAGTCGCGCCGGTCAGGTGATAGCCCCGGCGCACATACCAGGCGATCAACGTGTCGCGCACATTGACCACGCTCATCCTGATCCGGCGTGCTCCGTGCGCCCCTGCCCATTGCTCTGCGCCGGCAAGCAACTGCCGGCCCAACCCGGCGTTCTGCTGATCGGGATCGGCTGCCAAGGAGCCAAGATACCAGATCTCGTCGCCCAGCGGCTCCAGCCACACGCAGCCGCGGAGGGTGCCGCCGGGATCGACCCACTTCAGAAAGCTGCCAACCGGCGTTTCGCTGATCTGCGCGCGCAGCAGGGCAGGCGATGTTCGGTCGCCGGCAATGATGCCGTCTTCGGAATTCCAGCTGCCGGTGCCGCGATAGGCCCGGTTCATCAAGTCCGCGATGGCCCCAAGGTCGCCCTCATCAATCGGTTGGAACATCGCCGCGACGGCCTTTCATCGCGCCACCGCCATCTCGTACAAAAAGTCCACAAACCCGGCCGTGCAGCCGGCCAGGCCCTGCACGGCGGGGTTGATGCTTTCGATCAGGAAATACTCGTCGGGCGCGTGGGCGCCGCTGCCGTGGCCCAGACCGAACTGGCCGGCTGGCAGGGAGACGGGCGGCTGGGTGAACACGCTTCCCGGCCAGCTGCCGGCGTTGCGCGGATACAGTGTGGCGGGCGCGCCGAAGCGGGCATAGACCGCCTGTTGGGCGCGCACCACGCGGGCATCTTCTGCTGTTTCGGTCGGGTCATACCCGCCGCTCACCACCACTTCGATATCGCCAAAGCCACGCTTGGCCAGGTGCGCTTTCAGCTTGGTTTCGGCCTCGCGGAAGGTCTGGTTGGGCACCAGCCGGCATTCCAGCTTGGCCTCCGCCCGGCCGGGCAGCACGGTCTTGCCGCCGGGGCCGCCATAGCCGGCGACCAGGCCCTGGATGTTGACCGTCGGCTGGCTGGCCAACCGCTCCAGGCTTTGCTGCCACGGCTCGTTGTTGATCCACATCTTCACGCCCATCGCCGCCTTGGCCTGGGCCTCGCTTTGCGACGCGGCGGTCTTGGCGATCAATTCCTTCTCCCGCGCCGTCAGCGGGCGGACATTGTCGAACCAGCCATCGATGGCGGGTGTAAAGCCATCGTCCTTCACCAGCGTGTTCAGCGCCTGCACCAGATGCCACACCGGCGAATCAACATGCGCGTGCTGGCTGGAATGAATGTCGCCCTTCGGCCCCTTGCCCCAGCGCTCGCCGCTGGCGATCAGCTGAAACTCCAGCGGGCCTTTCGATCCCAGATTGATCGCGACGCTGCCATTGGGGCTTTGCCAGGCGGTGGGGATCACGATGCCATCACATTTTTTCAGTGCGGCCATCACCTCCGGCGCCTGCACGATCTGGTGGAAATTCGGCGAGGCAATCTCCTCCTCACCCTCGGCGACAAGCACCAGGTTCACCGGCAATTTCTGCCCGGCCTCGCGAAAGGCATGCAGCGCAGCCAGAAAGGCGGCTTCCGGCCCCTTCTGGTTGATGGCGCCGCGGCCCACGATCACCTGGCCCCAGCCGGGCTTGTTGGTGATGCGCGCATCAAACGGCGGGCTCGACCATTCGGCCGGGTTCACCTGCTTCACGTCATACATGAAATAGATGCCGACCGTGCGCTTGGCGCCGGCATCCAGCGTGGCGAAAATGCCGGGCTGGCCCTTTGTGGGCATTTTCTTCACCGTCTGGAAGCCGGCATCCGTCAACAGTCCCATGGTATAGGCGCAGGCTTCGTCCATCCGCCAGTTTTCGGCCGCGATGCCGGGATGTTTGATCCAGTCCTGAATGCGGGCAATATTCTCGGGCAGTTGCTTGTCGATGGCGGCGCGGATCTTCTTCTGCGCATCGGCGGCAGGGGCTTTCGGGCTGGCAGCGAGCGCCGGCATGGCGGCCATGGCGGCGGCGCTGGCGATCAGGCTGCGGCGGTTGAAATCGGTCATATGGTCCCCCCAAAAGTGTCAAGCGATCCGGACATTACACCGCGATGCCAACCGGCAAAACCTGCTTCTCTTCGTTGCTCTTTCATGTTGCATTGCAACGAGATGCGATGCTGCACTGCAAAACTGTCAAGCCGGCTATACGCAAATGTTTGGCGACACATTGACACATGCGACAGATTGGATATGTGAGAATCAGCTGCGACTTCCTGCCGCGACCCCGCCAACGGGTCGGCCCGCTGGTGGAAGGTCGGAGCTGGGCTGGGTCGCAATCTTGTTGTTGCCCGGTTCGGTAATCAGGCGGGAATTCATTGGCCGGGTGGCACAATGGCTTCACCAAATGGGAAGGGGAATAATCATGGCAGATGATACCAAGGTCTATCCGACAGGGCTGACCGAGAAGGAAGCGCTTGAAATCAACGAAGGTCTGAAGTGGGGCACCCGTATTTACGGCGCCTGCGCGATCCTGGCCCATATCCTGGCGTATGCACTTACGCCCTGGATGAAGTAATTTAAGGGAGTCTGGCACATGAACGAAGGTCGCATTTGGCTTTACGTCAACCCCAGCGTCGGTCTGCCGCTGTTCTTCCTCGTCTGGGTCGCAGGGGTCGCTTTCTCGATCCACCTCGCCATCCTGACCAACACCACCTGGTTCGCTGCCTTCTGGCAGGGTGGCGCTGCTGTCGCCGCCGCTCCGGTGATGGAAGCTGCCCCGGCTGAAGCCGCTCCGGCCGCTGAAGCCCCGGCCGAAGCTGCTCCGGCTGAAGCCGCTCCGGCGGAAGCTGCCAAGTAAGTCTTTCGCCCGGCCCTGCCGGGCAGGCTGAAACGGGCCGGCGCTCCCAATGTGGAGCGCCGGCCTTTTTCGTGTCTGTCAGCTGCGCCAAGCGGCAGGCGGAAACGAATCAGGGTGCAGGATGTGGTTGTTATCGGCCGGGCGATGCCAGGAACCGGCCTTGGCGCTGCTGCTGCGGCGCGTTAATTTTCGGTTTCGCGCTGCAGCAAGGGCAGCATGGCAATCAATGTCGCCACCATCAGCGCCAGTTCCAGGCCAAAGATCAGCGCATAGCCATCGGCCTTGGGTGCCAGATCAAGCCCCAGATCAACGCCGCGGGTGAGATCGCGCACAACGCCGCCGATGGTGGCACCAACGCCCTGCGACGTGGCTTGCACCGCCCCCCAGGCCCCCATCGCGATGCCGACCTGGCCCTTGGGCGCAAGCTGCATGGTCGCAGTGAGCGTGCCATGGCCGAACAGGCCCGTGCCAAGCCCGGCCAGCAGCACCCCCAGGGTGAAGATCGACGGCGCGTCCGACGCGGCGGCAAAGATGACCAGGCCATAGGCCGGCACGCCGATCAGCGCGCCCAGGCTGGCCATGCGGAACGGATCGGCACCAAGGCTGAGGATATAGGAGGCATAGGCAAAGCCGATCAGGCTGCCGCCGGCGGTCAACGCCGAAAGCAGGGTCGTGGTGCCCACGCCAAGGTTGAGCACTTCGCCGCCATAGGGTTCCAGCACGATATCCGACATGGAAAAGGCCAATGTGCCGAGCCCGACGGCGATCAGACGTAGCAGCGTCTTTTCCTTGGCGACAAACAGGTCCCAGCTTTCGCGGAACGTGGGATCGGGCGTGGCTGGTTCGGTGCGCAAACGGCTGGGAATGCGCTGTTCCTGTTTCCAAAGGGCGACGAAGTTCAGCGAGACAGTCACAACCGCGCAGCCCTGGATCACCTGGATGAGCCGACCTTGCGAGAAATCCTTGAGAACCCAGCCAAAAAACAGGGCCGCGCCGATGGAACCCAGCAGCAGCATAACATACATCAGACCGACCACATTGGGCTGTTGTTCGGTTTTCGTCAGATCGGTGGCCAATGCCAGACCGACGGTCTGCGTGATGTGGATGCCGGCCCCCACCATCAGGAACGCGAAGGCGGCGGTGGGCATGCCCAGCCACAGGCGTTCATCATAGGCCTCTTGCGCGCCAGACAAGACCAATATGGCAAAGGGCATGAAGGCCAGCCCGCCAAACTGCACCATGGTGCCCATGTAGATATAGGGCACCCGCCGCCATCCCATGGCGGATTTGTGGGTATCGGATTTGTGGCCCACCAGGGCGCGAAACGGGGCCGCCAGCAACGGCAGCGCCAGCATCAGGCCCACCAGCGATGCCGGCACGCCCAGTTCCACGATCATCACGCGGTTCAGCGTGCCCACCAGCAACACCAGGCTGATCCCCACACTCACCTGAATCAGCGACAGACGCAGCAGGCGCGACAGCGGCAATTCCGGGGTGGCAACATCGGCAAACGGCAGGAAGCGCGTGCCCCATGTCGTCCACACCTTGATGAGTTGGGCGTTGAGGCCCTTGACGGGCTGTTCCACTGGCTGTTCGGCTGACATGCGCCCTCAAAAAGCCGATTGGCCGGGATTTGGCAATAGCGTCAATCGCGCTGGACAGTGGCGGCGGCGCGCATCGCGGCAATCGCGTCATTGGCCAGCTGATCGGCGCGTTCGTTTTCGGCGTGGCCGGCGTGGCCCTTCACCCAGTGCCAGCGCACGGTGTGGGGTTTGGCGGCGGCCAGCAGGGCCTGCCACAGATCGTCATTCTTCACCGGCTTCTTGTCGGCGGTTTTCCAGCCGTTGCGCTGCCAGCCATGCACCCATTTGCTGATGCCGTCGCGCACATAGACACTGTCGGTCGTCAGATCGACATCGCAGGGGCGGGTGAGGGCGTTGAGCGCGGCAATCGCCGCCATCAATTCCATGCGGTTGTTGGTGGTGTGGGCTTCGGCCCCGTTCAATTCGCGCTCGCGTGCGCCGAAACGCAGGATGGCGCCCCAGCCGCCGATGCCGGGATTGCCCTTGCAGGCGCCATCGGTGAAAATCGCCACGGACGGCCGGGTTTCGGCCTCACCCGCCATGCATCGCCTCCGGCGTGGCGGCCAGATACCAGGCCAGCCGGCGGGCAAAGGCCATCGGGTCCTTGCGCGTCACCAGCGCATCGGCGGGTGTGTTGAGCCAATCATAGGCACGGGTGAGGCTGAAGCGCAGCGCTGCGCCCGCCGCCAACCGGGGCAGGGCGGCAATCTCACCCGCATCCAGCGCCACGGCCTCGCCATAGCCCTGCATCAGGGCGGCGGCACGCTCAGGGAAGAACTGCCGGCCATCGGCGGAAAAACACCAGGCCGCATGGGTGACGGCCACATCATAGGCGCGCGCATCCGTGCAGGCGAAATAGAAATCGATCAACGCCGTGACCTTGCCATCCAGCAGCAACACATTGTCGGGAAACAGATCGGCATGGATGGTGGTGACGGGCAGGCCCGCCGGCCAATCGGCGCAGGCCGCCAGCCCGGCAGCGACCAGGCCGGGCAGTTCGGCATCAATCTCGCCCAAGCGGCCAT
>JAIXQY010000085.1 GCA_027485485.1 Sphingomonadales bacterium | reverse complement strand
TCGGCCGACGGATGCCCGGCCGCCACCAGCCCGGCGGCGAGCGCGGCGGCGTCCACGCCGGGGATCGGCGCTTCGCCGGCGGCATAGACCGGGCTGACGAACACCATGTCGGCATCGTTGAACGCCGCGCAGAAATCCGCCATCAGATCGCGCAGCCGGGTGAAACGGTGCGGCTGCACCACGGCAATCACGCGGCCGGTGGCGCTTTCACGGGCGGCCGCCAGCACGGCGCGGATTTCCACCGGGTGATGGCCATAATCATCGACGATGGCCGCACCCGCGACCTCGCCCACCTTGGTGAAGCGGCGCTTCACCCCGCCAAAGCGCGCCAGGCCAGCGCGCAGACCGGCATCATCGACGCCCAGTTCCAGCGCCACGGCAATGGCGGCCAGCGCATTCTGCACATTGTGGCGGCCGGGCATCGGCAGCACCAGATCGTCGATGCGGCGCTGGCCATCGCGCGTGCGCACCAGCACGGCAAAGCGGTTGCCGCCCGGCACCGGCGTCACGTCAAGCCCGCGCACATCGGCGGTGGCGGCAAAGCCATAGGTGATGATGCGCCGGTCGCTGACGCGCGGGATCAGCGCCTGCACCTCCGGGTGATCGATGCACAATATGCCGGCGCCATAGAAAGGCACGGCGTTGACGAACTGGCGGAAGCCCTCGCGCACCTTTTCGAAATCGCCCCAGTGATCCAGATGCTCGGGATCGATGTTGGTGACGATGCCGAACGTGCCGGTGAGCCGCAGGAAGCTGCCATCGCTCTCATCGGCCTCCACCACCATCCAGTCGGACGCGCCGAGGCGGGCGTTGGAACCGATGCTGTTGATGATGCCGCCGTTGATCACCGTGGGATCAAGCCCGCCGGCATCGAGCAGCGTGGCAACCATCGAGGTGGTGGTGGTCTTGCCGTGGGTGCCGGCCACTGCGACGCAGCTTTTCAGGCGCATCAGTTCGGCCAGCATTTCGGCGCGGCGCACCACCGGGATGCGGCGGCTGCGCGCGGCGACCACTTCGGGATTGTCGGCCTTGATCGCGGTGGAGGTGACGAGCACGGCGGCCCGGGCGACATTCTCCGGCTTCTGGCCGATGAACACGGTGATGCCCTTCTGGCGCAGGCCTTCCACCACATAGGATTCGGCCGCATCCGATCCCTGCACCTCGAAGCCCAGATTGGCCATCACCTCGGCAATGCCCGACATGCCGATGCCGCCGATGCCGACAAAATGGATGACGCCGATATCGGTCCGGAAACCGGGGCGCAGGCGGATGGTGGGGGCGGTTGCGGGGTTCATGCGATCAATCCGGTGGCAATGACAAGATTGGCCAGGCGCACGGCCGCCTCCGGATGGCCGGCGGCGCGCGCGGCGGTGGCGGCGAGGCCCAGCCCCTGCCGGTCGGTGAGCCACGGCGTCAAGACCTCGGCCAGATGTTCCGGGGTGAAATCGGGCTGGCGGATCATCTGCGCCCCGCCGGCGGCCACCAGCGCGGCGGCATTGTCGGCCTGGTGATCATCGGTGGCGATCGGCAGCGGGATCAGGATGGACGGCCGGCCCATCACCGCCAGCTCCGCCACCGTCGACGCGCCGGAGCGGGCGATGACGATATGGGATGCCGCCATCTCGGCCGGCAGATCGGGGAAATAGGCGGCAATGGTGGGTTCGATCCCGGCAGCGCGATAGGCGGCCAGCATGGCGTCGCGATCCTCGTCACGGCCCTGGTGGGTGACATCAAGATTGGCGCGGACAGCGGCTGGCAGCAGCGCGACAGCCGCAGGCACCACCCGGTTCAAGATGGCCGCCCCCTGGCTGCCGCCGGTCACCAAGAGCTTCAATCGGGCAGCATTTTCGTTGAACGGCACGTCGCGCGCCGCCAGCACTTCGGGGCGCACCGGGTTGCCGATGAAATGGGCGCGGCGTTGCCAACTGCCCTCCATGCGGCGCACGCGGGGGAAGCTGGTGGCAATCGCCCGCACCCGCGGCGCCAGATAGCGGTTGGTGCGGCCCAGTACGGCATTCTGCTCGTGGATCAGGCAGGGCAGATAGAGTGACAATCCAGCCAGCAGGCCGGGCAGGGCGGGATAGCCGCCAAAGCCGATGACTGCGCGTGGTTTCAACGACTTGAACAGCGCCCGCGCCGTGCTGCGGCCCCTCAGGATGGCCAGCGCCACCTGCGGCAAGGCCCGCCAGCCGCTGCGCCCGGTGGACGCCGCATCCACCTTGGTGATCGTCACGCCGGGAAACAGGCCGGGAAAGCGCAGGCCGCGTTCATCGGTGACCAGGTGCACATTGTGGCCGCGCGCCATCAGCTCCAGCGCCAGGCAATGCGCCGGCACCATATGGCCACCGGTGCCACCCGCGCACAGCACATAGGTGCCGCCGGGGCCGGGGCGCGGCTGGCGCGGGCGGGAATCGTACCGGTCTTCGTCCATCACGCCAGCGCTCCCTTGGCCCAGGGCCGGCCCTTCAGGAACGGGTTGCAGCGGGTGAGCGCCAGCAGCATGCCGGCCCCCATGGAAATAGCGAGGAAGCTGGAGCCGCCGTGGCTGATGAACGGCAGGGTCATGCCCTTCGATGGCAAAAGATTGAGGTTTACCAGCATGTTGATCATGGCCTGCAGGCCGAACTGCACGGCAAGGCCGGATGTGGCGAGGAAGATGAACGGATCATCCTCCTCCATCGCCACCAGCAGGGCGCGCACCACCAGCGCGATGAACAGGCCGGCCAGCATGAAACAGGCGATCAGGCCGAACTCCTCGCCAATCACGCTGAAAATATAATCGGTCTGTGCTTCGGGCAGGCGGAACTTCATGCGCCCTTCGCCGGGGCCGGTGCCGAGCAGCCCGCCGGCGCGGAAGCAATCCAGCGCCTTGTCGATCTGGAACGTGTCCCCGCTGCCGGTGAGGAACTTGTCGATGCGCGAGGCGAAGTGATCCAGGGTGAAATAGGCCGCCACCAGCCCGATCGCGCCCACCACCGCCAGCAGGATGATGATGGTGAGCGACAGGCCGGCCAGCGTCGCCTGTGCCAGCCACACCATTGAAATCAAAGCCGATTGGCCAACATCGGGCTGGGCGATCAGGCAGATCACCGCCATGGCCAGGATTGCGGCGCTGATCTGCATTGTGGGCAGCGAGCGGTCTTCCAGTTTCAGGCTGAGCAGCCAGGCGGTGGTGATGATGAAGCAGGGCTTGAAGAATTCCGAAGGCTGGAACTGGAAACCGGGCAACTGGATCCAGCGCGCCGCGCCGTTGGAACCGCCGCCAATGAACGGCACCGCGATCAGCGCCAGCATGCACAGCAAGGTGCCGGCAACCGCCACCCGCTTGAGCTGGCGCACATTCAGCATGGATGTGGCGACCATCACCGGTAGGCCCAGCGCCACCCACATCAGTTGGCGATAGAGGAAATAGAGATCGTCATAGCGCAGGTTGCTGCCCGAAAGCCGCCGCGCCGCCACCGGCGATGCGGCCGATACGGCGGTGATGCCAGCCGCGATCAGCGCGAGGATCAGCAGCAGCAGCGTCTTGTCGATCGTCCAGAACCAGCGCCCGAACGCCGATCCGTCGCCGCGCGACAGCGCCTGGTTGCGCGGTTGCCGATAGGATTGCGCCAGACGGCGGCGATCAGCAAAGGCCATCCTGCCCTCCATCCAATGCGGCGACTGCGGCCCGGAAGGCAGCGCCACGCTGTTCGAAATCGCGATATTGATCAAAGCTGGCTGCCGCCGGGCTGAACAGCACAACCGCGCCCGGCCGGGCTTCGGCCAATATGCCGGCGATGGCGGCATCCAGCGTGCCCGACTGGGTGACGGGCACATGGCCCCCAAGAATCTCGGCAAAGGCCGGCGCCGCTTCGCCGATCAGCCAGGCGTGGATCACATTGCCCAGATGCGGCAGCACGGCCGACAGATCGGCGCAGCCATCGGCATCCAGCTTGGGCCGGCCGCCGGCAATCCAGTGGATGGCGGGATAGGCGGTGAGTGCCGGGGCCGTGCTGTCGGGATTGGTGGCCTTGCTGTCGTTCACCCACAGCAGTCCGCGGCGTTCGCCCACCGGCTCCATGCGGTGCGCCAGCGCCCGATAGGATTTGAGCCCGGCAGCGATCACCGCATCATCCAGCCCCAGCCGGCGGGCAGCGGCCACGGCGGCGCGGGCATTCTCCAGATTGTGCGGGCCCTGCAGCGATGGCCAATCGGCCTGTTCGCCGGGCAGGGCCACGCTTTCGATGGCGATCACATCAGGGCCGCTGGCCAGACGATAATGGCGCTGCGCGTTGCCGCCCACAATGGCCAGGCTGCCGGCCGTCTGCATGGCAAAGATCCGTGCCTTGGCCGCGGCATAGCCGGCCATGCTGCCATGCCGTTCCAGGTGATCGGGGGTGAGGTTGGTGAGGATGGCGATATCGCAGGCGAGGCTGTGGGTGATGTCGAGCTGATAGCTGGAAAGCTCCAGCACCCAGACGCCGCCGGCCGGCAGCGGATCCTGCGCCATGATGGGCAGGCCGATGTTGCCGCCCATCGCTGTCGGCACGCCGGCCGTTGTGAGCAGATGATGCAGCAGCGCCGTGGTGGTGGATTTGCCGTTGGTGCCGGTGATGCCCACGATGTGCGTGGGCGGCAGGTGCGGCTGGGCACGAGCGAACAATTCGGTATCGCCCATCACCGGCACATCACGGCGGGCAGCATGGGCAAAGATGGCTGCACTGTGCGGCACACCGGGTGACACGATGATGCCGGCAAAGCCCGAGAGATCAATATGGTTCAGATCGGCCAGCGGGCCATCAAAGCCGGCGCGCGCGGCCGCGCCATCATCCCAGCACAGCACATCGCCGCCCGATGCGGCCAGCGCAGCCGCCACCGCCCGGCCGGTGCGGGCCAGGCCCAGCACGCCCCAGCGTTTGCCGGCAAAGGCAGGCGAGGTGATCACCGCAGCTTCAACGTGGCCAGGCCAGCCAGCGCCAGCAGGATGGCGATGATCCAGAAGCGGATCACCACGGTGGATTCTTTCCAGCCCTTCTTCTCATAATGATGATGCAGGGGCGCCATGCGGAACACGCGCTTGCCGGTGGTCTTGAAGCTCACCACCTGGATGATCACCGACAGCGTTTCCAGCACGAACAGCCCGCCGATCACCAGCAGCACCAGTTCGTGATTGGTGATCACCGCGATGGTGCCCAGCGCGCCGCCCAGCGCCAGGCTGCCGGTATCGCCCATGAACACCTGGGCCGGCGGCGCGTTGAACCACAGGAAGCCCAGACAGGCCCCGATCAGCGCGGCGCAGAACACGGCAAGCTCACCCGATCCCGGCACATGGTGGATGCCCAGATAATCGGAAAAGCGGATATTCCCCACCAGATAGGCGATGATGGCAAAGGCCGCTGCGGCGATGACCACCGGCATGGTGGCCAGCCCGTCCAGCCCATCGGTGAGGTTCACGGCATTGCCAAAGCCCGTCACGATGAAGGCCGCAAAGGCGATATAGAACAGGCCCAGATACAGGCCGGCATCCTTCAGGAACGGCAGATAGAGGGTGAAGCCGGTGCGGCTGGCGATCCACGAACAGGCAAGGCCGGCGATCAGGAATTCCATGGCAAGGCGTACCTTGCCCGATACGCCCTTGTGGCTCTGTTTCGTCACCTTGTCATAATCGTCCATGAAACCGATCGCGCCAAAGCCCAGCGTGACGGCCAGCGCCGCCCACACGAAGCCATTGCCCAGATCCATCCAGAACAGGGTGGAAATGGTGAAGCCGATCAGGATCAACAGGCCGCCCATGGTGGGCGTGCCGCGCTTGGTGAGCAGATGCCATTCCGGCCCATCCTCCCGGATCGGCTGGCCCTTGCCCTGCTTGGCGCGCAGCATGTCGATGAAGCGCGGGCCGATGATCAGCGCGATGGCAAGGCTGGTCACCAACGCGCCGATGGCGCGAAAGCTGATATAGCGGAACAGGTTGAACAGGCCTTCATAGCCCGCCAGATCAGCCAGCAGCTTGATCATGAAATGCTCTCCCCCGCCGCCAGCGCGGCCACCACCCGGCCCAGGCCGATCGAATTTGACCCCTTGGCCAACAGCACATCATCGGCCGCCAGGCCACGATTGATTTCGGCCAGCGCGGCATCGGCGTTGGCAACGTGGCGCACATCGATGCGGCGGCCCAGCGCATTCGCCAGCGGGGCCATTTCCGCCCCCACCAGCACCGCCAACGCCACCTTTGCCTCGATCAGATGCGGCGCGAGACGCGCATGAAATTCATCCGACAGCGCCCCCAATTCCTTCATGCTGCCCAGCAGCGCGATGCGCTTGCCGTGCCGGGCCGGCACCACATCGCGCAGCACGGCCAGGCTGGCCGCCATGCTGGCCGGATTGGCATTATAGGCTTCATCAATCACCACCGCCTGGCCATCGCCGGCTGCCACGCGCAGGCGGCGGCCGCGGCCGGGCAGGCCGTTCATTTCGGCCAGGGCCAGGCCGGCCAGCGCCAGATCGCCGCCGGCCGCCTGCACGCCGGCCAGCACCGCCAGCGCATTGTTCACCCAATGCTGCCCGGCCATGCCGATCTTGAAGGTCAGCCGCTCATCGCCGATGCGGGCGGTCACGCAGGAGCAATCGGGGTGCAGCGCCACCGTCTCGGCCCGCACATCGGCGCCTTCACCAACGCCAAACCGCACCACCCGCGCGCCCGCCGCCGTGGCCGCATCGGCGAGCAGGCCGGCGTGGGGATTGTCGTGCGGGATGATGGCCGTGCCACCGTTGGGCAACCCGGCAAAGATTTCCGCCTTGGCGCGCGCGATATCGGCTTCGGTGGCAAAAAACTCGCGGTGCGCCGATGCGACCCAGGTGACAATGGCGACGTGTGGGCGCACCAATTGCGTCAGCGTCGCCAGTTCGCCCGCATGGTTCATGCCCATTTCGAACACGCCAAAGCGGCTGGCCGCCGGCATCCGCGCCAGCGACAAGGGCACGCCGGTGTGGTTGTTGTAACTTTTCACCGACGCGTGGACGGCATCGGGGGCAGCGCGGGACAGTGCGGCCTTCAAGGCTTCTTTCACGCCGGTCTTGCCAACACTGCCGGTCACACCGATGCGCAAGGCGCCGCTGCGGTCACGCGCGGCGGCGCCCAGCGCGTTCAGCGCCGCCATCGTGTCAGCCACCTGCACGGCAGGGCCAGCCACGGCTTCGCTCACCAACAGCCCGGCCGCGCCGCGCTCCTGCGCCATGGCCAGGAAACGGTGGCCATCGGTGGCCTCCCCCTTCAACGCGATGAACAGGTCGCCGGGCTCCACCTCGCGGCTGTCAAAGGTGACGCCGGTGGCGGTGAAGTCACCCTGCGCGGTGCCGGCGCACGCGGCGGCGATGGCGGCGCTGGTCCACAGGCTCATGCCGCGCACTCCCGCGCCACCGCGACATCGTCGAACGGCAGGGTGCGCCCCGCAATGATCTGGCCCTGTTCATGGCCCTTGCCGGCGATCAGCACGATATCGCCCTGGCCGGCCCCGGCGATGGCAGCGGCAATGGCTTCGCGCCGGCCGGGCACGTTGGCGGCCTGCGGTGCGCCGGCCATCACCGCGGCGCGGATGGCGGAGGGGTCTTCGCTGCGCGGATTGTCGTCGGTCACGATCACGGCATCGGCGTGGGCGGCGGCCGCCTCACCCATCAACGGCCGCTTGCCGGCATCGCGGTCGCCGCCGGCGCCGATCACGATGATCAGCCTGCCTGTCACATGCGGGCGCAGAGCTGCGCACGCCGCCACGATGGCATCGGGCGTGTGGGCATAATCAACATAGACCGCCGCGCCCGCCCGGGTGATCACCGCCCGTTCCAGCCGGCCGCGCACGCCCGACACGCGGGCCAGCGCCGC
>JAIXQY010000217.1 GCA_027485485.1 Sphingomonadales bacterium | reverse complement strand
GCCGACAGTTCGAATTTCTGGCCGAATCGCTGGCCGATCTGGATCGCAGCCTGCGGGCCCGCGGTGCCCGGCTGGTGGTGCGGGTGGGCGATGCGGCCGCCGTGCTGCACGATCTCCACGCTGCCCATGGCATCAGCGCGATCCATGCCCATGAAGAAACCGGCAATCTGTGGAGCTATGCCCGCGACCGGGCGGTGCGGCGCTGGGCGCGGGGTGCGGGCGTGCCGGTGCGCGAGGCCATGCAGCACGGGGTGTGGCGGGCGCTGAACAACCGCAACGGCTGGGCGGCGCGGTGGGAGGCGATGATGCGCGCGCCCCGCCTGCCCGCCCCCGCCGGCATCTCCATGGCCGATGTGGCCAGCGATCCCCTGCCCCAGCCGGCTGACATCGGCCTGGCGCCCGATCCGTGCGAACGCCAGCCCGGCGGCCGGCGCGAAGGCCTGAAGCTGCTGAAAGGCTTTCTGGATGAGCGCGGCCGGCCCTATCGTGCCGCCATGTCCGCCCCTGACAGCGGCGCCAGCCATTGCTCCCGCCTGTCCCCGCATCTGGCGCTGGGCACGATCTCGATGCGGGAGGCCTTCCAGGCCGCGCTCACCGCCCGCGCCCGCTGGCAGGCGGCGGGCGACACGCGCTTCACCGGATCGATCGACAGCTTCATCAGCCGCCTGCACTGGCACTGCCACTTCATCCAGAAGCTGGAAGACGCGCCCTGGCTGGAGGCGCGCTGCCTGCACCCGGATTATGCCGGCCTGCCGGCCCATGATGATGCGCGGCTGGCGGCCTGGGCCAGCGGGCGCACCGGCTGGCCCTTCGTTGATGCCTGCATGCGCAGCCTGGCCGCCACCGGCTGGCTGAACTTCCGCATGCGCGCCATGGTGATGGCGGTGGCGAGCTATCATCTGCGGTTGGACTGGCGGCACAGCGGCGCGGTGCTGGCGCGGGCATTCACCGATTATGAGCCCGGCATCCTCTGGGCGCAGGTGCAGATGCAATCCGGCACCACCGGCACCAACATCCCGCGCATCTATAACCCCATCAAGCAGGGCCATGATCAGGATGAAGATGGCCGCTTCATCCGCCGCTGGCTGCCGGAATTGGCGCATCTGCCCACGCCGTTGGTGCATGAGCCGTGGTTGGCGCCGGCCGAACTGCATGGGCGTTATCCCGCGCCGCTGGTCGATCATGAACAGGCTGCGCGGGAGGCCAAGGCCGCCATCACCGCCATCCGCCGCCATCCCGCCCACGCCGCCCCGGCCCGCGCCATCCTGCAGCGCCACGGCAGCCGCAAGGCCGGCTTGCCCGCCACGGAGCGCCGCCGCATGCGGCCCGCCCCCACCACCCAGGGCCAGTTGGACCTGTGACAGATGGCAACCCGATCACGCCCGCCGGCATGGCCGCGCTGCGCGCCCGCTATGACCAGTTGCTGCATGGCGACCGCCCGGCGATTGTCGAGGTGGTGCGCTGGGCCGCCGGCAATGGCGACCGCAGCGAAAATGGCGATTATCTTTATGGCCGCAAGCGGTTGCGCGAGATTGACCGTGAGCTGGGCCATCTTTCCAAGCGCATGGCCGCCGCCCGGGTGATCGATCCGGCCCGCCAGACCGAGCGTGACAAGGTGCTGTTCGGCTGCACCGTGGAGATCGCCGACGATGACGACAACCGCCGCACCCTGACGCTGGTGGGTGATGACGAACAGGATGTGGCCCAGGGCCGCATCGGCTGGAGCGCGCCCATCGCGCGGGCCCTACGCGGCGCCAGGGTGGGCGATGTGCGCGTGGTGCGCCTGCCGGCGGGGGAGAAGAATTGGGAGATACTGGGCCTCAGCTGGCCCTGACCAAGGCCCAGTATATGCCGAGTCTGATCCAGCCCGCCGGCACGGGATAGGGGATGATGTCGCGGCGCGGCGGCCCATCGGCGGGATGCAAGCTGCTGACACATGGTCGCCCGCCCGGTTTCGTCCCCCTGATCTGGAGCAGGGGGACGATGGTGCCTGCCGCTTCGGAACAGCCAATGAGGAGTGCGCCATGAAGGGCTTTGTTGCAGATATCGAGGACATCACCGAAGCCAACAGCGATTTTCGGCATGTGCTCTACACGGGCAAGAATCTTCAGCTGGTGCTGATGTCGCTCAACCCCGGTGAGGATATTGGCGAAGAGGTCCACGCCACGCACGACCAGTTTTTCCGCATCGAAACCGGCAAGGGCATCGTGACGATCGATGGCATGCAATCACGGATCAAGAAGGATCATGCCATCATCGTGCCCGCCGGCGCCCGGCACAATATCACCAACACCGGCGAGAAACCCATGCGGCTCTACACGCTCTACGCCCCGCCCCAGCACCGCGATGGCTTCATCGCGGCAACCCGCGCCCTGGCCGATGCGTCTGCCGAAGCCTTTGCAGGGACGACCAGCGAATGACCGCCTGCGCGGCCATCCGCAGGGACGGCTGCGCAGACGCCATCAGGGCATGATCAGGGCCTGGGCGGCAACCCGGCTGCAACCGCCTGCGCCAGCCGCGCTGTCGGCCGGCCGATCAGCCGGGCCAGCGTGCCGCTGTCATCGGCCAGCCAGCCGGCACCAGCCTTCTGGTCGACATCGACCAGCAGATGGGCAAAGGCCGGCGGCAGGCCGATCTGTTCCAGGATCGCCTGCAGGCTGGCCGGTGGCAGATCCTGATAGGGCAAGGCGATGCCCGCCTGGCGTGACATTTCGGCGGCCAGATCGGCGAGGGTGAAGCCTTCATCACCGGCCAGTTCATGCACCTGGCCGGCATGACCATCCGATGCCGCCACAACGGCCAGCGCCGCGGCATAATCGGTACGGGTGGCCGGGGTGAAGCGGGCATCGCCAGCCGATCCGATCAGGGCGCCCGCCGCCAGGGCGCCGCCCAGATTGGCGGTCCAGTTTTCCGTGTACCAGCCGTTGCGCAAGATGGTGGCGGCCAGGCCGGAGTCGGCGATCAATGCTTCGGTGGCGCGATGATCCTGCGCGATGAGCAGGGGCGAGCGATCCGCCTTGAGGATGGAGGTGTAGACGATGCGGCCCACCCCGGCGGCGCGCGCCGCGGCGATCACATTGGCATGCTGGCCAACGCGATCATCAAAGTCGCTGGAGGAAATCAGCACCAGCGTGTCAACGCCCGCCAACGCCGGCGCCAGCGTGTCGCTGGCCTTGTAGTCGAACTGGCGGGCGGCAATGCCAAGGCCGGCCAGGCTGGCCGGATCGCGGACCAGGCCAATCAGGCCGGCGCGATCGTGCAGGGTGAGCAGATGGGACAGGACAAGCCGGCCAAGCTGGCCGCTGGCACCGGTGATGGCGATGGTCATGTTGATCTCCTTGGTTGGTGATCATGACCAGATAGAGGGTTTCTCTACTTTCGGAAGTACACACAAAAAGGTAAGTGTCGAAAAAATTCCAGTCAGGACGTGCCGACCATGATTGCCGATCAGATCGCCGATGTGATGAACCCCAACTGCCCGTCGCGGCTGATCCTCAACCATGTCACCAGCCGCTGGGGCGGGCTGATCCTGATCGCGCTGAGGCATGATGGCACGTTGCGCTTTGGCGCGCTGCGGCGGCGGATTGGCGGCGTGTCGGAACGGATGCTGGCGCAATCGCTGCGGACGCTGGAACAGGATGGCCTGGTCCGGCGAACGCCGCGCCAGACGATCCCGCCGCATGTTGATTATGATCTGACGCCCGCCGGCGTCGAGGTGGCGATGGCCGTGCGCCTGCTGGCCGACACGGTGGAGCGCCATCTGCAGTTGGGGGAGCTCGGCGCGTCAGGGGCCGGGCCTCACTCCCATTCGATGGTGCCGGGCGGCTTCGACGTATAGTCATAGACCACGCGGTTGATGCCCTTGACCTCGTTGACGATGCGGGTGGCGCAGCGGGTGAGGAAGGCGGCCTCGAACGGATAGACATCGGCGGTCATGCCATCGACGCTGGTCACGGCGCGCAGCCCGCAGACGCGGTCATAGGTGCGGCCATCGCCCATCACGCCCACGGTGCGCACCGGCAGCAGCACGGCAAAGGCCTGCCAGATCTCGTCATACAGGCCGGCCTTGCGGATCTCGTCGAGATACACCGCATCGGCCTTCCTGAGCGTGTCACAGGCCTCTTTCGTCACCTCGCCGGGGATGCGGATGGCGAGACCAGGGCCGGGGAACGGATGGCGGCCCACAAAGGCCGGCGGCAGGCCCAGCTCCACGCCCAGCCGGCGCACCTCGTCCTTGAACAATTCGCGTAAGGGTTCGACCAGCTTCATGTTCATGCGCTCTGGCAGGCCGCCAACATTGTGGTGGCTCTTGATCGTCACGCTGGGCCCGCCGGTGAAGGACACGCTTTCGATCACATCGGGATAGAGCGTGCCCTGGGCGAGGAAATCGGCGCCGCCGATCTTCTTGGCTTCGGCCTCGAACACCTCGATGAAGGTCTTGCCGATGAACTTGCGCTTGGCTTCGGGATCGGTGACGCCGGCCAGGCCATCGAGGAACAGCGCCTCGGCCTCCACGTGAACGAGCGGGACATGATAATGTTCGCGGAACAGGGTGACGACCTGTTCGGCCTCGCCCAGCCGCATCAGGCCATGATCGACGAACACGCAGGTAAGCTGATCGCCGATGGCTTCGTGAATCAGCACAGCGGCCACCGCCGAATCAACCCCGCCGGACAAGCCGCAGATCACGCGGGCATCGCCAACCTGTTCGCGGATTTCGGCGATCTTGGCGGCGCGGAAACCGGCCATCGACCAGTTGGGGGTGACGCCGCAGACATTGATGACGAAATTCTTCAGCAGCGCCGCGCCATCGGCGGTGTGCACCACTTCCGGGTGGAACTGCACGCCATATCGGCGGGCTTCATCATTGGCGATGGCGGCGAACGGCGCGCCGGCACTGGTGGCGACGGCGCGGAACCCCGGCGGGATGGCATCGATACGATCACCATGGCTCATCCACACCGTCGGCCGGTCGCCCTTGGCCCACACCCCGGCAAAAAAGGCGCAATCATCAACAATGTCGATTTCGGCCCGGCCGAATTCGCGGTGATCCGATGCCACCACAGAACCGCCGAGCTGGTAACACAGCGACTGTTCGCCATAGCAGATGCCCAGCAGCGGCACATCGGCGGCCAGCACGGCATCGGGAATGCGCGGGCCGTTGGCGTCGCTGATATTGGCCGGGCTGCCCGACAGGATCACGCCCCTCGGCGCCATCCGCGCAAACGCCTCGGCGCCTTTGGCAAAGGGAACGATCTCGCAATAGACGCCGGCCTCGCGGATGCGCCGGGCGATAAGCTGCGTCACCTGGCTGCCGAAATCGAGGATGAGGATCGAGTCGTCTGGCGTGTGCATCGCGGGCGCTTAAGGCGTGGCGGGCGTTGGCGCAACCACCAGCGGCATCAGCAGCTGCCGCCACGCATCGGGGAGCGGGCTGGGCCGGCGGCTGACGCGATCAACATAGACATGCACGAAATGCCCCTGTGCCGCCGGGCCATCGTGGCCGGCGGTGAACAGCCCCACTTCCCAACGCACGCTGCTGCTGCCCAGCTTGGCGATGCGCAGATGCGCTTCCACGGTTTCGGGAAAGGCCACGGAGCGACTGTATTGGCAGCCGGTTTCCACCACCAGGCCGATGGGATTGCCATGATGGATGTCCAGCAGCCCCGCCTCGATCAGCCAGGCATTCACCGCCGTATCGAACCAGCTGTAATAAACCACGTTGTTGACGTGGCCATAAGCATCATTGTCCATCCAGCGGGTGGGGATGAGGCGGTGGGCGCGATAATCGGAACGGCTGCTCATGGCGCTGCGCTTTGCCAGCGAATCAGGTGAAAAGCAAAAAACCCCGACCGTTACCGGCCGGGGTTTTTGGTTTGGTGGAGCCTAACGGGATCGAACCGTTGACCTCTACAATGCCATCGTAGCGCTCTCCCAGCTGAGCTAAGGCCCCGCACCAATTTGCGGACGCTGCTGTTTCCAACAGCGCCGGGAGCGGCCGGTTAGGCGAAACAATCCGGGCTGGCAAGCCCAAAATCATCGCCGCCGGCCGGAAACCTCAATTCTCGTCGTCGCCGCCTTCGGAAACGACGCCCAGATCGTCATCACCGCCCAGATCGACATCGCCATCGGCCACGCCGGCTTCGGTGTCGGTGTCGAGGTCCAGATCCTCGTCAACCACTTCATCCGCATCGGCGCCTTCAACCACCTGCGGCTTGATCGCTTCAAACGGCGTCGTCTGCTTGGACTTCAGAATCGGTTCCGGCGCCCAGGCAAAGCCGCAGGAAATGCAGGTCACCGGATCTTCCTTGCCCAGATCATAAAAACGGGTGTTGCACTTCGGGCAGGCACGCTTGGTGCCCCATTCAGCCTTGACCATCAATGTCTCCGTAATCGCCACACGGCAATATGCCCGGAGCAAGCAAAGCCCACTCCGGAAAGGCTGGCGCATTGCCACAGGCGGCAAGCCCTGTCAAAGCGCCGCCTCATGACGCACGCCGCCGATCTTCCGCAACCGCTCAGCCTTGCCGCTTTCGGGCCGCTTACCGGCGATGTGACGGTGCCGGGGGACAAGTCGATCAGCCACCGATCGCTGATGCTGGGCGCGCTGGCGGTGGGCGAAACCCGCGTCACCGGCCTGCTGGAAGGCGAGGATGTGCTGGCCACCGCCGCCGCCATGCGGGCCATGGGCGCGCAGATCGAGCGCAGCGAGACGGGCGAATGGCGCATTCATGGCGTTGGCGTCGGCGGCCTGCTGCAACCGGCCGGCGCGCTCGACATGGGCAACAGCGGCACCTCCACCCGTCTGCTGATGGGCCTGGTGGCCAGCCACCCGATCACCGCCACCTTCGTGGGCGATGCCAGCCTGTCGGGCCGCCCGATGGGCCGGGTGATCACGCCGCTGGGCATGATGGGTGCCACGATCACCGCGACACCGGGTGCGGGCAAGCAGACCCTGCCGCTCACCATCACCGGCGCCTGCCCGGCCATCCCGCTCACCTACACGCTGCCGGTGGCGTCGGCCCAGGTGAAGTCCGCCATCCTGCTGGCCGGGCTGAACACGCCGGGCGACACCACGGTGATCGAACCCATCGCCACCCGCGACCACAGCGAGCGCATGCTGGCCGGATTCGGCGCGACGCTGAGCGTCACCGAATCACCGCAAGGCCGCATCATCACGGTTCGCGGGGAGGCCGAACTCAAGCCGCAGACCATACAGGTCCCCGGCGACCCGTCCTCGGCTGCCTTCCCGATGGTTGCCGCGCTGATCGTGCCGGGCAGTGACATCATCATCCGCAATGTCGGCATCAACCCCACCCGCGCCGGCCTGATCACCGTGTTGCAGGCGATGGGCGGCCGCATCGATCTGTTGAACCAGCGCACGGTCGGCGGCGAACCGGTGGCCGATCTCCACGTCCGCCACAGCGCGCTCACCGGCATCGAGGTGCCGCCCGAAGGCGCACCCAGCATGATCGATGAATATCCGATCCTGTTCGTCGCCGCCTCTCAAGCGCAGGGGCGCACCATCATGCGCGGCCTGGAGGAATTGCGGGTGAAGGAATCGGATCGCATCGCGGTGATGGCGCACGGCCTGGCCGCCTGCGGGGTGGCCTGCGAGGAACTGGCCGATGGCCTGATCGTCCACGGCCGCGGCGGCGATCCCGTTCCCGGTGGCGCCACCATCGCCACCCATCTCGATCACCGCATCGCCATGAGCTTTGCGGTCCTGGGCCTCAACGCCGCGCAGCCTGTGATTGTGGACGATGCGCGGCCGATCCAGACCAGCTTTCCAACCTTTGCCGCGATGATGTCGGGCCTGGGCGCAACAGCACGTCATTGATCCGCGCCGCCGCGCTGCCATCGCCATAGGGCAGCGCCGGCACCGCCATCCGGGCGTGCAGCGCCGCATCCGTCAACACCGCCCGCGCCGCCGCCACGATCGCCGCCCGCTGGGCGCCCACCAGCCAGGCATTGCCGCTGGCCAGCCCCTCCGGCCGTTCGGTGCCATCCCGCAGCACCAGGCACGGCAGGCCCAGCGCCGGCGCCTCCTCCTGCACCCCGCCCGAATCGGTGAGCACGAGGGCGGAGCGCAGCATTAGCGCGACGAAACCGGCATAGGGCAGCGGCGGCAACAGATGCACACCAACCCGGCCGCCCAGCATCGCCCGCACCGGGCCAGCCACCGCCGGACTGGGATGCACCGGGAGCAAAATCTCCGCCTCGTCGGCCAATTCGCCCAGCGCCGCCAGCACCGCCGCCAGCCGCCGGCCCCGGTTTTCGCGGCGGTGGATGGTGGCCAATATCCACGGGCGCCCTTTGGGCACATGAGCAAAGGGCGCCACCGCGGCATCGGCAAGGCCGGCATCGCCCTCCAGCCGCGCCGCCATCAGCAACAGGGCATCGATGCCGCTGTTGCCGGTGACATGCACGCCGTCCCGCACCCCTTCCGCCGCCAGCGCCGCCGCAGCCGCCGGCGTCGGCGCAAAATGCAACTGCGCCATCTGCGCCACCAGCTTGCGGTGCATTTCCTCCGGGTGGGGATCGTCCGTCCCGGTGCGCAAGCCGGCTTCCACATGCGCCAGCCGCACCCCGGCATAACGCGCCGCCAGAGCGCCGGCCAAGGTGGAACTGGTATCGCCCTGCACCACCACAAAACCAGGTTCCAGCCGCCGGATCAGATCGGCAAGCATGGGCACCAATTGCCCTACCACCGCATCAGGCTGCGCCGCCATCACGCCCAGATCATGATCCGCCACCAGGCCAAACCCGGCCAGCGCCTCGCCAAACATCTCGCGATGCTGCCCCGTCGCCACCAGCACCGCGGCCCGGCCCTGCGCCCGCATATCCAGCACCAGCGGCGCCAGCTTCACCGCCTCCGGGCGGGTGCCGGCAATGAACATGATCGAAGATTCCGGGCCGCCAGCAGACATGATTCGCTCCCGCGAAGTGACTGACCCTGGAGGGGATAGTGCGCGAACCGGGCGATGCTGACAACCGCCCGGCAACAACGTCAGCGCATCAAATTCAGAACGTCGCGTCCTTCACCCGGAACAAGGCCTCAAGTTCCGGATCAGACCGGCGGCCCAGCACGCGCTCGGCGATATACTCGCCCACCACCGGGCCATGCTTGAAGCCATGGCCGGAACCGCCGCCGGCGATCCAGACATTGTCCCACCCAGGATGGCGCTGGATCATGAAATGCTCGTCCACGCTGTTTTCCAGCTGGCACACGCGGGTTTCGATGACAGGCTGGTCCTTCAGGCCGGGGAAGCGGCGCGCCAGATACTCGCGCGAGCGGCGCACCTGGAAGGGCGTGACGATGCGATCATCATTGTCCGGGTCCATGATCGTGTCGCCGCCCACCGGGCAGACCTTGATGCCCTTGCCGTCCACACTGGGGAAACCATAATGGCTGGCTTCGGAAAACACCGGCAGATTGGGGCAGGACCAGCGATCATCGCCAGCCGGCATGCCAAAGAAATAGACCTCGCGCCGCGGCGTCTGCAGCTTGCGGCCCAGCAGATCGGGGAACAGCCGGCCCAGCCACGGCCCACAGGCAAACACATAGCGCCCGCCGCTCACCATTTCGCCGCCCTGCAGCGCCAGATTGGCCATGGCGCCGCCACCGGGCTGGCCCGGCTGGGCCCGGCCCGCCACCATCTGCACACCCCTGCGCGCCGCAGCCTCTGCCACCGCCAGGCAGGCGCGGTGCGCGCGGACGATCAAGGCGCCCGGCTCATACAGGCCCACCTGATTCTCGCCCGGCTCCATCTGCGGCCAACGCCGGCGCATGTCAGCCGCCGTCATCAGCTCATGATCAACCTTCAGCCGGGTGAACACATCACGCGATCCGCGCAGGCCGGCATTGAGCTCGGTCGCCAGTTGCAGCCGCCCCGCCTGGGACAGCAGCGGCAGCCCGAACTCACGCTCCCGCTCCCGCCACAACTCCATCCCGCGCAG
>JAIXQY010000015.1 GCA_027485485.1 Sphingomonadales bacterium | reverse complement strand
CGCAGCCACAACGCGCCCTGCACCGCCAGCGCGATGGTGAAGATGCCATCCACCAGCCGCAACAGCGGCCCCGGCGGTGCCACGGCATGGGTGGCGCCATCCAGCGCCACGGCAACCAGGAACAATGTCAGCGTGCGGTCAACAATGCCGCGCGCCACGCCGGGCCAACCATCCCTGTCTGCCGGCAGCCAGCGCCGTGCCAGAAAATGCAGCACATAGAGGCCGGCAAAGATCGCCAGCGCAATGCCGGCGCCAAACAGCGCCTCACCGCTGTCTTCCCGGATCCAGCGCCAGCTGGTGCCCAGGCTGCCATCGATGCGGGCGGCGGCACGCGCCAGCGGATCGGCCATCACCAGGCGTTGTCCAGCCAGGCCGGCCGCCGCACCGTCACGCTCGCTTCGCCCAGAAACAGTGGCCCAGTCGCCGCTTCCAGCCGCAGATGCACGATGACGGCATCGCCGTTGCGGCTGCGCAGCTTGCCGCAGACGCGGCCCTGATCATCCTTCACCTCCACTGCCTCACCGGCATCACCGGTGATCGTCACCGGCACCAGCCGGCGGCGCACCTTGTCGCGGTGGTGCATGCGCGCGGTATTCTCCTGGCCGACGTAACAGCCCTTGGTGAAGCTCACGCCGTTCAGCAGATCGGCTCCCGTTTCCAGCCACAACAGCTCATCCTGGCCGATATCTGCGCTGTCGGGCACACCCACCGCGTGGCGATGCGCATCATAGAGGGCCGCACCATCCGGCGCACTGCCAGCGGGCGCAATCCAGCGCGCGCCCAGCGCGGGGGTGCGTGCATCAACCGCTTCGCCGCCGGGCCAACTGGCCAGCACCGCCAGATCATCACGCCGCGCCAGGGTGACGGCCTTGCGCAACTTGTACATGCCCAGCCGCTTCAACAGCGGATCGGCCTTTGCCGCCGCCACATCGATCAGGATGCTGCCATCGCCGCCATCATGCAGGTGGAAATCAAACAGCGCCTTGCCCTGGGGTGAAAGCAGCCCGGCAAACAACGCCCGCCCCGGCGCCAGCAGGCCAACATCATGGGTGAGCATGCCCTGCAGAAAGCTGCTGGCATCCGCGCCCGCCACTGACAAGACGGCGCGATCTTCAAGGGTGATGGGGGTCATGCCCCTTGAAATAGGGCTTTGCCCGCCCGCTGCCAATGGCTGGCGCGTTCAGAGCGGAAAACCCGGCCATCACGCTTGACTCTGCCGGCCATTTCTCGCAATGAGGCTGCCTTCGCCGCGCCGGCCCTGGCCTCGCGCGCAACTCGATCATTGCGGAACGGAAACATGGCCAAGCCGACGACCATCAAGATCAAGCTCGTGTCCACTGCTGACACCGGCTATTTCTATGTCACCAAGAAGAACCCGCGCACCAAGACCGAAAAGCTCTTGTTCCGCAAGTACGACCCGGTGGCCCGCAAGCACGTCGATTTCAAGGAAGCCAAGATCAAGTAAGCGCCTTTGCGCTGCCTGATGGCATGAAGGGGCTGGCGGCAACGCCGGCCCCTTTTTAATTGGGCAATTGCGCCGGAATACGGCTGGCGTTCCACGCCGCTTGACCGCCGGCGAGGCTGTAAACATCGCGCTTCTGGCCATGCAGAAATGCGGCCACCTTCTGGCTGACCCAGGCCCCCTTCACGCAATAGACCACGATGGGTCGATCCTTGGGCAGCTCACCCGCCCATTGGCTGAGCCGTTCGGGATTGCGATAGACTGCACCTTCGATCAAAACCGGGTTGCTGGCGAAATCCTCCGGCAGCCGAACATCGATGATCAGGGCGCCGCGGGCCGCCAGCGCGGCCATTTCCTGCGGCGACACTGTCCGCTGATACACGGGCCGCGAGGCATCTCGAAACACCAAGGCCGGCGTTTCCGGAGCGTTGGCGACAACAGCCTGCAAGGCAAGCAACATCAGGCCGGTTCGCATCTGCATCTCCGCAACCATGTCAGGCGCAAGTGATTGGTCATGCCAAACCTGCTGCCACGGAACAGCATGCAAGATCGCGCTCCGCAACGCCAGCCTGCGACCGCAATGCGTTGCAACTCTGCTTGGCAGCCTGCTCGCTTGGCCTTAGGGCTTGCCTCGTGCTTCGTGACCGTCCTTCCCATGCTGATCCGGCCGTTCTGGCCTTGCAGGCGCTGGCGCATGTTGCCGGCGATGAGGCGATGGGGCCGCGCTTTCTGGCGCTCACCGGCATGGATGTGGCTGAACTGCGGGCCAAGGCGGGGCAGCCGGCCACGTTGATGGCCTTGCTGGATTATCTGATGGCCAATGAAGCGGATCTGCTCGCCACGGCCGACGCCATTGGCGTGAAGCCGGACGCGCTGGCGCTGGCCGCGCGCAAGCTGGGGAGCGACTGGTGAAACCACGCCCGCTTATCGTGTCTGATTGTGATGGCGTGCTGCTGCACTTCATCGCGCCCTTCATCGACTATCTGCGCGAGGCCCATGGCCTGACGCTGAGCATGGATAGTTTCGCCCTCACCGGCAATGTGAAGCGCGCCGATGGCAGCGCGGTGGCGCCGCAGGAATTTCCGCCGTTGCTCGATGGCTTTTTTGCCGACTGGATGCACAATCAGCATCCGATCGTGGGCGCTGCCGATGCGCTGGGCCAGTTGGCTGCGACATGCGACGTGGTGGTGCTCACCAACATCGCCGATCACCACGCCACCCGCCGCACCAGCGAGTTGGCCAGGCTGGGCATGCCCTATCGCGTGATCGGCAACCAGGGCGGCAAGGGCGCGCCGCTGAAGAAATTGCTGGATGAATTTCAGCCGTCAGAAGCGATTTTCATCGATGATCTGCCGCCCAACCACACATCGGTGAAGGCGCATGTGCCGCATGTGCACCGCCTGCACATGGTGGCCGAACCCGAAGTGCGCCACCTGATCCCGATGAGCCCCGATGCCCACGCCCGCCATGATGACTGGTCGGCGATGCTGTCCCACATCGAAACCATCCTGAAAGGCTGATCCCCATGACCCCGGAACAGAAGCTCGCCGATCTTGGCATCACCCTGCCCAGCGCTGCGCCGCCGGCGGCCAATTATGTGCCCACGGTGACCAGCGGCAAGCTGATGCACATCAGCGGCCAGATCCCCTTTGCCGAGGATGGCAGCCTGATGAAGGGCCGGCTGGGCGACACGGTCGACGTGGCCTATGGCCAGGCCGCCGCCCGCCGCTGTGCCGTGGGCCTGATCGCCCAGATGAAGCTGGCGCTGGGCGAGCTTTCCCACGTGAAGCGCATCGTCAAGCTGGGCGTGTTCGTCGCCAGCCACCCCGATTTCACCAGCCAGCCCGAGGTGGGCAATGGCGCATCCGATCTGATGGTCGAAGTGTTTGGCGATGCCGGCCGCCATGCCCGCGCCGCCGTGGGCGTGGCGGTGCTGCCGCGCGGCGTTGCCGTGGAAGTGGATGCGGTGGTTGAGATCGCCTGATGCGTGAGTGGCCGGTGCGTGTGGTGGGCAAGGCCAGCGAGATCGCGCTGGCCGATTGGAACGCCTGCGCCGGCCCGGAAAACCCCTTTGCGCAAGCCGAATTCTTCCGCGCGCTGGAGGAGTCGGGCAGTGCCACGGCGCGCACCGGCTGGCAGCCGGTGCATCTGGTGGCGGATGGCGCGGATGGCCGCCCGGCCGGGATCATGCCCTGTTATCTGAAGACCCACAGCCAGGGCGAATATGTGTTTGATCATGCCTGGGCCGATGCCTGGGCGCGGGCCGGCGGCCAATATTATCCCAAGTTGCAGGCGGCCTTTCCGTTCACGCCCGCCACGGGCCCGCGCCTGCTGCTGCGCGACCCCGAATGCGCCCCGGCCCTGATCGCCGCGGCCGAACAGATCACCGCCAGCAACGGCTTTTCCAGCGCCCACGCCACCTTCATCACGCCCGAACAACAGCCCTTGTTCCGCGATGCCGGCTGGCTGATCCGCATGGGCGAGCAGTTTCACTGGCAGAATGATGGCTATCGCGATTTCAGCGATTTCCTGGCCGCCCTCTCCTCCTCCCGCCGCAAGATGATCCGCAAGGAACGCGAACGGGCGGTCGTGGGCCTCGACATCATCCACCTCACCGGCGCCGACATCACGGAAAGCCATTGGGATGCGTTCTGGACCTTCTATCAGGACACGGGCGCGCGGAAATGGGGCCAGCCCTATCTCACCCGCAAATTCTTCAGCCAGATCGGCGAGACGATGGGGACACGCACCCTGTTGATGTTCGCCTGCCGGGCCGGAACCCCCATTGCCGGCGCGCTGAACTTCATCGGCGATGAATGTCTTTACGGCCGCTATTGGGGCTGCACCCAGGATGTGCCCTTTCTGCATTTCGAGCTCTGCTATTATCAGGCCATTGATTGGGCCATCGCCCATGGCCGCGCGCGGGTGGAGGCCGGCGCGCAAGGCGCCCACAAGCTGGCGCGCGGTTACCGCCCCACTCCGGTGATTTCGGCCCACCATATCCCCAATCCCGGCTTCCGCAGCGCCGTCGCCGATTATCTGGCCCGCGAAACCCGCGCCATGATCGAAGAGATTGAATATCTTGAAGCGCAAGGCCCGTTCAGGCGCGAGCAAGGCGAATAGCTGTTAGAGTGCATGATGCGAATCGCGATCCTGCTGGCCGTGCTGGCCACTCCTGCTGCCGCCACCGAAGTGGTGCGCCTGTCTGACGCGCAGCGCGATGCGGTGATTGCAGCGGCCGCCAGTGGCCCGGAAAAAACGCCGGTGCTCACCCCGGAAGTCCAGCGCCGGCCATCAGTACTGGATCGCTCACTCTATCCCGAATTTTTCGCCGAAGCTGGCCCGGCCATCAATGATCGCAAGGTGCACGGCGAAGTGAGCATGTTTGCCGGCAGCGGCGGCACCTTCGGCATGAGCGGCACCGCCATCATGCCCGTGGGCCAGACCGGGACCGCCGCCATCTCCATCACCCAGGGCACCGGCCGCTTTGGCGGCATTTCGGGGTTCAGCCTGGGCTATGCCAGCGGCGACGCGCAGAACAGCCTGTTGATCGGCAACAGTTTCGGCGGCTTTGGCGGCTGGGGCGGCGGCTGGAATGGCGGCCGGATGCTGCCCTATGGCCAGCCCCGCCGGCGGCGTTAAATCGCAATATTGTCGATCAGCCGCGTCGTGCCGATCACGCCTGCCCCCATCAGCCGCGCGCCCGGTGCCGGCCGGGCCACACTGTGCAGGGTTTCGCCGTCCACCAGCTCCAGATAATCCAGCCGCACGAACCCGGCAGACTTGATCGTCCGCTCGCCGGCGGCCAGCGCTGCGGCCACCGGCATGCCGCCGATAATCGCGGCGCGGGTGGCGATCAGCGCCTGCGGCAGGGCCAGCGCACGTTGGCGCTCGTCCGCCGAAAGATAGGCGTTGCGGCTGGACAGGGCCAGGCCATCATGGTCGCGCACGATGGAACAGCCGTGAATGGCCGTGCCGATATCCAGATCGGCCGCCATGCGCCGGATGATCGCCAGCTGCTGCCAGTCCTTCTCGCCAAACACCGCCACATCGGCCTGCGCCGCACACAACAGCTTGGCCACCACGGTGGCCACGCCATCAAAATGCCCCGGCCGCACCCTGCCGCACAGAAGATCAGGCACGCCCGCCACCCGCACGAAACTGGCAAAGCCCGGCGGATACATGGTGGCCACATCGGGAGCATAGAGCAGGCTGCACCCCACCCCGGCCAGCTTCAGCGCATCGCCGGCCTCATCGCGCGGATAGCGTTCCAGATCCTCGTTGGGGCCAAACTGCTTGGGATTCACGAAGATGGACGCCACCGCCACATCGGCGAGCGTCAGCCCCTTGGTCACCAGCGCCAGGTGGCCGGCGTGCAGCGCGCCCATGGTGGGCACCAGCGCCACGCGCTTGCCTTGCGCCTGCCAGGCCCGCACGGCCGCCCGCAGCGCATCGGGGGTTCTCACAACGGCAAGCGGGTTTGTCATACACTCTTCACAGCTGCGCCCGCTTGGCAGGCGTTGACTCCAAAGCCGGCCTGTGGGCGATAGGGCCACCAGTTGCAAGACCCAACACCAGCCACCAAGGGACCCGCGTGACCGCACATGTGATCGTGCTTGCCAACGAAAAGGGCGGCACCGGCAAATCCACCACCGCCGTGCACATCGGCGTCGCCCTGGCGCTGGCCGGGCATCGCACCGCGCTGATCGATCTCGACAGCCGGCAGCGCACCGCCACCCGCTATCTGGAAAACCGCTGGCATCATGCCCAGCGCCACGGCCTCACCCTGCCCGCCCCAGATGTGGCGGTGGTGGCCGAAGGTGATCAGGCGGAGGCTGAACTGGCGCTGCGCTTTTCCCAGGCCAGCGCGCTGGACTTCGTGGTGGTCGATTCGCCGGGCCGCGATTCGCCGCTGGCCCGCGCTGCCATGGCCCGCGCCGATACACTGGTGACGCCGATCAACGACAGTTTCGTCGATTTCGATCTGATCGGCGAAGTGGATGGCGAAACCTATGAGGTGACGAAGCCCAGTTTCTACGCCGAGCTCGTGTGGGAAGCCCGCACCCGCCGCGCCCGTGAAGAAGGCCGGCCGATGGATTGGGTGGTGCTCAGGAACCGGCTTTCGGCGCTGGATGCCCGCAACAAGCAACGGGTGGGCGCGGCGCTCGACTCGTTGTCGCGGCGCATCGGCTTTCGCGTGCTGCCCGGCCTGTCGGAACGGGTGATCTTCCGCGAATTCTTCCCGCGCGGCCTCACCCTGCTCGATCGCGCCGCGCTCAACGATTTTTCGCTGTCGCACGTCGCGGCCCGCGCTGAACTGCGCGCGCTCATCGCCGGGCTGAACCTGCCCGGCGGCGTGGAATTGGCGGCCCAGGCCGTGAACTCATAAGTGGTTGGGGTCGTGACGATGGTGATTTTGTTCGCTGGCAAGGAGTTAGGAGGGCGCGATGCAGCGCATCGTAACCGACGACGCGACGCCGCCAGCGGGCAAAAGCGCCCCAAAGGACTCTGGCGCCGCTGCGCGGTCGCCCGGAGAGGCGATTTGGCGGCCCCGTGCCCGCTCGCCGGGGGCGTGAACGCCCGCCTTCGCGTGCCCGAAACCGCCAAATCGCCTCTCCGGGCGATCCCGACCCCAACCATTTATGAGTTCACGGCCTAATGCTGTTGGCGATCCTGGCGGTGGCGGGGCTGGCGTGGTGGCTGCACCGCGAAGGCCTGTTGCTGCCCAATCTGGTGCGGCTGGGCGGCACGGCGGCGGCCGGCCTGCTGGCGCTGCGCTTCTTCACCAGCGGCCGGCTGGTGATGGGCGCTGTTGCGGCCGCCATCGCCGCGGGCTGGTGGGTTTGGCATGCCCGCCCCAAGGCTGCCGATCGCCGCATCGCCAGCGCCGCGCGCCTGCTGAATGTGCCGCCCAACGCAGCATCCGATGTGATCTGGCAGGCGTGGCGGCAGAAAATGGCCAGCGCCCACCCCGATGCCGGCGGCAGCGATGATCAGGCCCAGGCCCTCACCGCCGCGCGCGATCTGCTGGTGGCCGCCGCCGAAAAGCGCCGCGATTCCATTGGCTGAGGCAGACGTGGCCCACATCTTCCACCCCGCCGCGCTGCGCGAATATGATATCCGCGGCGTCGTTGGCGAAAGCCTGAGCGCAGCCGACGCGCTGGCGGTGGGCCGCAGTTTCGGCACCATCGTACGGCGCGGCGGCGGCACACGGGTGATGCTGGGCCGCGATGGCCGTGTCTCCTCGCCCGAATTTGCCGCCGCCGTGGCCGCCGGGCTGGTGGCTTCGGGCTGCGAGGTGATCGATATCGGCCTCGGCCCCTCGCCCATGCTCTATTTCAGCGTGTTCGATTGTGATGCCGATGCCGGCCTGATGGTGACAGGCAGCCACAATCCGGCCAACTGGAACGGCTTCAAGATGCTGCTGAAACAGCGGCCCTTCTTTGGCGCCGATGTCAGCGCGCTGGGCGAACTGGCTGCCAAGGGCGATTGGGACAGCGGCGACGGCGCGTTGCAAGCGCTGGACATCATCGATCGCTATGTGGAGCGGCTGGCGCAGGATTATCAGGGCGGCCCCTTCACCATCGCCTGGGATTGCGGCAACGGCGCTGCCGGCCCGGTGGTGGAACGCCTCACCCGCATTCTGCCCGGCACCCACCATCTGCTGTTCACCGCGGTGGATGGCCGCTTTCCAAACCACCACCCCGATCCCACGATCGAGGCCAATCTGGCCGATCTGAAGCGCGTGGTGATTGAAAAAGGCTGTGATTTTGGCGTGGCCTTTGATGGCGATGCCGATCGCATCGGCGCGGTGGATGGCCAGGGCCGGGTGGTGTGGGGCGATGAGCTGATCGCCATCCTGGCCGAACCGGTGTTGAAGCTGCTGCCCGGCGCGACGATTGTGGCCGATGTGAAGGCCAGCCAGGCGCTGTTTGATCGCATCACCGCGCTGGGCGGCCAGCCACTGATGTGGAAATCCGGTCACAGCCTGATCAAGGCCAAGATGAAGCAAGTGGGCGCGCCCATCGCCGGCGAAATGAGCGGCCATATCTTCTTCGCCCACCGCTGGTTTGGCGTCGATGATGGCATATTGGCTGCGGTGCGCCTGATGGAGGCGGTGAGCGCCGCCGGCGGCTCGCTCACCGCGATCAAGTCGGGCCTGCCCGCGATGATCAACACGCCGGAACTGCGCATCGCCTGCAGCGAAGCCCGCAAATTTGCTGTGGTGGACGAGGTATTGGCCCGGCTGAAGGCCGCCGGTGCGACGGTGAACGAAACCGATGGCGCCCGGGTGATGCGGCACGATGGCTGGTGGCTGCTGCGCGCCTCCAACACCCAGGCCGCGCTCACCGCCCGCATCGAAGCCCGCGATGCGGCAGCACTGGCCCGGTTGCAGGCGGAACTGGTGGAACAACTCGCCCTGTCGGGCGTGACCGATCTTGGCGGCGATCACTGACCCGTCACTGCCACAGCGGCACAATACACCACTTCCCCCGCTGGCCCAATTTGCCTAAGCCATTGCAGAATGAGCATCTGGGCCACATTGGCCGGCACCGCCATCGGGCTGGTGATCGGCGGGCCGCTCGGCGCGCTGGCGGGTGCGGCGGCGGGCGGTGCGGTGGATGCGGCCCGTGCCCGCCGGCCGGAACGGGTGCAGGAACGCCGCCGGGTGGCCTTCACGATCGCCGCCATCGCGCTGGCCGCCAAGATGGCCCGCGCCGATGGGGAGGCCACGGCCGCCGAATTCGCCACCTTCCAGCGCCTGTTCCATGTCGATGCCGGCGAGGCCGCCAACGCCCGCCGCTTTTACGACATGGCCAAGGCCTCGGTCGCCGGCTTTGAAGCCTATGCCACGCAGGCCGCCGATCTGCTCGGCCCCGGTTCGGCCACGCTCGAAGATCTGCTCGATGCGCTCTATCTGATCGCCGCGGTCGATGGCTTTCACCCCGCCGAACTGGAGTTTCTGGACCAGGTGGGCCAGCGGCTCGGCTTCGATGCGGCGCAGCAGGCCCGCATCCGCCGCCGCCATCTCAGCCCGGCCAGCGATGATCCCTGGGCGGTGCTGGGCATCGAACCGGGCGTTGACAATGGCGCCATCCGCGCCGCCTATCATGGCTTGGTGAAACGTTATCACCCCGATCGCGCCATTGCCGAAGGCGTGCCATCCGAATTCATCCGTGTCGCCGAAACCCGCATGGCGGAAATCAACGCCGCCTATGACCAACTCACCGGGAGAGGCCGATGAACCCCCTGCATCTTGCCATGATCCTGGCCATCGATGTGGTGTGGGGGTTCAACGTGGTGGCGGTGAAGGAAGGCGTGATGTCGGCCGGGCCGTTGACGGCAGTGCTGCTGCGCTATGTCGTAGCCACCGCCGTGTGCCTGCCGTTCATCCGCTGGCTGCCGGGGCGCATGGGGCTGATCCTGCTCACCGGGTTCATCGCCGGGGCGCTGTTCATGTCGCTGGGCGGGCTGTCGTTTGCCATGGCCAACAATCTGTCGGCGCTGTCCATCGTTGGCCAACTCGGCGTGCCGTTCAGCCTGATTCTGGCGGTGATCTTCATGAAGGAAGAGATACGCTGGCCGCGCATCATGGCCATCGCCATCTGTTTCCTGGGCGTGGTGGTGATGGGCTTTGATCCGGCGATTGCCGATGAACGCATCGGCATATTGCTCACCGTGGGGGCATCATTGTGCTGGGCCACCGGCAATCTCTTGTTCCGCAAGCTGGCCGGGGTGCCGGTGCTGGTCATCCACGGCTGGCTGGGGCTGGTGTCGATCCCGATCATGCTGGCATTGGCCTATGCATTCGAACCGGCAAGTCTCGCCGCCGTGCCCGATCTGCCGCTGGCCACCTGGGGGTGGGTGGCCTATTCCGGCATCATGTCGAGCATCGTCGGCCATGGCGGGATGACCTGGCTGTTCCAGCGTTACCCGGTGGCGGTGATCTCGCCGCTCACCCTGCCGACGCCGCTGATTTCGGTGGCGATTGCAGTGGCGGTGTATGACACGCCGATCACCGGTCAGATGCTGGTGGGCGGGCTGCTCACCCTGGTGGGGGTGGCCATCATCACCATCCGCACCGCCCAGCGCCGCGACAGCGACATGCCGGTGGAACCGTCATGACCATCATCGATCGCCCCAGCCCCAATTTCAACGACCGGCAACGCGCCATCGACATGATCGTGCTGCATTATACCGGCATGCAAAGCGGTGCGGCGGCCATCGATTGGCTGGCCAACCCGGACTCCGGCGTTTCGGCGCATTATGTCGTCGCCGAAGATGGCACGGTGGTGCGCATGGTGGATGAAGCCAAACGCGCCTGGCACGCCGGCCGCAGCTGGTGGCGGGGCGTGACGGATGTGAACAGCGCCAGCATCGGCATCGAAATCGTCAACCCCGGCCATGAATTTGGTTATGTGCCGTTCCCGGCGGCGCAGATGGATGCGGTGCAGGCACTGGTGGCCGAAATCGCCGCCCGCCACGCCATCGCGCCGGCCAATGTGGTGGGCCACAGCGATATCGCGCCGGCCCGCAAGCAGGACCCTGGCGAGATGTTCGACTGGCCGCGCCTGGCCCGCGCCGGGCTGGCCGCCGCCCCGCGCCCCAGCGTGGATCCCAACTGGACCGATCCCGGCTTCCTCGCTGCGCTTGCCCGCTATGGCTATGACATCACCGCGCCGGCCGATGCCGTGATCGCCTTCCAGCGCCGCCACCGCCCTGCGCGGCTGGATGGGGTGATTGATGGCGAATGCCGGGCCATATTGCGCGGATTGCTGCTGGCCGAGGGGCTTTAGCAAAGAACCGGCCGGCGCCCGTGGGGAGCGCCGGCCGGAAGTTTTCCGCGGGTGGCCAAAACAGGGGGAAGGCCACCCAGAGATGCGGTTTGCCGGCACGTTGGCTGGCGCGCGAGGCGACAAAACAGGGGGGCGTCGCCTCGACCCAAGCGTTATGGCGAATCCCGCCGAACATTGCAAGTCTGTAATGTTCGGCGGGGGCCAATTTCACACCGCGCCGGGCCGCCGCGCCCCCATCGGCAGATCATGGCCACCAAAATCCAGCGTGGATTTCGATACCACGCTGCCCAACGCATCGATGATCAGGCGCAGGCGGCGCTTGTCGGTGGCGAAGGTGAGGCGGAAGGTGCCGAAATCTTCGTCCACGCCGGCTTCCACCCAGGTGGTGATCAGCCGCCCGGCCAGCATCGGCTGCACCTGTTCGGGGGCGAGTTTCAGGCCTTCGGCAATCACCTCGGCCGGGATGGTGAAGCTTTCGCCCCCACTCCCAATGATACCTTCGATTTCAATCATGCTGCTGCCTGTGGCGCGAATCGCAGTATCATGGCAATGGCCAAGCTGCGATCACGTCGCTGGGCGGCCGCGTCAGGTGCAAATCTGCCGAGGAAAGTCCGGGCTCCACGGAACGCGGTGCCGGGTAATGCCCGGCGGCTCTGGTTTCGGCCAGGGTCAGGGACAGTGCCACAGAGAAGAGACCGCCGATGGCTCCTTTCGGGGAGGACAGGCAAGGGTGAAACGGTGCGGCAAGAGCGCACCGCGCGATGGGCAACCAAAGCGGCACGGCAAACCCCACCGGGAGCAAGACCGAATAGGGATGGCGCGCGGGGGCAACCCCGCAGAGCAGGAACCGGCTCAGTCATCCGGGTTGGTTGCTGGAGGCGGCGGGCAACCGCCGTCCGAGAGGAATGGTCGCCCAGGGGGTTAACGCCCCTGGACAGAACCCGGCTTATAGGCGTCGCAGATCGGCTGCCCGCAACGCGCAAGCGTTGCGGGCAGACTCGATCAAGACCGGCCAGCGAGCGAAAATGGCGACCATCAGGTCGCCATTTTTGACTCGTCTGACGGCGTGGCTCCGCCACGCTCTTCTCTCTGCTTTTTCCTCACCCTCAGCGGACTCGGCGGCTCTGCCGCCGGCCGCTGCAACCGTTCACCAGCACGGCCCTGGCGGCACAAGCCCACCCCCAACCCCTCCCGCAAGCGGGAGGGGAGCGGTTTGTTCGTGACGAACCATGTGAGCGTCAAGCCGGCGTGGCTCCCCTCCCGCAGCCAAGAGGGGCTGGGGGTGAGCCTTCAAGCAAATCTACCCACCCCGCAACAAGGCCACCCCCGCATCCCGATCAAACAGATAAAGCGCCAGCCGCGCCGCCTGCCCGCGCGGCCCATCCAGCCCGCCATCGCGATCCAGCAGCAACCGCGCATCGGCGCGCGCCATCGCAACAAACTGCTGAACCCGCCCCGGATCGGCAAAGCGGAAGGCCTCTTCGCCGGATTGGCGGGTGCCCAATATCTCGCCGGGGCCGCGCAGTTTCAGATCCTCCTCGGCGATGCGGAAGCCGTCGTTGGTCTCGCGCATCAGCTTCAGCCGGCTGCGCGCGGTTTCCGACAGTTCGTCCCCGCGCAGCAGCAGGCACACGGATTGGCCGCTGCCGCGCCCCACCCGGCCGCGCAGCTGGTGCAACTGCGCCAGGCCAAAGCGTTCGGCCGCCTCGATGATCATCAGCGTGGCGGCCGGCACATCCACGCCCACTTCGATCACCGTGGTCGCCACCAGCAGGCCCAGGCGCCCGCCGGCAAATTCGGCCATCACCGCATCCTTGTCCGGCCCCTTCATCTGGCCATGGACAAGGCCCACCCGGCCATCGCCCAGCCGCGCCTTCAGGAAGGCGGCGCGGGTGGTGGCGGCGGCCTCATCTTCATCCTCGTTGCCCTCCACCAGCGGACACACCCAATAGGCCTGGCCGCCCGCCTCCAGATGCCGGGCCAGGCCCGCGATCACCTCGTCCAGCCGCGCGGCGCCGGCCACCCGGGTCTCGATCGGCTGGCGGCCGGGCGGGCGCTCATCGATCATGCTCTGATCCATTTCGCCAAAGCGGGTGAGCGCCAGGCTGCGCGGGATCGGCGTGGCGGTCATCGCCAGCACATGGGGCGGGGTGTGCGCCTTGGCCGCCAGCATCAGGCGCTGGGCCACGCCAAAGCGATGCTGTTCATCCACCACCACCAGCCCCAGATCCTGATAGGCCACTGCCTCCTGGAAAATCGCATGGGTGCCCACGATGATGTTGATCCGCCCGGCAGCCAGATCGGCCAGGATCACTTCGCGCACCTTGCCCTTGTCCCGCCCGGTGAGCAGCGCCACGCGCACCGGCAGGCCGTCGAGCAGCGCCGACAGGCTGGCGTGGTGCTGGCGCGCCAATATCTCGGTGGGGGCCAGCATGGCGGCCTGGGCGCCTGATTCCACCGCGGCCAGCATGGCAAACAGCGCCACCAGCGTCTTGCCCGACCCCACATCGCCCTGCACCAACCGCAGCATGGGTTCGGCCTGGGCCATATCGCCGGCAATTTCGCCAATCACCCGACTCTGCGCATTGGTCAGCGACCATGGCAGCCGCGCCTTCAAGGCGTCCACCAGATGGCCACTTCCCGGCAGCGCCCGGCCACGGCGGCTGCGCGTGGACTGCCGAACCAGCATCAGCGCCAACTGATTGGCCAGCAATTCATCATAGGCCAGCCGGTCCCGCCCGCCTTCCAGCCGGTGCGCCGCCGCCAGGCTGTCGCCAAAGCCGGCCCAGCCCTGCCGCGCCAGCACGCTGGGTTCGATCCATTCGGGCAGCGCCGGCACCCGGCCCAGCGCTTCGGCCACCAGTTGGCCCATGCGCCGGTTGCTCAGGCCCTCGGTGAGCGGATAGACCGCCTCGCGCATCGCCGCCGGAGCCTCCGCAGCAATGGCTGCCACATCGGCATGGGCGATCTGCAATTTCTGGCCATAACGGTCCAGCTTGCCGGTGATCTGCCGCTCCACGCCGATCGGCAGGCGGGTTTGCGCCCAGCTGGCGGTCTGCCCGAAATACACCAGATCCACCCACAGCCCCCCGCGATCCACCGCCGCCACCCGCAAGGGGCTGCGCGGTCCGCCGCGATCGTGGCGCACCGGGGTGAGCGGCACGATCACCGGCTGGCCCACCAGGCTTTCATCGAGCTGGTCCACCGCCTGGCGTTCGATCATCAGCGTCGGCAGATGAAAGGCCAGATCGATCAGGCGGGCGATCTTCAGCCGCGCCAATTGCCGCACCTGCGCGCTTCCCACCCCCTTCAGGGTGGCGACTTCGGCAAACAATGGATTGAGCACGGCAGGACGCATGATAGAGACACAGCATACACCCGCGCTGGCCATTTGAAACGCCCGCGCGGCACAGCCGTTTGGAAAAGGCCGCCCGATGCAGACCCCTGCGACCAACGACAACCAGCCCGATCCCTTCGAACTGCGCCAGCGCCGCGCCAGATATCGCGCCTGGCATCGCGGCACCAAGGAGGCCGATCTGGTGGTTGGCGGCTATTATGATCGCCACCACGCCGGCTGGGATGAAGCCGCCATGGCCTGGTTTGAAATCATCCTGCAGGAACAGGATGTTGACATATTGGCCTGGGCCTTTGGCACCACGCCGCCGCCGGCCCATCTGGAAGGCCCGATGATGCAGGCGCTGATGAAATTGGATTTCGTCGAGATCGGCCGATAAGCCGCGCATGATCGATCCCGTCCGCATCGCTGCCAGCCCGCGCCCGCTCGTCCTTGCCCGCTGCGGCGAAGGCTATCTGCCGTGGCTGATGGCCGATCTGGCGCGCGCCGCGAAGGGCCGGGCCTGGTTTGTTGCGGCCGATGATGTGCAGGCGCGCGAACTGGCCGAAGCCGCCGGCTATTTCGCGCCGGAAATCGATGTGGTGCTGCTGCCGGCCTGGGATTGCCTGCCCTATGATCGCGCCTCGCCCTCACTGAAGGCCGCATCGGATCGCTTTGCCGCCTTTGCTGCCCTGGCCGAAGCGCCGGCCGGGGCGCAACTGGTGGTCACCACCGTCAACGCCATCACCCAGCGCTGCCTGCCCAAGGCCCGCATCGCCAGCCTTTCGGCCCGGCTGAAGCCCGGCAGCCGCATCGATCGCAATGCGCTGGCGCTGAAACTCGCCGCCAATGGCTATGTGCGCGTGGATACGGTGGTGGAACCCGGCGAATATGCCCTGCGCGGTGGCCTGGTGGATGTGATGCCGTCGGGCGCAGATTATGGCCTGCGCCTCGATTTCTTTGGCGACGAGATTGAAACCATCCGCCGCTTTGATCCGGCCAGCCAGCGCAGCCTGGGGCCGGCCGATGGCTTCACGCTG